>NZ_JAELTX010000412.1 GCF_016429065.1 Pedobacter sp. ASV17
TCTCATGACTGCCAACCAGTGGGACATGACTGCCTTCACTCGTGCTAACCTTCCAGATTCGGGCAGTTTTGTCGTAGGATGCCGATGCAATATGTGCCGAATCGTGCGAAAAGGCTATCGACTTAAGGCCGGAATTGTAGCTAAGAATAGTCTGCGCATACCCCGTCTCTGTACTCCATATCCTCAATGTGTTGTCTGTGGATGCCGAGGCCAATAGTGCAGAATCATGTGAAAAAGCTACAGAGTTGACATCAGCAGTATGTCCCTCCAACACTCTCAAATGTCGTCCTGATTCAACATCCCATAGGCGGATTGTTTTGTCTTGAGAAGCGGAGGCCAGCAGCTTCGAGTTTGGTGAAAATGCAACTGAGCTAACACATCTCCCATGACCTTGGAGTACGCGTACTTGTTCGCCTGTATCAGCGCTCCAGATCTGGACGGATTTGTCGTGGGA
>NZ_JAELTX010000413.1 GCF_016429065.1 Pedobacter sp. ASV17
GTGTTCATCTACAATCACTTACGTACGCAAACTACACCACTTCCATCGACTACTTTCACCATGCGCGTCCCTCTCAATATTGAGATTCATGAAATGGATCCTGTTATATCCTCACTCACGACAGCAATAACCCAAACGGTGCATGAAAATAAAGACAGCTTACAGGCAGCATTTGTCAATATCAAGGCCTGCGGTGACCTAAATTTACTACTCAGCCGGTCCTTGGAGAGTCTTTTGGAAGCATTTACGGCTAGCATCGCCAACACCCGCAACGCGGCGGCTAAAAATCGGCTTTCTGATTCTTTAAAGAGCGCAGTGATTGATGCACTTACATCCTTCAATGATGCGTCTGGGTCATTGTTTAAACAAACCACGCTGATGGGCCCAGAAACGGAGCAGAAAGCGTCCAGAACGTTTGCCAGTTCGATTACAAGCTTTGTTGATGCTTACACAC
>NZ_JAELTX010000414.1 GCF_016429065.1 Pedobacter sp. ASV17
GATCGTGGGGCTCTGGTCGCCGGTGCACCTGCACATGGCAATGAAGCTATTCTTAGCATGGTCATCTGGCTGTAAGACAGATGCAATGCAATTTTAGTGTACTATAAAGGGTAACAAGTGTACAAGACGTGAATTATTATTATTATTATTATTTTGTTTTAGAATCAAGTTTATCGCAAGACGGTGACAGTGCTTAGACTACTACGTCACCACGGACTGTAAGCCGGGCGGGGAGAAGAGGATAAGGTAAGCCAAAAGTGACAATGCTTCATTTAATAAAAGCCACAAGCAATATCCATTACGCGAGAGAGTAGATACTGCTACACAGACAGGAAACCCCGCGGATGCTCCATGTACAACGCTCTCGAGTCCTTATGCTGACGCGACAGGGTTAGGGTTACATGCAGTTACGTACATATATGTGGTATTATTAACTGACTAGCTATTTTTATC
>NZ_JAELTX010000415.1 GCF_016429065.1 Pedobacter sp. ASV17
AACTTGCGCTGCACTCTGCCGCCAATCACAGCCTGGCGGTGCGCAATGCACACCTCTTTGCTTGTGAAAACCTTCCCCCAAAGCTTCGCCACTAGTAGTCGTGGCTTTAACACAAAGCCTCGTTTCTGCAGTCGTCACCACCACGACGTTTTCCTTTGCCCTGCGCGACCCTACCCCGTCTGTCGCTACTATTGTTTTGTTCATCTTGCCTTTCAATCCCAGCGCGACTATTTATCCGCTTCGGCTAGCGCCTCTGGTCTCTCTCTCTCTTCTCACAGCCGACTGAAAACCAGACACGCTCTTTTTCCGACTTCACTTCCGTGTAATAAAATTGTCCGACCGACCCGGCCAACCGCCTCAACGCACACATAATGACCAGCACAGTTTCGATGCTGCGCAGGCTGGTCCTCGAGTCTCCGCCAGGAGAATGGGTTATAGACAAGCTGCGTGAGC
>NZ_JAELTX010000416.1 GCF_016429065.1 Pedobacter sp. ASV17
GTATCTATCTATCCAAACAAGTGAGACGATTTAACGTTTTAGGGCACCCTAGTGTACGCGCAACTACCGACAGCTCGGTGGGTAAGGGTAGAAAAAGTGGCCCCAAGCCAAAACGCCGGGCCTTGTTAACAAACGTGAACTCTCTCCAAGAGGCAGCCAGCGACATTTCCACGTCCGCGCGTCACTGTCTTGTCGTCAGCCCACGCCCTCGAGTCAAGAAAGCCCACTATTTTTTCGTACAGGTTTCATGGATCGATATTCATCACATCGGTTAAACGGAATGAATGGCCTCAGACATGGCCTGGGCTGAAGACAAAAACGGGGTGGTTTGCAATTACTCATTGCTGACTGAGAGATGTCTTCGAAAGTCGAGAAGCCCCCCAGACCCGTAAACTGCGCAGCCCGGGCGGAGTACGAGTGCGCGGTCACTTTCACCGACAAAAGATTAGGGC
>NZ_JAELTX010000417.1 GCF_016429065.1 Pedobacter sp. ASV17
TCTTTGGAGGGGCAGAAAAAAAAAAGTCGCTTGGGCGTCGATCATACCACCACCTACCTCTCTTCACCTCACCCTCCTCACCTCCCCAACCTCTCTCTGCCTTCCCTTTGATACAATTCAAGGAGGTGACAAGGCATATTACTCAGGTATCAAGTCTGAATCGAGACTTGACCAATCAGCAAGAGGACCAGTTCATTCTCGGCCCTCCCACCTCGTCCGACTACTCGCCAACTCGCCTGCGACACACACCGACTCGTCACGATCGATCATGTCGAACCTCCGCGTCCTCCTCATTGGCAATGGTGGCCGTGAACACGCTCTAGCCTGGAAGCTGAGCCAGTCATCACGCGTCGAATCCATTGTCGCCGTCCCTGGCAACGGCGGTACCGCAACCTGCCTCAAGACGACCAACAACACCTCTGTTGCCGCCGACGATTTCCCCGGTCTTGTCG
>NZ_JAELTX010000418.1 GCF_016429065.1 Pedobacter sp. ASV17
TGATCTGACAACAAAGTTAGCGGGTGTCATGTGCAGTGGAGATGCGATGTAATACATACCATGACAACAAAGGTAAAGCAGTAGTAGAGAATGAGTCCCCATGGATGGCCAAAATTCTCAAATCCCTCAAACTCGGGGCTCTGCATAATCGCTTTGAGCATAACCTCGAAGATAAAGGGTACGTCATCAATGATGTTGTCCGCCGTAATGTCGAGACCAATAAATGCCTGCATGAAGCCAATGATGACAACAACAAGCAACGCAAAAAAGATGACGGATTCTTTCATCATGACTTTCAACACGACAAGCATTGCTCCAAAGAATCGGAAGCTGTCGAGATACAACAGCAGGCGCGACCAGAACATGGGTGCAATAAACGCCAAGAGGTTGTAGCTGAGCTTCCTGTATTGTTTGCGAATATCGGAATCGGTGCTACCCGTCAAGCCAATAAT
>NZ_JAELTX010000419.1 GCF_016429065.1 Pedobacter sp. ASV17
GTATATACATTCCGTACTGAAGTAGTCCAGTTTCTTATGGTAGGCGTAGAGGACAATCTCTTTCTCGTAAGCATACTTTAGAGGCTTGCTTCTCTTAACGTCGCTCGATGAGTTGCCTGTAACAATGCTTGTGCTGCGCGATAAACGAGGCAAGTCTCCACGAAGAAGGTTCATCAGTACAGTCTCGGCAACGTCGTCTGCGTTATGTCCGGTGACAACATGTTTGATTTCCAGCATTTTGGCTCCGCGATCCAATGCCTGGCGCCGAAAGACTCCGCAATATGTGCAATTCCCTTTTTTGCCGATTGTTTCAACAACTTGGTCCATGGTCCAGCCGTAGAGAGTATCGTAGCCAACTATTTGAAGAGGCATCTCATATTGAACTGCATTGCGTTTAACAGTTTCTAATGAGTCATCTCTGTACCCTTTGATGCCTTCGTCGACACTAAGT
>NZ_JAELTX010000420.1 GCF_016429065.1 Pedobacter sp. ASV17
GTCAAGCTTGCTCTAGAGGCGTCTCTCAGCACCGGCAGTTTCACCTTGAAGAAGAGTGCTAATAAGAATCCTGTCGACCTCCTCAGCTTGCATTTTGACGTCTTCAGGGCCAAAGCTGTGCAAAGAAAGGACTCCACGCTACTGAATGTCAGTTTAGGAGGCTTACGTGTCAACGATGGCACGACCCCAGACAGCTTGTATCCCGAAATCGTGCGAGTCAAAGATTCACCTGAGCCGAAAAGACGGAAGCGTCTCTCCCTTCTCGAGCTGGAGAAATCTGTCGACGAGCCTTTCTTCTCTTTCGAGGTGGAGAAGAACCCCATTGAGCGCGAGGGCGACATTGCTCTCGTTGGCAAACTGAAACCGCTGGAAGTTGTTTGGAACCCCAACTTTGTCGTTGGCATTGTCGACTTTTTCCGCCCGCCTGAGCGGCACATGGAGTCCATCACTG
>NZ_JAELTX010000043.1 GCF_016429065.1 Pedobacter sp. ASV17
CGCTAATGGTAATGCCATCATCGATGGACGTAATGGTGTAGGACTTAGCTATAACTACCTTAACCTGCCCATTTCTGCTACCAGGGCTGCCACAGGAACCGATCCTGCGGTAAACATTGCCTATACCTATGATGCTACGGGAGCTAAACTGAAAAAGGTTTCCACCACTGGGGCTGCCGTCACTACAGATTATATAGATGGTATCCAATATACCAACGGCACTATAGATTTCATACAGACCGAAGAGGGTATTGCCCTCAATAGCGGGGGCAGCTATAGCTACCGCTTCAACCTTACTGATCATCTGGGCAACGTAAGGGCAACCTTTAAGGTGAATGGAAGCAACATAGAAGTATTACAACGTGACAACTATTATGCTTTTGGTTTAAGGAAATCGGTTAACAACGACATAGGCGCAATTTCACTGCAGAATAAGTATCTTTATAATGGCAAGGAGTTGCAGGAGGAGCTAAACCAGTATGATTATGGGGCAAGGTTCTATGACCCGACAGTAGGTAGGTGGAATGTGGTGGATCCGTTAGCGGAGCTGGATAGAAAAACCACTCCTTTTGCTTATGTGTTTAACAATCCAATCAGATTTGTTGATCCAGATGGAATGTTTGGGGATTTATATAATCTAACTGGAACTTATATTGGTAGTGATGGTGTTGATGATAATAAAGTTTATGAAGTTAATACTTACAGTGATAGGTTTTTATCGTTAGATGAGTCGAAATTATATGTCCTCAATGCAAAAAATAATTTTTCTTCAGGTTTTGATATGTTTAACGTTGCCAGATACCTTGGTAAGGTAGAAAGTGTATTTAGAACGGGAGATGAAATTACAGATAGAGCAATATTAAGTTTGCACCCTGCACTCAGAATGAGTGTTAAAAACTTCGTTGAAGAAATAAACGGTGACCCTGAATTTTTCAAAAAGATAAGAATTACGGAAGGTATGAGGTCAATTGAAAGGTCAGATGCTCTTTATGAACAAGGAAGAACAACGCCGGGGGATATAGTTTCTGATGCAAGAGGAGGTTCAAGTTTTCATAATTATGGCTTAGCTATTGATATAGTTGGAATTACAAAAAATGGTAAGGCAACTTACAATTTTTCTACAAATGAAAGGGCAAGAATGAACATGATTGCAAGGGCCGTTGGTTTAGATTGGGGCGGCTATTGGAAAAAACGGCCAGATTTCCCACATTATCAGAATAATTTTGGTAAATCATGGCAGCAGTTATTGAAACAATATAGAGCGGGTAATACCCAAAACGGTTATGTTAAATTAAAATAATGGAAAAATCATTTTTAATTGCAGGAATTATTGTATGTCTGCTGCTTAGCTGCAACAATGCAATAAAAGAAAACACAAGAAAACCTATAGCAACCTCTATAGATTCAAGCTCCAAAATCACTGAATCTGAAAGTAGAGAAGACCTGAAACTACGAACGGATGCTATTACTAAACTTGATGAAATAAAAATATTAAAGTCAAAAAGCGATACAATCAGCTTTTTTAAAGATGCAATCAAATATAGAGACAGCATTGAAAGAAATATTGATGCTCTGATCTTAACAAAATTTGATTCTTCTAGCGATTCTTCGGAAGGAGGGGAAATTTTAACCTATAGTAATAAAAATGACATATTAAAAATCAAAGGTGTATTTTACGGAGAAACTGGACAAAATCATTATGAGTTTTATTTGAAGAATAAAAAGATAATAGCGGTTAAAGAAACAATAAAAGATTATAAATTGCCAATAGGAAATGAAAATGTAAGAATTGTCATTAACAAAGCAGTAGCACAACTGTTTATTTTAAATGGCAATAAAATTTTGACTAGCTATGGAAAAAATACAACGACTGATTTCGACTATGAGCAGAGAACAATTGATATTCTTGATATTTTCCGAGAAATTCAGTTAGACATAAATAAATAATCCGCTCCTCTAGCGCGAGCATTAGCGTAGCGGTACTTATATTTTAATCACAAGCGGACATTTGAACCATAATGGGGAGCTCTGTTATCGCAACACCTGTTGGAAAACTTAAATTTTAATATGTATGGGTAGGGAATATTTTTTATTAATACTTTTTGTATTTAATTTTTTAGGGTGTGGAGATAGGCCCTTAGGTAACGAGAATAATAAAGAAGTCATGATAAAAAAAAAGAGGTTAAAATCACAAGGCTCTGAAAAACAAATCATGACAGTCCAAGAGGGTGAAAAGAATTCAATCAATAAAGAAAAAGCTGTCGATAATCAAACAAAGTTGAAAATCGAAGACATAGAAAGGCAAACTATCTTAGATGCATGGACAGATAAAGGTAGTTTTTGGTTATTAAGATTTACACCCAATAAGGTTATTTACGAATTTAATCCTTCGTGTGCTTATTGGTTCCCATCAAAAATAATCAATAATGAAATTGTTTTCTACTGGGAGGACAATAAGAATTGTTCATTTGAAAGAGGGCTTTCAAAAAAATTCGCTAGTATTAAGAATCCTGAATTAGGTAAGCCGTTTGGCGGGGTAAAATTAGTTAATGATTCTACAATAGTCGTTCATTATTATTATAAGGATTGGATAAAAAAAATTAATAAACAAGAATCGAGGACAATAGATACTTTATTTCCTTCTAGTTTTCGAAAAATCACTTTTAAAAAGACATTGAGTAATTAATCGGTGCGAGCTTACCGACCCTCTGGTTTAAGCGATTTGTTTAGTGTAAGAAGTGGCGTAGCGATGTTTGTGTTTTTATGATGATTTAAGCAAATTTGGCACACTTGCTGAGGGCGTTTATTCAGCAAAATCGCAAAGTAGAGCTAGTTACGTAAGAAGAGAATACGTAGTCACGGTAGAAATAGGTGGAACAACTTTTTTCAAGTATAATTCTAACAAAGAACAGAATCCAAATAATTATAAAAGAACCTGGCCATGAAATACATTCCTATTATTATACTATTTAACATTTTTACCTTTAACTCTTTTTGCCAGGAAGGAAAAGAAATTAAAGTATTGGATTTTTTAACCAATAAACACTCTACTATTAACATCAAAGAAGATAGTCAAAAGACTTTGATCTTTGTAGAAAGTCATTCAAATAGAGTCAATCTTAAAGAAGTAAAAGATGTGACTGGAATAGATTCGATTACGGTTAAAGGGGGTCGTTTTCTTAAAATTGTATTTAGAATAAGGGGCGGGGCAGGCGAACACTTACGCTTAACCAAAGTATTTTGTATTAGCGGAGGAAATTTGATTGAGAGCTTGTCTTTGTCAAGTTCTGAAATATCATATTTGCCGAGTGGAGGACTGGATGAGAAATATGTAGTAGATGTAGATATTCTTTATGAAAAAGGGAAATTCATAGCCTATTTAAATGAATTATATATAAATAGGAACGTTATTTCCTTGAATAAAAAAAAGCGGTTACAGCTTGATTCTAATAAGGCTATTTTCTATTCTCAAAGGGTTAAAGATACTGCTATTAAAATTTTAGGGATAAAAAGACAAATAAAAGAATATTACGCAGTTTTTTTATCAAGAAATAAATACATATACCATGAAAACTCTTGGTATCAAAAGGGTAAAAATTCATACATGAGGATGTAGGCGGGCAGGCAATTATACTACTTACAACGTGCAGGTATAACAGAAGCAAAGGTAGGTGTGGAGATGGCGGGGCGTATGCGTTTCCCGGATGAGATTAGTAAAGAGTTTTTGCAGGAAGTTAAAAATGTTAGATACCAGAGTTTTACCAGACAGTTAAGGGATTATTACCAGTATGCCCAGGATAATGGTTTAAGGATGGTTCTGCATACCCGTAGTTTGAAAACGCCTGGAGGAACAACTTTGTCAAAACCTTTACAAGCGCTAATCAATAATGGTTCAATAACTCACAAGGTTATACCAGGACTTTAAATAATTTATATGAACAGACTAGAGAAACTGGAAAAGAGATGGTTTGAATTGGTAGGAAAGCCACGGAGTAAAGAAGAGATTGAAGAAACTCTATCTCTTGGTAGAGAACTAGAGCTAGAACGAGCCCTAGAATATAAGGCAATAAAACCTGAATTAGAAAGGATAGGTATTAATATAACCTCAATTTGGGAGCTGGTCAATGCCAAGGAACGATATCCAAAAGCTTTGCTAATTCCATAATCCTTCTACCTCTTTTAAAAACAATCATTTATCATAAAAACACAAAATTAATCTTAATCTATCATGAAAAAAAACCAATCTTTTTGCTTGGGAGCCCTTCTTTTATGTTTGGTGTCCTGTCAGTCTACAAGTCCAGAAAAGTTTTTTGAACAAACCATCCTCAACACAAATCTAGTTAGCCAGTTTGAACCCAGTTATTTTGGAAAAATGCTGGAGCAACATACCGTTGAAAGACCTGGTGTTCCTTCCAGCAAAAAAAAGGGCGATGAGGCGCAGCAGGTCGTTGACACTAAAATCATATCTATTGAACATGCGCTTGAGAAAATCAAAGTGATTGATGCAAATGATGAAGAGCGCAAGCTCATCAAACAAAATTCCATCGAATTGTTTGAAGCCGTATTGATTGTTTATAAAAATGAATACATGAAATATGCAAAACTTTGTGATGAAAAATCGACTTCTCCAGAGAAACAAGCCCTGTTAAAAAAAGTAGAAGAAACCGATTTGCCGAAAATAGAAATGCTAATGGGCTCACTATATGAAAAAGGCAAGTCGTTTGCGGATAAGCATAAGATCAATGTAAAATGGTAACGCGTCTTAGGTAATATTTACATCTACTTGGCGCAAGTCTTATGGCTAGGCGTGTGGTGACTTGTGTCTATTAAGTATTATCTATAGCTTTTTCTGCCTAAGAACCATTGGTCTTAAAGATTTGCCCTCTGGTTGGCGTTATCACTAACCACGATCAGATAAATCGCTCGGAAAAACCAAAGGAGCTTTAAACAAAAAAGTCCCGCACCTGCGGGACTTTTAATATTTTGTTAAAGTTTGATTTCTTCATCTTTAGAAGACAAAAAATGGAATTCTGTGAGGTGATAAGAAGATATCGCCTTAACCTTCACCCATTGTCCAAATTTGAAGAACCATTTCCACTGTAAGGAAACTAACCCTTTTTTAATAAACGCAGCAATGTAAGGGTGTACATTCAGCGTAATATTTTTTTCGTTTTGCTCACGCAGGATATAAGTCAAGTTGCTTTCAATGTCATCCATCAACACAATGCTTGCTTTTATCTCCCCAGTGCCATCACAGGTTGGACATTTTTCAACCGTTACAATGTTCATCTCAGGTCTTACCCTTTGACGAGTGATTTGTACCAGACCAAATTTGCTAGGAGGTAAAATAGTATGCTTTGCTCTATCCAGAAGCATTAACTCTCTCAAGTGGTCAAACAACACTTTTCTATTAGCGGGTTTGTGCATGTCAATAAAATCAATGACCACAATACCACCCATATCTCTTAGCCTTAATTGGCGGGCAATTTCTTTAGCAGCTTCTTTATTAACCTGAAGTGCATTTTCTTCTTGGTTCTCTTTGCTAGCGGTTCTATTACCACTATTTACGTCTATTACGTGCAAAGCTTCAGTGTGTTCTACCACTAGGTAGGCGCCTCCTGCCAAGTTTACAGTTTTTCCAAAACCGTTTTTAATTTGTTTTTCAACCCCAAAGTGGTCAAAAATAGGCTCTTTATGCCTGTACTGCTTTACAATGCGCTCCATTTCTGGTGAAATTTCGTGCACGTAAGAGCGAATGTCTTCGAATAATGCTTGGTCGTTTACATAAACGTTGGCGAAATCGGTATTTAAAATATCGCGGATAAGCGTTGATGTCCTATCCATTTCGCCCCAAACACGCTTAGATGGCTCCGTTTCAGGTAGCTTCTTCATGAAGCTCTCCCATTTGGAAATAGAGTCCAGTAAGTCTTTTTGTAATTCCGTAACGCCCTTTCCTTCAGAAACTGTTCTAATGATTACTCCGAAATTTTTGGGCTTTATACTTTCAATGATCTTTTTAAGGCGACCACGTTCGGTATTGCTTTTTATTTTTTTTGAAATGGAGATCACATTCGAAAAAGGAACCAGTACCGTATATCTTCCAGCAATAGAAAGATCCGAGCTTAATCTGGGGCCTTTTGTAGAAATGGGTTCTTTGGCGATCTGTACTGGTACCAGTAAATTTTTGCTAACTACTTCCGAGATTTTCCCGGCCTTGTTGATGTCGGCCTCTAATTTAAAGTTATCCAATAAAGTGCCCGGTGTGCCGTTACGTCTAATCTTTGTTAGCTTTATCAGAGATTGTACCTGAGGGCCTAAATCAAAGTAATGCAAAAATGCATCTTTCTCGTAACCAACATCTACAAACGCAGCATTTAGGCCGGGCATAATCTTTTTAATGCGGCCTAAATAAATATCGCCTACAGCGTAGTTGTTGTTAACGTGTTCTTTGTGAAGCTCAACAAGTTGCTTGTCTTCTATTAAAGCTATGGTTACTCCCGTGGGAGTAGAATCTATTATTAATTCCTTTACCAAAGCTACAGATTTTAAGGCTTTTATGCCTTATTAACACATGGACCAAAAAACATAGAATCCAAAAGTAAATACTTGATGAGCATTTACCTTTGGCCAAAACACTTAAGAAAAATTATTTTTTCTTGTGTCTGTTTTTTCTTAAACGTTTTTTGCGTTTGTGGGTAGCCATTTTATGTCTTTTTCTTTTTTTACCGCTTGGCATAATTTTGAAGTTTTAAATGTTTTTATGAATTCTATAATTTATTTTTTCAACTCAGCTACCTTCTTATCTATGAAACCAGATAAGGTAGGGTTGGCTGCGAGTTTTTTGCTTTGTAGATAGGCGTCAATAGCCTCTTGGTTCTTCCCTAGGTTTTCATAGGCAGTAGCCAAATAGAAATACGCATCAGGAGTAGCCTTAATGTTTTTGATCAAATCTTCAAAGCGGGTAATGGCCTTGTCAAACTGACCAGATTTAATGGCAAATAAACCTAAGTTCATGTTTGCCTTAAAGTTTTTGGGATCTTTTTTAACCACGTCTAACAACATGGCAATACCCTCCATAGGAGCACCCATACCGTTTACAACGGTGATCCCCATTCCAGTTTTCGCGTCTAAGTCCGTCGAGTCAATAGCAACAGCTTTAGTAAATGCTTGATTTGCTTTTTGGAGCATTGCAGGCTTCACTAAACTATCTTGTGTATTGTCAAAAGCTTTTAAGAAACGATCACCAGCTTTAACCCAATTTTGTAATGAAGCTTGTTCTTTGGCAACTTCTTCTAAATAAAGTGCGCTAGGAACAGCTTGTTCCAAATCATCCCATTTTTGAGCTAAAACCTTCGCTTGGTTTGCTTTTTCTTCGCCCTGTGCCTTTTGGAAAGCATTCTCTAAAGAAGTAAATTCCTTTGCGGCAGCATTGCTGATTAAGTTTTTAGCAGTAGCCGAAGCTTCTGCCAAACTAACGCCTGGGGTTGCTGTTTCCTGTGGTATTCCCACAGTTGCGTCATCCTTAGGCTTTACCAGTCCTTTAATATCTTGGCTAAACAAAAAGCCCACAAGCAATACAATACCTGCAATAATTACAATCTGTGTGGTGCGTGGGCTTTTCATAAATGTCAAATATTAAGCTTCTGCTTTAACTTTTTTAGTGCTGTTTTTCACTTTGTCAACAAATACTTTTGCTGGCTTAAAGCTAGGAACAAAATGTTCTGGAATAATGATAGCGGTATTTTTAGAGATGTTTCTAGCAGTTTTTTGAGCTCTTTTCTTTACTACAAAACTGCCAAAACCTCTTACGTAAACATTTTCGCCGTTGATCATGTTGTTTTTGATTACTTTGAAAAATGCCTCCACTGTTTCTTGAACGTCAACTTTCTCAATCCCTGTCTTTGTTGATATTTCAGCAATAATATCTGCCTTAGTCATATTTCTAAAATTAATTAATTATTGTGTGTGTTTTTTAATTACATCTGATTTGGGGTTGCAAAAGTATTGCTTTTTAACGAGATAGGAAAATAAAAGATGATTTATTTCTATCTACAACCATCATGGCATTGCAAGTTTTATCGTTTTAACGGCTTTTATTGTACTTTTGTTACAATGTCTTTTCAGTCCGAAATTGTTAAATGGTACTTTGTAAATAAGCGTGATCTGCCTTGGAGAGAGACCACGGATCCTTATGTAATTTGGCTTTCAGAAATTATCCTTCAACAGACCAGGGTAGAACAGGGCCTACCTTATTTTCTTAAGTTTTTGGAGAATTTTCCTGATGTTAAGGCTTTTGCGAGCGCTTCCGAAGAGCGTGTGCTAAAACTTTGGCAGGGTTTGGGCTATTATTCAAGAGGGCGTAATATGCTACATACCGCTAAACACGTAGTGAACCATTTCGGCGGTAATTTCCCTACAGCCTATCAAGATTTGGTAAAGTTAAAAGGGATAGGGGGCTATACCGCTGCAGCCATTTCTTCTTTTTCGAGCAACGAAAAGCAGGCCGTAGTAGATGGTAATGTTTACCGTGTGTTAGCGCGTTATTTTGGGGTTGAAGAGGCCATCAACTCGCCAAAGGGACAAAAGCAGTTTGCTCAATTGGCGCAGGAACTCATCCAAGATCAAGAGCCTTCTATATATAACCAAGCCATTATGGAATTTGGTGCATTGCATTGCAAACCAAAATCACCCCTTTGCAACCAATGTCCTGTACAGCTAGGCTGTTACGCCTATCAACATCAAAAAGTGGAACAGCTACCCTTGAAGCTTAAAAAAGTTAAAATAAGAAAAAGATGGTTTAATTATTTTGTTGGTATAAATGATGATGAAATACTTGCCAAGCAAAGGCGACCTGGCGATGTTTGGCAACAACTGTATGATTTCCCTCTGATAGAATCGGAACAGGAGGTAGCGATTGATGATGTGGCGCTGTTGGCGAAAGTGCATGAACTGTTTGGAAAGAACGTAGAACTTAAGGTTTTAGAAAGCAAAAAACATGTTTTAACGCACCAAACAATATATGTTCAATTTTTTGCAATAGATAATTATATTGTTAACTTTAATCAACACGCCGAAATTAAATCGGTTAAATTAACGACATTTAAACAATTACCTCATCCCAAAATTATTGGGGATTTTATTGAAAAACATATAGACTAATCAAATATATTTATGTCAGGTATTAACAAAGTAATCTTAGTGGGGCACTTGGGAAAGGACCCCGAAGTTAGACATTTGGAAGGCGGTGTTACCGTTGCGAGTTTCCCGTTAGCTACTTCAGAGACATTTAACAAGGATGGTAAACGAGTTGAACAAACTGAATGGCACAATATTGTGTTGTGGAGGGGCTTGGCGGAAGTAGCCTCAAAATATCTTCAAAAAGGAAAGCTGGTTTACATAGAAGGTAAACTGAGAACACGCTCATTCGAAGACAAGGAAAAAGTAAAAAAATACGTTACCGAAGTGGTGGCCGAGAACTTTACCATGTTAGGCAGAAAAAGCGATTTTGAGCCAAATGCTCCAACAAATGGCAATAGCGGAACTATTAATAATAAAATAGATGACGATTTCTCAACGTCTATCGACGAAACAGGGGATTTGCCTTTTTAACAAAAAAGAAATAACTAACCAAAAATAAAAAGACATTAAAAACCCCGCACGTGCGGGGTTTTCTTTTATTCAACCGTAACGGATTTGGCTAGGTTTCTAGGCTGGTCAACGTTACAACCTCTCATTACTGCAATGTGATAAGAAAGCAATTGTAATGGAATGGTGGCCAATAATGGTAAAAAAGCTTCACTTGCATCGGGAATTTCAATGCAGTAGTCAGCCATTTTTTTCACTTCTGTATCGCCTTCGGTAACAATGGCAATCACCTTTCCTTTTCTGGCTTTCACTTCCTGGATATTGCTAATCACTTTTTCGTAAGATGAGTTTTTAGTGGCGATAAACACCACGGGCATTTCTTCATCTATCAATGCAATTGGTCCGTGTTTCATTTCTGCGGCAGGATAGCCTTCGGCATGGATGTAGGAAATCTCTTTCAGTTTAAGCGCACCCTCTAAAGCTACAGGGAAGCCGCTGCCCCTACCCAAAAATAAGCAGTTTCGGGCATCTTTAATTTTGGCAGAAATCTCTTGGATCAGGTCGTTGGAAAGTAAAGCGGTTTGTATCTTCTCTGGAATACAATCTAGCTCGGTAAGCAATTCACGTAATTTTGAACTGGTTAACGTGCCTTTTTGTTGCGCCATATAAAATGCCATTAACGTAAGCACGGTTACCTGTGCCGTAAATGCTTTGGTAGAAGCGACCCCAATTTCGGGACCTGCGTGCGTATATACTCCTGCATGTGTAATACGAGGAATAGAAGCGCCAACCACATTACATATTCCAAAAATGGTGGCTCCTTTTTCTTTTGCCATTTCTATGGCTGCCATGGTATCGGCCGTTTCGCCTGATTGTGAGATCGCAATCACTACATCCTTTTCAGTAATAATCGGATTTCTATATCTGAACTCCGAAGCATATTCTACTTCTACTGGGATGCGTGCATATTCCTCAATTAAATACTCGCCTACCAAACCCGCGTGCCATGAAGTGCCACAAGCAACAATGATGATGCGGTCGATATTTTTCAGTTTATCCGCAAACTCCTTGATGCCGCCTAATTGTACCTGTCCTTCTTCTGGATAAATACGGCCTCTCATACAATCGCGAATGGACCTTGGTTGCTCGTAGATTTCTTTTAGCATGAAATGATCATAGCCACTTTTTTCCAACATTTCCAGCTTAAGTTCCAGCTCCTGTACGTATGGCGTTTGCACCACATTGTCTAAGCGTTTGATCTCAAGTTCGTCGCGCTTTAAAAATGCAATTTCGTTATCATTTAAGTAGATCACATTTTTCGTGTACTCTACAATTGGAGTCGCATCAGAAGCAATGAAGTATTCGCCTTGGCCAACACCAATCACCATCGGACTGCCTTTTCTTGCGGCAATTAGCTGGTTTGGATTTTCTTCGTCCATAATGACGATGGCATAAGCTCCTGTTACCTCATTTAGTGCTAAACGGACAGCCTCGGTCAAGTCAATATTGTTGTTTTGGTAGATGTCTTCGATCAGGTGAATCAAGACTTCGGTATCAGTATCGCTATTAAAAGAATGGCCTCTTGAAATGAGTTCTTCTTTTAAGGTTGAATAATTTTCTATGATACCATTATGGATGATGCTGAGGTTTCCTTTTTGAGAAGTATGAGGATGCGAATTTCTGTCAGAAGGGGCTCCGTGGGTCGCCCAGCGGGTATGGCCCATGCCTATTGTGCCCGAAAGATTTTTATTGGCGGCAAAATCTTCAAGCTCTTTTACCTTTCCTGCCTTCTTATATATGTTCAAATTTTCATGGTCTATCAAGGCAATTCCTGCACTGTCATATCCTCTATATTCGAGTCTTTTTAGACCTTTTAAAACGATTGGCCAAGCTTCTCTAAAGCCAATATAGCCTACAATTCCACACATGTTTTTTGGGGGGTTAAAAATATAAATCCCCCTAAAGTATTTCTTTAGAGGGATTTTATCAAACGTTTGCGTAATTTTTTCGCTAGTTCGCTTTTGTGTAGTAAATGTTGAGTTTAATCAGGTTAGCTCCAGCTGCGGGACTCTTCTGGAAGCTGCCGATTATTGCCCGTGAAGCCACGCCAAATGAAGGCAAAACTTCAAAAGTAGTGGTAGGGGTAACGGCCAAATAAGTGCCATAGTCTTCTGTTTTACCATCCAACAAATCTTGCATGTAAGCAGTAACTACAAATACATATCTCTTTTTGGTTGAGTCAAAATAACCCCCAAATGCAGATGGATTTGCTCTTGGATCTCCAGCGGTAGTTACGCCATCGCCAGCATCATTATCTGGTAAGTTTTTTCTCTGCCCTGCAATGTCAGTTTTATACAAGGCAATCCTTGGCGCGGCTCTAAAAGGAGCTATGTCTGTTCCGCTGCTTAAATCAACAATTAGCTCGGCTTTGTTTACAATCATTTTGCCGCCAACCTCAGTTTTCATTTTTTTGAGATACGGAAAAGAAAGCTTAGTCCTTAAGCCTCCCAATGGTTTTAAGTAGGTGGTAGAGAACTGTTGCTTCGGATTTGTAACAAGTGCATCAAGCTGGGCTTGTACCTGTGTTGAATAAGTGTGCGATACGCTTGCTCCCAAAGGTGCAGAGCTTGTAGATATCGGAAAGTTTACAGAAACAGTATCCGTTAAAGTGGTTGTAGTTGCATTCTGTTTTCTATAATACAACATCAAACCAGAACCAGCGGTACTTGCAAAATTAAAGAACATTACACCGCCACTGCCCATACTGCTTTGCGAAGAAGGTTTAACCTGAACGTACAAACCTTTAAACTTGTCTTGAAAATAAGAATTGTACTTTAAATCCGTTGCAGATAAGTTTACAATATTACTAGTGACAAAGCTGTTGCTTAACTTCACACGTAACTGAGGGCTGTTAGTTTTGATAGTGTCTTTAGCTCCTGTAAGCACATCCGTAACCTTAATTGGTGTGGTTGGAAAAACCTTGCCAGTATAATTGGCTACAACGGTGCTGTTAAAGGGATAAGTTCTATTGCTTAAGAAAGTGTTTTCCTTTGCCAAATTGTTGTTGAGCTGATGCACATCAACATTATAGGTGGCCGTACTGTCTCCATAGAATTCTCCAGCATAATTTAGTACCAATACCGCAGAGTCTAATACCGCATTTGTGCCAAAGCTGTAAGCATCGCTAGGTACATTTACGGATAGGGCTAAGCTAGAGGTAGTTGATCCTAAAGCTGGATCATTAAGAAAACCAAAAGGGTATCTGGTAAGTCCACTGGTATTGCCAGCATCTTCTTTCACCGTTCTAGAGCTGATGGTAGCAGTATCAATCAAGTTACCCTGTATCACATTGGAAGGGTCTACTTCCAAGCCAATGGTAGAAGTACGTTCGCACGAGGCGAAAAGAAAAAGACTTATCAACAAGGTCAATAAGTCTAATTTTATAAATCTCATATTTATTATCAAATAAAGCCTTTGTTACGCTAAAGAAACCAATTCATCACTGGCAACTTCTTCATAAAAAGAGTAGAAGCTGTCATAATTTTCGGTTAAATTAAAAGCTAAAGTTGGTTTATTAGAATCTTTAACAAATTTTAACACCACTTCATCTATCTTCTCATCAGCTAACACTACTGCATCAGAGTGAGTTATAGCGCCAATGTGCAAACTGTTGCAATCACTTTCTGTAAAAGCTTTTGTATCGTCTGCAGTCATGTGATTCATGATGGCCTTCTTGTGGAAGTCTGCATTTAATTTTTCGCTAAAGCAATTTTCGTAAACCGAATAAACAACCTTTGAATTTTTAAAGGTAGGGTCGTTTTTGTAAGTCGTTTTGATGTATGCAGGAACTAAAGCCGTCATCCAACCATGGCAGTGTACCACATCAGGCGACCAACCTAATTTTTTAACGGTTTCCAAGGCACCTTTACAGAAAAAGATGGTTCTTTCATCATTGTCTGCATAGAACTTGTTCTCTTTATCCCTAAACACGTACTTTCTTTGGAAATAATCTTCGTTGTCCAAAAAATACACTTGCATACGAGCCGCTGGTATCGACGCCACTTTAATGATCAAAGGGTTGTCATTGTCATCAATAATGATGTTCATCCCTGATAATCGGATCACCTCGTGCAACCTATTCCTTCTTTCATTAATGTTGCCAAATTTGGGCATCAGGATGCGGATTTCAAATCCTTTTTCCTGCATGGCCTGCGGTAATTGGCGAGTAATTTCAGAAATTTTGGTGAGTTCGAGGAAAGGCGACATCTCGTGGGTAATAATCAGTAGCTTCGTTTTTGCCATCTCCATATATTATTAAATTACTGTTAATTTAAAGATTATCAAGGGGCAAAGGTACGGAAAATATTAATATTTATCAATATCTTGCTATTCCCGCTTTGTAAGTTTTACAGAAATGCTCAATTTAGCAGCCTCAAAACAAAACACCATATTGAAAGTAATAGCAACCTTAGCTGAACTTCAGAGCTCGCTAACACCTTTGAAAACAAGTGGCTTGAAAATAGCATTGGTGCCTACTATGGGCGCTTTGCACCAAGGTCATCTTTCACTCATTGCAGAGGCACAAAAATTAGCAGATGTAGTAGTCTGTAGCATCTTTGTGAACCCTACACAGTTTACCGATCCTAAAGATTTGGAGAAATATCCACGTCCTTTAGAGCACGATATTAAAATGCTTACTGAAGCAGGTTGTAATTTTGTGTTTATGCCTTCGGTAAAGGAAATGTATCCCAGCTATCCAACTGCAGAGCAATGGAAAATAGACTTGGGAGAAGCTGAATTTGTACTGGAAGGTGAATTTAGAAAAGGGCATTACCAAGGGGTTACCCAAATTGTGTTTAAACTTTTTGATGCCGTAAAACCTGATGTGGCCATGTTTGGTCAAAAGGATTTTCAGCAGGTGCTGATGATCAAGAATATGGTGAAGGTACTTGATTTGGATGTGCAAATTGCCGTTTGTCCAATTATAAGGGAAGCTGATGGCTTAGCCATGAGTTCTAGAAATATACATTTGAGCCAAAGTGATCGGGAGCATGCGTTAGTGTTAAGTAAGGCCTTGTTTTATATAGAGGCAAACTATAATGATGTTGAACTTGACCAACTTTTGGAAGAGGCCAAAGCAATGATCAATACGGTGCCGGGCGTAGAACTGGATTATTTGACGATTGCCAACGGCGATACGCTACTGCCTATTACAGAAAAAACACATCAAAATACTGTTGCTTTGGTTGCGGCTAAGGTTGGACAGACTCGGTTAATCGATAATGTAATCATTAAATAGTTTTTTAACCACGTAAGGCAGCTTAGTAAAGCTAAGCTGCCTTACGTGGTTACTTAATTCTATATCGATGTTAGCTTTTTGACTTTAAACTGAAAACCGTTTAATGCAAACTCTAAAACTTAATTCCTAACTTTGCCAAATGATTATCGAGATTCTTAAATCGAAAATACACCGTGTTAAGGTAACCCAAGCAGAGCTTAACTATGTAGGAAGCATTACCATTGATGAAGATTTGATGGATGCAGCAAACATTATTGCTAACGAAAAGGTGCAGATTGTGAACAACAATAACGGCGAACGCTTTGAAACGTATGTGATTAAAGGCGAAAGAGGATCTGGTGCGATATGCTTAAATGGAGCCGCGGCAAGAAGAGTGCAAATTGGTGACATCCTTATCATTATATCTTATGGTTCTTTGCCTATCGAAGAAGCTAAAAAGTACGAACCAATACTAGTCTTCCCTGACGATAACAACCGTTTGTTGAAATAAAGGCCATTAATTGGCCCTGTTTTCTTCATCGCTCCGTTTATTCTCCTTGGATTTATAGGTGGAACTGCCAAAGTTGTACGTAATGCCTAACACCAGTCTCTGCGCTGCAAAATAATGGTATAAATCGTTATTGATAATGCTTTTCTCCCTAAAAATCAGTCTCCTCTTTAGGTTGTCGAAGGCATCGTAAAGAGTTAGCTTAGTGTTGAGCTTGTTTTTTAGCCATGCTTTTTGTAGCCCAAAATCTATCCCATATACAGGCGTCATCACATACAAACCGTTGCCGCCTTTCGATTCATAGCTGTAACTTACATCCAACAACCAGCTTTTAAGGGTAAAAATTTGACTGCCGTTAATGGTGTAGTTTCGTATCGGGATGCGAAAGGTTTGCCCAAAATACGGCGTAAGCTCCTTGTTGTAAAATAAGCCTAGGTTATGTGTCATGCGCCACCACTTGTTAACCGTAATTGGTGAGCTAACTTGAATGTTTGCAAAATTTCGGTAAGGTAGGTTTCTGCCCAAAAAAATCAACTCGTCTGTTTGAGGATTATATTCTGGATAACGAGACATCACGTCAATTTCTCTCCCTGCGTTTAATGAAATGTTAAGGCTCTTCCTGCTGTAGGTGAGTGCAAACAAACTCGTGGTAGACGGTTGCAGGTAGGGATTTCCTATCCAATAATGCCTAGGGCTGTAGTAAAAGCGGAAAGGATTGAGTGCGGCAAAAGTTGGTCTTGTGATACGTTTACTATAATTAAAACTAAGCTGCTCGGTGTTGCTCAAAGTGTAGTTTAAATTGATGCTAGGTAGCCACTTCAAATAATCCCTTTCGGTAAGTTGTTCAGTAGTAGCTGAATTGGCCACGCTACGGGTATGCTCAGCCCTCAAGCCAATGCTATAGCTAAACTTTTTCCACTGACCTAAATAGGAAAAATACGCAGCGCTAATATATTCCTGATACCGAAATTGATTACTGCGCTTGGGGTCTATACTAAAAATATCATTGCCTAAAGTGTCATAACGGAGGTTATTGTGGGTTGAGGTGTAAGCAAATTTGGCGCCCATTTCCAACTTTTGTGTCCCAATGTTCTGCATATAATCAACCTGTGCATTCCTAATCAGGATGTTGTTTTTTGAATTGGTTTTCCAGTAGCTCAACAAATCTTGCGCAAGCAAATCACGGTTTTGGATGTCTTCCGTTTGTAGGTTGGTTATTTGTGCCAAAGAAGCCATTACATGCAGCTCGCTGTTTTTAAAGCGGGCATCGTAATTAAGCCCTCCGGTATAATGATGTTGTTTGGGGTGTGCGTCATTATCACTTTTAATAAGCGCAAGGGTGTTTTGTTGACTGTTGTCTTGGGTGGTGAGGTGATTTACACTAACAGCATTGCGTTTAACTTGAAGCGTACGTGCAAAAAATTCTAGGCTTTGCGTCGGTTTTATTTCATAGGCTAAGCGTGCCTGTACATTAAAATTCTGGTTCGCTGTAGCCGTGCGGGTGTCGGTAGTCATGGCGTTGCTATTGGCTAAAAATTGTAAGGAGTGGTATCTGTAATAAGTGCTTCCTGTGGTATGGCCAAACGTAAGCTGATAACTTAACCGTTCTGTTTTGTAACCAAGAGATAGGTTATGGTCAAGCAGGCTATAGTTGTTGCGTTGGAGCCTAGCATTATAACTGCCTTTGAGCCCTAAGGATTGATTACGCTTTAATTTTACATCAATAATGCCTTGGTATTCGCCATCGTACTTTGAAGAGGGCTGATTGATGATTTCAATCGATTCGACCATCTCTGGAGACAAGCCGCTTAAATAGATCAGTATTTCCTCACTACTCATGTTCGCTGGTTTGCCATCTATAAATAAAGTTGGAATGGCTCTGCTGGCCAATTGCATGCTTCCGTCCTGTCCCACTTGTAAGCCAGGAAGTTTTCTGAAAACATCGAGTAAATTGGCCGACGATTTAAAAAAGGCATTGTTGGCGATGCCAATTTTTAGTTGCCCGTTTTTGGTGCTAAAAGCCGGTAAGCCTCCAGTAATGGTTACTTCTTTTAGTAGGCTTGCATCCTCTGCAATAATGATATCTCCTAAGTTGATTGCTTTGCTAAGCTGATGGTTGACAAGAATACTTCTTTCTGTTTTCTGATAGCCCATCAAGGTCACTAAAAGGGTGTGTTTTCCGTTTTTAACTTCCCTAAATTCAAAGTTTCCCAAGGTGTCACTGCTAATATATTTAATTGGTGCTGTTTTGTCTTCGTTGATTAAGGACAGGTTGGCTAACATCAGGCCTTTCTTCGTGTTTCCGTCAATTAATCGGCCAGTAATGGTTTGTGCTTTTGCAGTAAGTAATATCCCTAAAAAAAGACTTAGCCCTAAAATAAATTTCATCGTGCGTGTATTTGGATTTTTGTTAAAGTCCAAAACTAGGCGGAGATGAAAGGAAAGAGGTTTTGATTTTCAGATTTAGGAGTTCGGAATTATAAATCCGCATCTGTATCAGGATACGACAACAGTCGTTAGTTGCTCTTTGTAAAGAGTGGGGGTAGTATTTTTATGTTTTTTAAAGGTGCTGTAAAAAGTAGACTTGGAGTTAAAGCCAACCTCATATCCAATGGCTTCCAGTTTAATGTGCTGCTGTTTGGCAATCATTTGGCAAGCTTCGTTCACTCGGTATTCGTTAATATAGGCCGCAAAACTTTTGCCAAGGTTGTCATTTAATAACTGAGAAAGTTGATGTCCCGAAATCCCCATTTTACTGGCAAGGTCGTTCAGCTTAAGATCGGGATTTTTGTAAAGAGCACCCTCTGAAATGATCCGATCAAGCTTTGTGGTAAGGGCCGCTGCCTGTTGTTCGTCAATTTTCTTGTTGGCGTAGCGCACGGTTTCCTGCTTCCGCGAAAACAGATTTTCTCCCCGTCTTTTGCTCATAAATAAGAAAGTGTTGAAATAAAGTGCAAAGGAGAAAAACAAAGACCCGCTGATACAGTAGCCGTTAAAGAAAGAAAAAAGTGGAAGTTTAAAAGCCAAGGGTACAATCAGGTTCGCGATGAAAACAGAGAGTAATAGCTTTTCCGTAGTCGGTAATTGTTCTCTTTTTAACAGTTTAATGATTATTGGTTTAAGCAGCCAAGCAGAAAGGATGTTGTAGAAGGTAAATTGTGCCGCAACAATAGTCCATACATAGTCGTTCCATAAATCTGGATAACGATCGTATGGCGCAATCAGGCTTATGGCAATAATAGCTCCGGTCCAAAAGGCATAGGTGCATTTGGCAATGGTCAGGCTTTTTTGTGGCAGTCCCGATGTCGATTTGATGAAGTAGAAAAGTGAGGGGCCTACCCACGAACTGAATAAAATCCCTATTTGAATGTAAATACCAGGTAAATCTGGATAGAAGTAAAAAATAAAAGACTTGCTAATTTTTAAGCAGAGCGATAAAAGAAATAAACCTAAGAAAGCCGATGTTGTAGATAAAGGTTTTTTAAAGGTCAGCAAATAGACGCTAATGATAAAGCCATTGAAAACACCTAAGGCGCCAAAGAAAAATAAAATTTGCTGACTGAGGTTCATTTAACAAAAATAACAATCTTGACTAAACTGCCGAATGCTTGGGCATATAGATTTCTAGAAGCTCAATGGCTAAGTCGTTTGAACATCTTTCCATCACCAAAATGTGGCATGAAATAAATGTTATGTTTGCATAGTATTATTTGCAAAAATACTATCTTTGAAATCTAACCAATTTACCTTTTTATGCATTTTGAATTAAGCGAAGAGCAGCAAATGATTAGGCAAGCAGCCAGAGATTTTGCCCAAAATGAATTAAAGCCCGGTGTAATAGACCGAGATGAACATCAAAAATTTCCAGCTGAACAAGTTAAAAAGCTTGGGGAGTTGGGTTTTTTGGGAATGATGGTTGATCCAAAGTACGATGGCGGAGGAATGGACAGTGTTTCTTACGCCCTGGTAATGGAAGAGCTTTCGAAAGTAGATGCCTCGGCTTCTGTAGTCGTTTCTGTAAATAACTCCCTGGTTTGTTATGGACTAGAAAAATATGGCACTGAAGCACAAAAAGAAAAATATTTGAAGCCGTTAGCGGCTGGCACGCAAATCGGCGCTTTCTGTCTTTCTGAGCCTGAAGCGGGCTCAGATGCCACTTCACAACAAACTACTGCCGAAGATAAGGGCGATTATTATCTTTTGAACGGAACCAAAAACTGGATTACCAATGGAAGTACTGCTAGTACCTATTTGGTGATTGCGCAAACCCACAAAGAACTAAAACATAAAGGCATCAATGCGTTTATTGTTGAAAAAGGAACCCCTGGTTTTACCATTGGACCAAAAGAAAATAAACTGGGCATTCGTGGGTCTGATACCCACTCGTTAATGTTTAATGATGTAAAAGTGCCTAAAGAAAACCGTATTGGAGAAGATGGTTTTGGCTTTAAATTTGCCATGAAAACCTTAGAGGGTGGACGTATTGGTATTGCTGCACAAGCTTTAGGGATTGCTGCGGGGGCTTACGAGCTAGCTTTGGCCTATTCAAAAGAACGTAAAGCCTTTGGTAAGCCAATCTCTGATCATCAAGCCATTGCTTTTAAATTGGCCGATATGGCTACACAAATTGAGGCCGCCAGGTTATTGGTGCATAAGGCCGCTTGGTTGAAAGATCAAGGATTGTCTTACACGCTGGAAGGCTCTATGGCTAAATTATTCGCCAGTAAAGTAGCGATGGACGTTACGGTAGAGGCCGTGCAAATTCACGGTGGTTACGGTTTTGTGAAAGAATATCACGTAGAACGACTGATGAGAGATGCCAAAATCACCCAGATTTACGAAGGGACGTCTGAAATTCAGAAACTAGTCATCAGCAGAAGCGTATTGGGTTAAGGTATTATTGCCAATCCGATAAAGCTTTCTTTATACCTTATTCGGCTCTTGTTTAGTATTTGCAATTCATCGCATTTGTTGAAGAAGAGTCGAATATTTTTACTGCTTATGATTCTGAGGTACCAAAAGCAGCATCCAAAATCATTTTAATGACGGTAACTGCAATGGCAAGGATTGCTGCGGATAAAAATCCCGAAGTATTAAAACCAGTCATCCAGCTATCCACCAATAAAATCATCAGTACAGAAATGATGAAAGATACCAGTCCCAAGGTTAAAAAGTTGAGGACAAAGGTAAAAACCCGCAGTATCAAGCCTATGGTAGCATTGGCTGCAGCAATTAAAAGAGCGGCAATAATGGCGCTTCCATAGCCATCTACACTAACGCCGGGCACCAAATAAGCCCCGATCAATACGGCAAGGCCCATTAATAGCACTTCTAAAATTAGCTTAATCATAGTAACTTCGTTAAATGTTTAGCAAAATAACACTAATTATCGCATGTTGTTTAATTTTTAGCTCCTGTTTTTTCAAGGGAGATAAAAGTTTAGATATCCGCTTTTCTAGCGATAGCACCAAAATTGAGTTGAATGGTATAGAAGACGCTAACCTTTTTCAGCTCCGCAAGCACCTAACGGATACTGCATTTGCAGAAACCCTGCTGAGCGTAGAGGCGGTAGACCAAGAGAACCAAGAAGCGGACAGTTTGGTGAAAGGAAGCTTAGAAGTGGTAGATAAGACACTTGTCTTCACACCTCATCAGCCATTTACAAAAGGAACTGCTTATATGGTGCAAACGGTACTGAATTCGAGCTTTGGAAAAACGAAGGATATCCTTAAAGCTGATTTGGGGCATAATCCTAAACTGCAGGAGAAAAGGTTGGAGCGTTAATTTCTGACTCTCTACTTAACAATGAATAAGTAGTGCTTATGATTATTATCTTTGGCGGCTAAACTCCACCCAATGTCCGAGCAAAAAACAAGTACATTTACCAGTTACCAGAAATTAGTCATCTTATTATTGGCGTTAACGCAGTTTTCTGTCATTCTTGATTTTATGGTGATGTCGCCATTGGGTGATATTCTGATGAAGTCCTTGAGCTTGAGTCCTAAGGAATTTGCGGTAGTGGTTTCGGCTTATGCGTTAAGCGCTGGTGTATCGGGGTTGTTAACCGCGGGTTTTGCTGATAAGTTTGATCGTAAAAAGCTGCTGTTGTTTTTTTATGCAGGCTTTATATTGGGCACCGTTTTTTGTGGTTTGTCCCATACTTATGTAGAGCTGGTAGCGGCTCGCATCATTACGGGTATTTTTGGTGGCGTGATCAGTTCTATAGGCATGGCCATCATCACCGATTTGTTTAGCTTGCAACAACGCGGCAGGGTAATGGGCTTTGTGCAAATGGCTTTTGGGGCAAGTCAAGTACTGGGAGTTCCCATTGGACTTTATTTAGCCAATCTTTGGGGTTGGGAAGCTCCGTTTTGGCTAGTGGTAGGCATAGCGGTGGTTACCGCACTTTTCATTGCCATCAAATTGAGGCCAGTAACCGAGCACCTTTTCCTTAAAAAAGAAAAAACAGCCCTTGCCCATTTATGGCATACCATTAAACAAAAGAAACATCGTATTGGCTTTACCTCTACGGCGCTACTTTCCATTGGAGGCTTCATGATGATGCCCTTTGGTAGTGCCTTTGCCGTTAATAATCTTGGGATTACCGAAAACCAATTGCCCATGCTCTTCATGGTTTCAGGGTTAAGCTCATTAATTATCCTACCTGTGATCGGGAAGTTGAGTGACAGAATAAGCAAGTTAAAGATTTTTACAGTGGCTTCGTTATGGATGATGGTGATGTGCGTGATTTATACCAATCTTTCGGTCACTCCATTTTTAGTGGTGATTTTGGTCAACATACTGATGATGATGGGCGTAATGAGCCGTATGATTCCTTCACAGGCACTCACTTCAGCTATTCCTGATCCGCAGGATAGAGGTGCTTTTATGAGCATCAATACCTCATTGCAACAAATTGCTGGGGGCGTAGCTTCTATTGCGGCAGGACTTATTGTAACCTCAAAAGGTAAGGGACAGCCCCTAGAGCATTATGATATGGTGGCCTATGTTATTGTGGTCATTAGCATCATGAGCATTTGGTTGATGGGAAGGGTAAATAAAATTGTAGAGGCTAAGACGACAAAAATGCCGACTAGCGCTCCCGTGTTAGAACATTAGTTTTTTGCGGAACAATTTTATTATATTCAGCGCATAAAAACCAATAACTAAACAATTTATGAGAAAACTTTTCGTCGCCTTACTAGCGACATTGGCTTTTCATGCCAAGGCACAAGAGGTTGCCAAATCATCAGTGTTAAATGTCCAGCGATTTCGTGTCGCATTAAATGGAGGTTTTAGTTATATGACGGCTAAAATATCTCCAGAGGTTTCTCCGCAGGACCGAAATTATATTTCTGGCCTTAAATCAGGATATCATTACGGGATAGATGCTGCATATTTTGTGAAATCGTGGGGTCTTGGTGCTAAATTTAGCCAGTTCAAAAGCTCAAACAGCGGCCTTGGAACATTTGAAGGAAATACCGTGTCGGTTAGTAACCATTTGACAACCACTTTCATTGGGCCCAGCGTTTCTGGGAAAAAAACCAGCGCAAGTAATATCCATACCTTTGTATTTGCTTTGGGAATGGGATATCTTGGTTATCGTGATAATTCTTTAGTGAACAATGTGCCAATTAAAATAACTGGGGGAACGTTTGGTGCCGCGATAGATTTTGGTTATGATATTCGAGTAGCCAAATACTTGGCTTTGGGCGCACAGCTTTCTATGGTGGGCGGTTCGCTGGGGAAGGCTAATTATGAAAGTGTAGGCGGCTCGTTTACTCAAAAATTTGACGACGATAGGCGTGAGAACTTATCTAGATTAGACATCTCTTTGGGAGCTAGATTTAACTTTTAATATAAGTAATCAATCAAGTTATGCGCTTAAAACTGAATAAAATGAACGGCCGTATCATCTATTTATTTGTTGTTTGCTTATTTGTTTTTTCTTGTAAAAGTAAAGAGCAAAAGCTAAATGATTTTGTGTTTAAATATAACCAAGTATTGGGCGAAGGAGGTTTCCCTTCTGCGGTGGGCTCTAGTAAGGCAATTTACAAAAATGGAGAAGAGGTAATTATTGAGATGCAGCTCAATTTTTTAAAGGATGATTTGCAGGCAACAATGATAGCAAAAACCGCTCCCGATATTTTTTTTAATATCATTAAAGCCGTGCCAGAAGGACAAGCGCTATTTAATGAGGGCGTGAAATTTAACTTGCAATTATACGATAGAAGCCGTTTGAGATTTGCGGATACGATATTGAGTAAGCAAACTTTTAAAAGCGTCGATGTAAAAGAGAAAGATGAAATGAGTTCAATGATTGCTGTGCTTAATAGTAAAATGCCTATTGTTGACCCAGAGAGCGGAATTTCTATATTGCAAATAGCATTTGACAAAAACAAAGAGGTGGTTTACACCTATCAATATCCAGAAGATTTGATAAAAGTTTTGGAAGTGGTTGATACGGAAACGCTACTCAAGCAGAATGTTGCCAATAATCCAATACTGAAACAAATGTTATTAGGAGAGGTGGGCCAGCAGGTGAACAAAGTTGTTTTTGTGATTGTTGATAAAGATAAGAAGGAAGTGAAAAGAGTATCGATGACCAGACAAGAACTGATTGTGCTTGGAAGTACCAATCAGAAAATTAGTGAGGGCGACATGGTTGTTCCAGGATTGGTAAGGGAATTAAATAAGCGCTTGCCTATTACCGATGAAAGGTTTGGATTTAAGTATTTAAAATGTGAACTGAAAAATACAACGCTTGTAAATACCTATCTGGTTCCTGATAAATATATTGAAGTTTTGGATGTGCTAGAGCAAGATGGCTCCATCAAGAAAGGTATAATGGGCTTGGAGCTTATTGGAAAAATAGTCAACTTTCCCGAGGCCAATTTGGAGAAAGTGACATCCATTTATCAAGACAAAAAAGGGAAGGTTTTAAAAAGCTATACCATCACTAAAGAAGCTTTTAATGCAAAAAAGAAATAAGTAAGGGGACTCCCTCTTAATCAAATTACATAGAGGGGATTTGGAAGAATATGATGCTAAAACTCTCTATTTGTTCTATATAAGTAAGTAGGGCTTTGTGGCTTTAAATTATTTTTGTATCTTTGCAGGGCAAAACAAGAAAAGAGGGGACGAGTGTCCCCTCTTTTTATTTAGCAAAAAATAATACAATGCAAGTAGAAAAGAGAGTTAGTGAACTGGTAGAAGAAAAAATTGCGGATAGACCAGACTTGTTTTTGGTAGAGGTGAAAATGCTCCCAAACAACAAATTAATTATCCACGTTGACGGCGACCAAGGCATTAGTATACAAGATTGTGTGGCCATTAGTAGGCATGTAGGCTTCCATTTAGAAGAGGAAAATGCGATTGAAACGGCCTATAACTTAGAAGTTTCTTCTCCTGGCGTGGGCGAGCCGTTAAAATTGCTTAGACAATATGCTAAAAATATTGGACGTGAGTTGGGGCTTAAGCTTACCAACGGCGACAAGAAAGAAGGCAAATTAGTGGAAGCAACCGAAAGCAGCATCACCATCGAGGAGCAAGTAAAAGAAAAAGGAAAAAAAGTGCAATTGGTAAGTAGCCAAATTGCATTAAACGATATAACAGAAACAAAGGTTTTAATTTCATTTAAGTAAAAATGAACAATATTAATTTAATCGATTCTTTTCAAGAGTTTAAGGACTTTAAGAATATCGACCGCCCTACAGTAATTAGCGTATTGGAAGAGGTGTTTCGCAGCATGTTGCGTAAAAAATACGGAACAGATGAAAACTGCGATGTGATTGTGAACCCAGACAACGGAGATTTGGAGATTTGGAGAACCAGAAAAGTAATGGAAGATGGTTTTTCGGAGGACGATGATTTAGAGATTGAGCTTGCAGAAGTACATCAGTATGATGCTGATTTGGAAGTTGGTGACGACTACATTGAGCAAATTACTTTAGAGAGCTTCGGACGTAGAGCTATTTTGGCGGCTCGTCAAACACTAGTTTCTAAAGTATTAGAGCTAGAGAAAGACGAAATCTTCAAGAAATATAAAGATAGAGTTGGTGAGATTGTAACTGGTGAAGTTTACCAGGTTTGGAAAAAAGAAACTTTGGTGCTAGACGACGAAGGAAACGAGTTGTTGATGCCTAAAACAGAGCAAATTCCTGCTGACTACTTTAAAAAGGGAGATTCTGTGAAAGCGGTAATCTCAAAAGTAGACATGGTGAATGCCACTCCTAAAATTATTATCTCGAGGGTAGCTCCAGAGTTCTTACAACGTTTGTTCGAATTGGAGGTTCCTGAGATTTTTGACGGACTAATCACCATCAAGAAAATTGTTCGCGAACCAGGAGAGCGTGCTAAGGTTGCGGTAGAATCATACGACGACAGAATTGATCCAGTAGGAGCTTGTGTGGGTATGAAAGGATCTCGTATCCATGGTATTGTAAGAGAGTTGAAAAACGAGAATATCGATGTGATCAACTTTACCAATAATGTTTCATTATACATCCAACGTGCACTAAGTCCAGCAAAAATCACTTCTATTAAGTTAGATGATGAGACAAAACATGCTTCAGTATACTTAAAACCAGATCAAGTATCACTGGCAATTGGACGTGGTGGCCACAATATTAAGCTTGCGGGCAAATTAACAGGTTACGAAATCGATGTATATCGTGAAGCTGATGAGGAAGATGAGGATGTGGATATCGAAGAATTCTCAGACGAAATAGATAGCTGGATCATCGACGAGTTAAAAGCGATAGGTCTTGATACAGCAAAAAGCGTATTGTCACTATCTTTAGACGAACTTGTAAAACGTACAGATCTGGAAGAAGAAACCATCAAAGAAGTAGTTGCTATTCTGAAATCAGAATTTGAATAAACATCAGATACTTGAATTAATAAGAATAAACGTTACTTTTGTATAATTAGAAAAAAACAGGATAATCAATGTCAGACGACAAAACAATAATGTTATTAAAAGCAGCAAAAGAGCTTAACATAGGACTGGCTACCGCGGTAGAGTTCCTTGGTAAGAAGGGCTATGCTGTGGATAATAAGCCCAATACTAAGCTTTCTGGGGAGATGTACAACGTCTTGTTGCGAGAGTTTCAGGGGGATAAAATAGTTAAAGAGGAGGCTAACCAAATAGTTATTGGCAAAATACGTCGTGATGAACCTGAAGTAACAACAGAGAAAGCTCCTGAAACTACAAAAAGAAGTCAGGACTTCGAAAGTGAAGGCGTTTTAATTAAAAACCTTCATCAATACACGCCGCCTGTTGAGAAACCAGCGACGGAAAAGCCTGCTGCGGAAAAAGCTGCTGAACCTGAAAAGGAAGCAGAAAAACCTGTGGAAAGCAAGCCTGCTGAAAACGCGGATGATTCTTCATTGCCAGGTGTGAAAGTTATCGGTAAGATTGATCTTAACAATCTGAACCCTAAAAATCGTCAACCGAAGAAAGAAGAAGCTCCTGCGCCAGCTCCTAAAGAGGAGAAGCCAGCAGCGCCTGTAGCACCAAAGGTGGAGGAGAAGCCAGTAGCGCCAGTGAAGGTTGAAGAACCTGTAGCAGCAAAACCTGAGCCAGTTAAACCTGTAGAGGAAAAACCTGCTACACCAGTAGCTGTTCCTATTACGCCAGTTCCAACCCCTACTCCCGCACCAGCACCAGCTAAACCTGAAGCGCCAAAAGATGAGGTCATCAAAGCGAGGTCGGTAAAATTATCAGGACCAAATATTATTGGTAAAATTGAATTGCCAGTTACGCCTGATAGAAGAAGCCAGCCAGTAGCCTCTTCGAGTGATAGTGAAGCCGCTAGACGTAAGCGTAAACGCAAGAAAACGCCTGGAGCTCCTGGTACTGGAGGACATCAACAAGGAGGTCAAGCAGGTACAGGCACACCTGGAAATAACCCACAAGGAGGCGGTCAAAGACCACCTTACCAAGGCGGGAACAATCGTCCAGGCGGTGGCCAAGGAGGCGGTTATCAAGGTAATAGAAATAATAACCGTCCAGGTTATCAAGGAAATAGAAATTCGGCAGCGGGTAACACTCCAAAAGAGGAACCAACTGAGAAAGAAATACAAGATCAAATTAAGGCAACACTTGCTCGTTTAAGCGGAGCAGGTAAGTCTGGTAAATTTGCTCAAAGAGCTAAGCTTCGTCGTCAAAAAAGAGATGATGTCGCACTTTCTGCGGAAGAAGCAGCTTTAGAGGAAGAATTGCAATCGAAGGTGTTGAAAGTAACGGAATTCGTTACGGCCAACGAATTGGCAAACATGATAGATGTACCGGTGACCAAAATTATTGGAACCTGTATGAGCTTAGGTATGTTTGTGTCAATTAACCAACGTTTAGATGCAGAAACATTAACCATTGTTGCTGATGAGTTCGGTTACGAAGTTCAATTCGTAAAACCAGACGAAGAGGAAGATATCAACATTGAGGAGGAAGATGCAGAAGAAGATTTGAGCCCAAGAGTTCCTGTGGTAACCATTATGGGACACGTGGATCACGGTAAAACTTCATTACTGGATTATATCCGTAAAGCCAATGTGGTAGCAGGAGAAGCAGGTGGAATTACACAGCACATTGGTGCCTATAAAGTAACCACCAGCGCTGGAAAAGAAATCACTTTCTTAGATACACCAGGTCACGAAGCCTTTACGGCCATGCGTGCTCGTGGTGCTAAGGTAGCCGATATTGCGATTATTGTAGTGGCTGCGGATGATGCGGTGATGCCACAAACCAAAGAAGCAATTAACCACGCACAAGCTGCGGGAGTACCTTTGGTATTTGCCTTCACCAAAATTGATAAACCAGGTGCCAACTCTGATAAAATACGTGAACAGTTATCTGTCATGAACATTTTAGTGGAAGATTGGGGTGGTAAATATCAATCACAAGAAATCTCTGGTAAGAGCGGTTTAAACGTCGACTTATTGCTTGATAAAGTATTGTTAGAGGCTGAGTTGTTAGAACTTAAGGCAAATCCTAATAAACGTGCTACAGGAACGGTAATTGAAGCTACGCTTGACAAAGGACGTGGTATCGTTACTACAGTTTTAGTACAAGGAGGTACTTTAAAAGTTGGAGATCCAATTTTAGCAGGTAGCTATAGTGGTAGGGTAAAAGCGTTATTTAACGAACGTGGCGCTAAAGTAAACGAGGCCGGGCCATCGGTACCAGTACAGGTATTAGGTATGTCTGGAGCGCCTACTGCAGGCGATAGATTTAATGCTTTAGAAAGTGAGTCCGAAGCAAGAGAGATTGCCAACAAGCGTTTGCAATTGATGCGTGAACAAGGCTTGCGTACTCAAAAACATATTACCCTTGCAGAGATTGGTCGTCGTTTAGCGATAGGAAACTTTAAAGAGCTTAACTTGATCATCAAAGGTGACGTGGATGGTTCTATCGAGGCTTTGGCAGATTCACTATTGAAGCTTTCAACTGAAGAGATCCAAATCAATATCATCAGCAAAGGTGTTGGACAGATTTCAGAATCTGACGTATTATTAGCTTCTGCTTCTGATGCAATCATTATCGGTTTCCAAGTTCGTCCTTCAGCAGGAGCACGTAAATTGGCAGAACAAGAACAAATCGATATTCGTTTGTATTCGATCATCTACGATGCGATCAATGAGATCAAAACTGCGATGGAAGGTATGTTGGCTCCAGAGTTTGAAGAGAAAATTGTGGCTAATGTGGAAATCAGAGAAACCTTTAAAATCTCTAAAGTGGGCACCATTGCAGGATGTATGGTGTTGGATGGTAAAATTACCAGAAACAGCAAAATCCGCATCGTACGTGATGGCGTAGTAATCTACACAGGTGAGCTAGCTTCATTGAAACGCTTTAAAGATGATGTGAAAGAGGTTACTAAAGGTTACGAATGTGGTTTGAATATCCAAAACTTTAACAACATTGAAGTAGGGGATATTGTAGAAGCTTACGAACAAGTAGAAATAAAACGTAAATTGTAATATTTACCGAATTATAAATGTACAAAGGGGGACGAGTTATCGTTCCCCTTTTTTGTTGAGAAAGAGGGGTTAAAATAGCTTATAATAAGTGTAGGATTCCGTGATAATGATATGCAAAGGAATCTCATACAGTTCGCCAATCTTTTTTAGCTGTGAAATGGTAAAGTCTACATTGTTGTTTTCCCATTTTTGATAGGCCTGTCTACTAATGTTGAGTTGATTAGAAACGTTCTCCTGAGAAAGGGAGTTCATGCTCCTATATTTTCTTAACATCGAGCCGATATCGATATTTAAAGAGAATTGATATTTCATGGTGTAAATGTTTATACAAGAATCATCAATTCTTGTGAAAAAAATGACAAGCTACGGTTGTCATTTTTTAAAAAAATTAGGATAGCGGGCCTTAGAGAAAGGGTTCATAAATAAAATACAAACTCTTTTTCAATAAAAAAGCGACTGCTCAAAGAAATGAAATAGTCTTTTGCTATCCCAAAGAGTGAAAGTGTAGGCTACAATTTAATAACCAGATCTATCTAGATACAATTAGCTTTCTTGTGGTGGTATATAGGCCAGAAGAAGAAGTAATCTTATAAATATAGATACCTGGTGGAAGTTGGCTTAAATCTAGCTTTACCACATGCTTTCCTGTATTTAAATACTCGTTTACAGGAACAGCCATTAGCTTTCCTTGTACCGAGTAAATTTTAAGCTCTATCTTGTCTGATTCTGGCATTACAATATCTATGGAAGTATATCCGCTTATTGTAGGGTTTGGGTAGTTTGACGACACTGTAAACTGTAAAAACCTTTCAGCAATGATTTTGTTTATCGTATCAAATACCACATAACTAATTAAACGATAACCTCTAGCATTAGGATGTACATCGTCTTGGTAAAGTGAAAAATCACGCCTAAATACTCTATTGATGTCCGCTATGTAAATCCCATTTTCTCTGGCTATTCTTCTGTATAAGGTATTAACTTGAATAATGACATCATTTATGCGCTTAGATCTTGCATTGTTTCTGTCATCAAAAAATTGGAGGGTACTAATGATCGGAACCAATTTCTGGGTTAAGGCTACTTTAATGATCTGCCTCATATTCGCCTCAGTTTCATCAATCGACTGTCTGCCCGCTTCTATCCGTATGGCATCATTTACGCCGATCATTATTAAAATAAAGCCTGCTTTTCCAAATATTGCTGCATCTAATCTCGCTAAACTTTGTCCAGTTGTTTCGCCGCCAACCCCATATTTTTCAACTCTTACGACTTTGTTGGAATAGCATCTATTGAAGTTTTGCGCAAGGTATGATTGAAATTCTAAGCCTCTTACTCCTTCCACGGTACTAGCACCAAAAGTGATGACATTGATACTGTCTTTCGAATAATATTGCGCAGATTCTGGACAGCTTACTGCCATTCCCTGTTGTGCACCCGCATCAAAACATATCCCTATAAAAAAGATATAGAAGAGAGCGGATATTAAAAACTTCATTTTAGTAATGATAGAAAATTATAGAACTGCAAATATATGTAATATTTTAGATTGTTGGTAATTAGCTAGATATCCTTTGTGAGGTGTATTTTGGAGGTTAATTGGATGTATTTTGGTTGTTATTGTAACTTTTACACCGTTAAAGAATGTTAAAGGCGTTCTAAAATGAGATCGGAATGTTTTTTTTGTAGAGATTTGCAGGGATGAGTGAAATAAATACTATAAAGGAAAAGAAGAATTTCGATTTTGTGGATACTATCAGGTGTATTTCTATGATAGGTATTGTTTGGGAGCATGGTTCGGCCGTTCCGCCTAATATATATCATAATGTTTTCGATACCATGGTAGAAGCAAGTGTGATCCAGTCTTTTAAGTTCAGCACTATTGCTTTTTTTCTAATTGGAGGCTTTTTAATTAATCATAAGTTTCAGGAATATTCTACCCTCCAGTATTTAAAAAACAGATTTAATAATACGGTAAAGCCATGGCTATTTTGGGCTATATTGCTGATATTGCTAACCTGTTTGGATCGATATGTAGCTTATAGAAAGGGAGGTAGTAGTGAAATTGTCGATAATTTTTTTGGATACTTAGGTCATCTATCTTTTAGAAGTTTTTTCTTTACGAGCTTCTGGTTTATCCCCAACTTTCTATTTTGTATCACTATCCTTTTACTATTCAAGAAGTATCTTTACAAAATTTGGTTTGGCGTAATATTGGCTATCATGTCATTGTTTTATAGCGTTAACCTCTATTATGGCTGGGTAGAAACTTTACATGCTGCAGCACTATTTGGCTTCATATTTTATCTTTGGTTAGGTGTATATTTGAATAAGTACTTTACACCAGTGATGGCCTGGATAGAGAAGAAGTCATATGCTGCTCTAATTACTGCGGTGATATTAACCTTCTGTCTTGCATGTTTAGAATCAATGAATCTGAACAGGATTGGAATTTCTGATTCTTACAATACCCTACGCGTTACCAATATTTTATATTCCTTTGCCATGTTTGCCCTATTGTTAAAAATTGGAAATATTCAATTTCTGAAAGATAAACTTAAGCCTAGGGAAACCACTTTTGGCATATACCTGCTCCACTTTGTAGTTATTGATAGGGTATTTAAGCTGATACTTCAGCCTATGCATATAGATGTGAAAAAATTTGGTATTTGGGAAAATACAGCGAATCATTTTGTGAGGTTCCTAGCCGCATATTCTATAAGTCTACTCATTACCATGCTCATCAATAAAACGAGGTTTAAATGGGTTGTAGGAAATAGAAATTAATGGGAAAGGCGGTTTACATACCCATGTAGTTATAAAAAAAAGGAGCGATTTTTTCGCTCCTTTTCTATGTTTGGAAAACCTATAATAGCTACCAAAGTTCTTTTTTAACAAAGATGGAGTTGATGTTGGTGTCAGCGTAAAGCAAATATCCTTTTTCAACGAGATAATCTATTAACGATTGGTTTTTAACTCCTTTCCTATTGGCGGAGAAAGAGATTGTTTCCACACAAATTACAGAGGGGAAATTATTTTCATAGTCTATTGATTTGATTACGATTTCATCAATCCCTTCTGCATCTAAATTTAAAAAGTCGGGGAATTTTCCATTGTTGTGCTTCTCTATAATACTAGATACTGTATCTACTTCAACTTTTATTTTCTTATCAATTTTATAAATGCCGTCTCCCTCTAGGGTAACCCTATTCGCCTCTTCTTCTGAGAAAGTATTTAAGGTAGGAGGGTGCATTAAGAAGAAATCAAATACTCCAGCTTTTTCAGAAATACCGATGTTGAGGTTAGTGTCTCTGCTCCTTTGTGATAGAAAAGGCTGATAAAGTACTGGATCAGGTTCGATATTTATCCCCTTATAGCCCTTTTCATAAAACAATGCAGTATTACTTAAATAGTAAGGGTGATGCGCACCAATATCAAGGTAAGAAATATCAGTTATCTTTAACGTTTGAAAGATAAAATCAACAATGATGTCTTCACCCGATTGCGAATACGACTTCTTACTGTATTTATCTTTGTCGTGAATTCTTTTTTTGAATAGTTTTTTTAACATTCCGTTTTCTTGTTATTTGAAATTTGGTTTAACATTTTATCCAATCTTTTAGAGCTAAAGTGTTAGCTGAGTCGTTTGTCCATTTTTTGGGCGAGATTACCACCTTATTTTCATTGGGATTAAGCCAGGCTCCCCACCAACTAAAACTGCTGTTTGCAATGATATTGTGCTTGCACAAGCTCATCAATTGCATATCTATATAACTATCGTTGTTTTTGTTCCATGAAATATAGTGAGCATCTCTAATATTTAAATGCTCTTGACACCATTCGATATCATTGGAGAAAATAAAGAAAGTTGGGTTGGAAATACGGTCTTCTATGATTGAAATTGCCTCTTTATAATAATCTGAGTCACAAATTCCACCCAATAAGTCATGTCCAATATAATCTCCCCTTCTAATGTGGATGCTTACGCTTTCAGAAGCAGAGATCATTTCCATGGTATCCTTATTCTTACCTGTCAACGGTTTTTTGAACGAAAAGCATTCCTTGACTTTATCTGTAATGTGCTCAAAATATTGACTGCTTTGCCAGTAACCCCAATAAATTCTACTTTTCGGGTCGTTTAATACCTCCTTGTCAAAGAAAAAGAAATTCTGTTCAACAACAAGGGTGTTTTTTAAGTTTAATAGTCGCCTTAACTTTCGATAGCTCCAGGTTCTATAGGACGGGTCTAGCAATTGGACGATGAATTTCGATGCTTTTTGAAGTTTTATTCCAAATACGTTTTCAAGTTCTAAGCCATTATGTAGGTCGTAATTTTTGAAATCGCTAACATCTATTTTTACGCCATTGAATTTATTGGCCAGCGCTAGATAAAATGCGTATTGAAACATTTGGTTGCCAAGCCCGCCTAGAATTTTTACAACTTTCATTAACGCTTAGAAATGGATAGGTTTAAGAATAACGATTGTTTAAATATTTTTCTCAGCTGCCTGAAAGTAACGAAAGACCAATTAAACAAAGGGTTTTTAAAATACAAGAATAGGATTTGCTTTACCTTTTTTAATCTGGCTATGTTAAACCAAGTTTCAAATAGCAACTTGTTGAATGCTTTAGCAGGATAGCGATGGGTATGGCTATTTCCCTGTTTTAACGCCTCAAGAAGCCCCTCAAATGTGCTCATGTCCTTAACGTCAACGTTATAGTTTAATATATCATGATGAGTTTCAATGAGCGATTTGTCTGCTGGAATATTTAAACTAGAATGGATATGTTGGATGATGCGGCGTTGCGCATTACTCAGCTTCTCTGTTTGTACCCTTGAAATATTATTGTCATGTTCCCGGTAAAGAACAAACTTGTCACTTAGGTTTGCCACTTGGTATTTTAACCCAATTCTAAATGAAAGGTCGTAATCTTCAGCTGGTGCCATTTCTCTATAACCTCCCATTTCTCTCATTACAGCCGTCTTTATCATTAGCGTTGAATTGATAAAAACATTATGAAGCACAAGCCAATGAGACAAGCTATCTCCTGGCTGTACTTTGTAAGGTCGTATTTCTTTGCTATTTCCGTCAATTAATACCGCCTGCCCGCCGCAAATGGCTACGTTAGGGTTGGCATTCATATAATCAACTTGAAGTTTTAAACGATTAGGCATGGCAATATCGTCACTATCTAATATGGCAAAGTATTCTCCCTGTGCTTCCCTAACACCATGATTACGAGTGTAGGTAAGCCCTTTGTTACCGTCATTGTGAAGCAGACGAATTCTGGGGTCGTTAAACCTGGCAACTATTTCAAGCGTTTTATCTGTAGATCCATCATTGATAATCAGAAGTTCAAAATCAGTATAATTTTGGGCAAGCACACTTTCTATAGCCTCTTTTATATATTTTTCTCCGTTGTAAACGGCCATAAAAACAGTAACAGTAGGTTTCTTGGTGGTGTTATCCATGTGTGATTTGCGCTGATTTCCCAAAATGAAATTCTTGTATGCTTCCTCAAAATGAAATGTTTCAAGCAATTGCTTTAATCATTCCTGTTTTATAATATTTTAAGGCTACTTTTGTAACAACAAATTTATAATATAAAAAATGTCTTTAATACAGCCAAAAATATCAATAATAACTATTAATTATAATAATGCTGTTGGTTTAAAAGAAACGATTCCGTCTATTGTAGGCCAAACGTACAAAAATATAGAATATATTGTTGTTGATGGAGCTTCGACCGACGGGAGCGAGGAAATCATTCGTGAATTTAAAAACCATATTACTGTAGCCATTATTGAACCTGATAAGGGGATTTATAATGCTATGAATAAGGGCATAAAAAATGCTACAGGTGATTATTTATTGTTTATAAATAGTGGAGATATTTTGTTTCAGGCTGATACCATTGAAAAAGCAATAGAGCAAGGTCTTGACAGCGATTTAGTTTGTGGTAATATCCTTTATGATAATAACGGAATAAAAAAAGATTGGATATCAGTAGAAAAGCTGGATTTTGCACAGTTTTATCATGATGGAATTCCGCATCCATCTACTTTTATCAAGAGAACATTATTTGATGTAGTGGGATATTATGATGAGACTTTGAAAATTGTTTCTGATTGGAAATTCGCTTTCCTCGCTTATTGTAAGTTTAATTGTAGTTATAAACATATCGATGTTTTGGTCTCTGAATTCAAAGAAGGAGGCATCAGTTCGGATCCTCTGACTAGGCCAATGATGATCAAAGAGAGAGAAGATGTGGTCAAAGAAAACTTTTCTTCCTTTGTGCATTATTATGAAGAACTGTTAGATGCGAGAAGGAGATTGAGAAAATTACGTTATACCATTAAAATTAAAAAGTTTTTAGGCATACGCTAAACCAGTGAACGGTATACTCTTCCCAAGAGAAAAGCTCATTTGATTAAATGCTTGCCCAGAAGTTCAAAGCGAATATAGTTCTGGGTAAGTTCATTTTTTTGGAGCCTTTTATTGGTCTTCGGTTCGGTCTGATTTTCCCAAAATGACATTCCTGTAGGCCTCTTCAAAATCAGATGTTTCGACCAACTGCTTTACCGTTTCGAAAGCATTTTTACTATACTCTTTTAACAGCGCCCTGTCGTTACAAAATCGTTTGATTTCATTTGTGAATAATTGCGACAAGAGCTCTATATCCTCTCGGTTTTCAATCAATATGCCGTTCGCTTTTTCACTAGAAACGTAATAAGAGAGATCACCCACATTGGTTGAGATAGGCACTACTCCAAAATTCATAGCTTCAAAAATCACAAGACCCCAGCCCTCTCTTTGAGAAGTTAACAATAGGATATGAGCATTTTTATAGTATTCGTTAACAACATTTTTGTCGTTAACAATACCAACCATTTCTACATTTGACGGGGCTTTTATTTTCTTTGGATCATAATCGCCAATCATTTTAAATACCACTGGAAGATTTTCTTGCTGGCATTTTTCGGCCGCCTTTATTAAGATCTCGCTCCTTTTTTCAGGACTATTTCTTGCCACAAAAACTACTTCAAGTTTGGAGTCGTAATTTTTTGTTGGGAAAAAATTATCAAAAGGGATTCTGTTTCGGATGAAAACCATCCTATCCATGTATTCCAGAGGAATGTTTTGTGCCTTATAAAGTTCTTCAAATTGATTTACCAAGCTTTTGGATCCTACTATTCTTTGATCTATTCTAGGTACGTAAGGGAGTGTTTTTAGCTCTAGCCCTTTTCCGTTGTCTGTGAAATTATGGCTAATATCAATAATTCTAACATGGGGAGCCAATAACGGAATCATCTCGTACATAAATTCACTGCTCCAACCAACAATGATGGGGTTTTTCTGAGCATTGATCGCTTGGGCCATCTTTTTTAGAAGATAACCTTTCAGTATTTTCTTTTGAGCCCAGCGGTTTAAATTAATGGTATGTGCGGCAGCTTCATATTCTTTCCTAAAACCATCGGTAACAGAGGTGCCTGTAATAAAACAAATTGGCTGCAAATCTTTGAAGAGGTTTAGCATGTCTACATAAACTCTTTCGCCTCCCCCAAAAGACCAGGAATAGGAAAAGAAATAGAGCGTATTCTTTTTAGAAAGTGCGGCATGTATGGTAGGATATTTCAATACAGACTTTATATTTTCCAGTATCCTTTTGATTCTCTTATTCATAATTTCTTTACTGAGGTAAAAATAGTGATTTTTGTTTACCGTTAGACCTTTGCTGTTTGTTAGCCTTTTTAACCAAATTTGATACATTTGTGGTTGATGGCTATTGGGCCTATTCAGCGAAAATTTATTCTATTCACACACTATGGTTGCTAAGGCATTGGTTTCTATCATTATCCCAAGCTATAATTATGCAAATTTCATTATAGAAACCTTAACTTCAATTAGGCGGCAAAAGCACGAATATTGGGAAGCTATAGTGGTAGATGATGGTTCAACGGACAACACTGGGGCTTTGGTTTTAGAGCTAGCGAAAGTAGATGCTCGGATCATTTATATCTATCAGGAAAACAAAGGGCTATCTGCCGCTAGAAATACAGGAATTAAGAAAGCCTCTGGAGATTATATCCAGTTTTTGGACGCAGATGATTTGATTTCTGAAGATAAAATCCAATTGCAGTTGGAGCATTTTGCGGCTGATGAAAATTTAGGAATATCATATTGCAATACCTATTACTTTACGAACAATAATATTCAGGAAAGGTATAGGAGTTTGGACCTCACTCAGCAAGAATGGATCATTAAATTAAACGACATGTCTGTAGCGGAGCAGCTTCGTGAATTGGTGAATAAGAATATTATGCCCGTAAATTCGCCACTTGTTAAAAGAGAAGTGGTAGAAAAAGTGGGCGATTTTAATACGGAACTGACTAGTCTTGAAGATTGGGAATACTGGTTTAAAAGTGCGATGTATTTTAAGTTTGGATATTTGGATAATGAAAGAGCCTACTGCATGGTTCGAGTACACCACACCAGCATGAGTAAAAACCTGAAAAAGATGTATCTGAATGAAATTGCAGTTCGGTCTTTATTTCAAGTTTATATCGAAGATGCGATGCCAGGTTCAGAAGAAGGGAAAAAACTGATGAAGGAAAACATTCGATTGTTAAAACGTCCGCATAGTTATTTCATTGCCGAAGAAGGCTTTTTCAATATTAAGAATGCTTTTCGGTTGATTGAAAAAAATGGATTAATGCAATTTTTAAGTGCTTATATGAAGGCTGTCAATGATTTTAGGAAGAAGAATCGTTCTTAAATTTTCCTCCAAAAAAATGCTTGAAAATAAAATTCAGATTACTTAAACGTCCCTTTTTAGGGATAAAAAATAGCAGCATGTAATTTGAAATCATGAATGCAGGTAAAGACCAGCAGAAATATGAATTAACCCATGTTAGGTAGGCTTCATAAAGTTTTTCTATGCTGCTTTTCTGCTTGAGGTAAGGGTAGTTGCTGAAATGAGAGAGTTCGTTCAGGATTTTCATCATCTTTTGATGTCCCGATTTGGATGGCTTTCTATTTCCCTTGTTAATTTTTAAAATATTGGTATCGGTATTTTCGTGCTGTCTATACCTAACCAATGCTTTGTCTAGGTAAGTGATGCCTCCGTTGTTTGTTGCCGTAAAGGCAAGCCATCTATCGTGGAAGATTTCTTTAGGAAAAGGAAGACAATAAGGAATAAGCTTTCTGTTAAAAAGACAAGCATGTCCCGATACGCAATTGAAAAAGAGAAAAGGTATACTGCTATCTCCTTGATACATGTTCAGGATATCTGATTTCTTTTTGCCAAGGGAATGGCCTTTGTCATCTATAAACTCCGAGTCGTGATAGATCAAAGCATGATCACCAATGCCTGCTAATTGCAGTTCAATCTTGTTGAGGTCCCAAATATCGTCTTGGTCACATAGCGCAATGTAATCGCCGTTGCACAAAGAAATAGCTTTTTCAAAGTTCTTGATATATCCTAAGTTTTGATCGTTTTGATATACCTTAAAATTTGGGTTCTTTTCTTCGTATTGTTTTAGGATGGCAAGCGTATGATCTTTAGAACAGTCATCAACCACTATGATTTCGATATGACGATAGCTTTGCCCAAGCAACGAATCAAGTTGCTCAATGAGGAACTTTTCTCCGTTGTAGGTGCATACCGCAATTGAAACGAGGGGTTGCTGTTTATTGTTCATTAAAAGCCTGCATTTCGATTAAGCGATGGTAAAGCCCTTTTTTTGCAATTAGTTCGTTATGATTTCCTTGTTCAACAATCTGTCCTTTATCGATCACCACAATTTGATCAGCATGTTGAATCGTGCTCAAGCGGTGAGCAATTACCACAGAAGTACGGTTTTGCATCAAGTTGACTAAGGCCTCTTGTACCAGTTTTTCAGATTCGGTATCCAATGCTGAGGTCGCCTCATCCAACAACATAATCGGTGGATTAGCTAAAACGGCACGAGCAATACAAACCCTTTGTCTCTGCCCTCCAGATAGTTTATTGCCACGGTCACCTACATTGGTTTCGTAGCCATTTTCAGTATTAAGAATAAAGTCGTGTGCATTGGCAATTTTTGCGGCAGCCATGACCTCTTCGTCGGTCGCATCTGGTTTTCCAAAGGCGATATTGTTAAAGATCGAATCGTTGAAAAGGAAAGAATCTTGGTTAACAATGCCCATTTTAGCCCTGATGCTTTCAACCGTTAAGTCATCATAATTATTTCCGTCGATGAGTATCTGTCCTTCCTTGGGAGCATAAAAACGAGGGATTAAATCCATTAAAGTACTTTTTCCGCCACCCGAAGGGCCTACCAAAGCAATGGTTTTTCCTTTTTCTATCTTTAGATTAATCTCTTTTAAGATTTGTTTTTCTCCATAAGCAAAGCTTACGTTTTTAAGCTCTAATGCTTGGCTAAAACTTTCTAGCTCTTTTGCATTGGCTTTGTTTTCTAGCTCAGGTTTTGTATCTATTAGCCCAAGTACCCTTTCTCCGGCAGCAATGCCTGAATGGATGCCGCTAAATGAATCGGTTAGGGCTTTAGCTGGGCGCATTACTTGTGAAAAAATAGCAATATATGCGATGAAATCTGAGGGAGCCAACGCATCTTGCTCATTGTGTAAAATCAAAGTGCCACCATACCAAACAATGGTAGCCACCATCAATACCCCTAAAAACTCTGATACGGGTGAGCCAAGCTGTTGCCTACGCACCATTTTTCGAGTAAGATTAGAGTAGAAAATATTCTCCTGATTGAATTTGCTTTTAATTCTTTCTGAAGCGTTAAATGCTTTAATGATTTTAATGCCACCCAAAGCTTCATCTAAAAAACCAATCATTTTGGCAAATGATTCATGGGCTTCTTTGGCTTGTTGTTTCAGTCTTTTAACAATTTTACTAATGATAAAACCTGATACAGGAATAACCAATAAAGAAAACAAAGTAAGCTTTACTGAAATGAGTAATAGCATAACAATGTACACAATCAACGTTACAGGTTCTTTAAAAACCACCTGTAGGGTGTTGGTTACCGTAAATTGTACCACTTGTACGTCAGAAGCTACTTTGGAAATGATATCACCTTTTCTTTCGTTGCTAAAATAACCAACGTGTAAGTTCATAACATTGTTAAAAACCTTTCTTCTGAAATTTAAGAGTGTGTGCACTCGTAAATCTTCCATTACACGTTGAGAAAAATACCTGAACAGGTTGGAAAGTAATACCGAGCAAACAATAATAAGACAAACGTAAGCCAGTGTTTTTTCGGCGCCTACAGTACTGATAGAATTATTTACAAACTCCCTAAATTTCCCTAGGATATCAAAAGTTGAAGCTTCGTGT
>NZ_JAELTX010000421.1 GCF_016429065.1 Pedobacter sp. ASV17
GTGGGCTCGGAGATGTGTATAAGAGACAGATGCCGAAGTCCTTGAGAACACCCAGCTTACTCTCATCGCCACTATTCACAAACTTTACTTAATGGTTCGAAATTCCCAACCCTGGAACCTGGGCGAGCCAGACCAGAACGATCGAGGTCAGGCCGTGGTCCACAACATCGCACAGAAGCTGGGCTGCATCCAGCCCAACAGCGACATTGACTTGCCTGTCCACTCCGTCTTCCCTGAGGACGAGGCCGGCATGAACGAACTGGCCCGCCAGCTTGAAGAGCAGCAACAGCATGTCACTGACGACGTCAGGGACGTACGAGACGCCGAGTCAGTCACGTACGGCCGAGCCGATCGAGCTTCGCCATCTGAACTGGACCACTCCGACCTCAAGGAGGACTACCGAAAGTTGACAGTGGGCAACCATAACGCATTGTCGCTCTCTCCACAGAGC
>NZ_JAELTX010000422.1 GCF_016429065.1 Pedobacter sp. ASV17
GCCGTTTACTGCGTTTGGATATGACGAGGACTTTAGCTATGCGAGCTTCAAGGTTGCAGACGAGAATCACCTGGAGATCAGCTTCTTCAAGTCTTCTTCGGGCGAGTTGCTGGATCATTCCACTTTGTACAAGTCGCACAAGGACCAGTTTGTTGTGCACGAGCCGCCTGCGAAAAAGAGCGCGACGAAAAAATAATGGACAAAGCGAGATTAAGCTGAAATAGAGGGACTAGGGGGCTTGATTGTAGTTATTTGTTCCATACGTAATATACGATTTTCGACGAGGACATCTGCATCTGCAGTCACGATCTCCTGTCTAGGTTCTGTGTCCTAACTCAGAATTGTCTGCCTCGAATAAGACGTTACCTCATTGTCCTTCAAAGTTGTTCAGTAGCTTGAAGGTCAAAGGAGTCTAAATTTAGAAACTACTGAAACGGTGCCGCTTGAAGTC
>NZ_JAELTX010000423.1 GCF_016429065.1 Pedobacter sp. ASV17
GTCTTGCCACGGAAGCGGATACCTTCCTCGGCATCGAGGACGGAACCCTCCCAGACGAGGCACTTGATACCGCGGGCACCGCCATAGACCTGGTCGAGGGTGACCTTGTCGATGACCTTGGAGCCGTGCTCGCTATTTGGTTACGTCAGGTTAGCGAAAAAGCTGTTTTGATTCGGTGGTGGACTCGCCACCAATTGCGGCGCTCGATTGGCAGCCTACAACGCTGGGGGGCTACTCACGCGCGAAGAGCCTTGATCTCCTCAATCTTTTCCGGAAGGATCTGGGCGAAGCGCTCCTTGAGAGTCTGAGTCTTGGCCGAGTAGCATCGCACTGTGTTGAAGGCAGTGGAGCGAGCACCGAAAGCAGGAGCTCGGATGGAGGCCTTGAGGGCAGCGTTGCTGAGACGGGTGACGGAAGCCATTGTGAAGTGAATTGGCCACGGACGGGACT
>NZ_JAELTX010000424.1 GCF_016429065.1 Pedobacter sp. ASV17
TCTTTGTCGCGTGCTATCCTTGCCCTGTCGCAACAGGATGCTGAAGCCGCTGCAATTGCGAGCTTGTGTAACGAGTTGAACTCTTACAAACAGGGTCGCATTGATGAACTTGACTATGACAGGCGTCTCAGCTCGTTTAACACCATCTCAGCACCCCGTGAGGTTAACTGGACACCCAAACAGTGGCTGCCAATACTCCACAATCTCATCTACTTCATTCGCGATGACGAGGAATTTGGCATTCTGGCATCAAACTCGGCGGACGGCCTTCGACGCTTCATCCAGAACACAGCCGACTGTCAGGACACCGAGACTAAAAGTATTTTTGAGGAGAAGTTAAAGACAGTACTCATGCCTTCAATATATGCGTGTGCGAGAGATCCATCTGAAACTGTTCGAAGAGAAACTCTCCGAGTGTTTGGATTTCTCCTTACGTCGATGCCTGAATGG
>NZ_JAELTX010000425.1 GCF_016429065.1 Pedobacter sp. ASV17
TCGCTCGTGCTTGTATTCTGACGTTCTTCGCCGTTCACAAACGTTTGGAGATGCAAATCCGAGGCAGCGCCGACAACAGCAGGGCTGACGATCATTGGGCCCAGAGGCGCAAACTTGTCAAAGCCTTTGCTGAAGCACCACTGCGGGACGACGCCAGCTTTGGCAGGGTCACGTTGCCAGCCTCTAGCAGACACGTCATTGGAAGCACAGTACCCCAGCACGTGCTCAAGCGCGTTTTCCTTGCTGATATTCTTGCCAGTTTTGCCAATTACAATAGCCTACAGTTGCATTAATTCTCAGAAGTACATGGAAATTAAATGTAGTGAACTCAGGCTTACAAGCTCTCCTTCGTAATCCAAGGTTCCGTCTTGGGCGATTTTGGGAATAGGTACGTCCTCATCAAAGCCAGCAATAGAGGTAGATGGCTTGACAAACACTGAGGGGTATGGC
>NZ_JAELTX010000426.1 GCF_016429065.1 Pedobacter sp. ASV17
GAGTTCAATAGTCTGCGTCGGCTTTAACGGCTCGGGGACCCGAGATGCCAAAAACAAGGGAGTCTACCAACACGTGGGATGAAGACATGGGAAACCCGGAAGGCTTGGTGGTGACAACGCCCAAAGTGGAAACTCTCGGCCAATGAACCGCGAATATACTACGGACTATCTACGAGATGCATAATACTCTACAGAAAACGGAGTACTCGTATACTTGTATACATTATGATGGAGACTGGCCGTGGGAATATGTATGCGCCGTTCCCCGGCGTACGACCCTATTGCGGAGCAGAGTCGGCTGCAAAGAAAACGACAACGTCCTGGCGCGGCGAGCGTTGACTTTCGTCAGTTCCACTATCGGATGTAGCCGGCGGAATGTAACTCTACATACAGTCGATGGGCAGGGGAATAATAATAAAGGGTGGTATTCGTTGATGAGGTGCTCGATAT
>NZ_JAELTX010000427.1 GCF_016429065.1 Pedobacter sp. ASV17
GGCAAGAGACTTCTCGACTGGACGTCTGGACAGATGTCCTGCCTCCTCGGCCATGGTCACCCGGAAATTGTCAAAGTTATTACTGAGCACGCCATGTACCTTGATCATACCTTCTCTGGAATGGTGTCACCACCTGTGGTCAACCTGGCCGAGCGTCTCTGCAACATGCTGCCGAAAGGTTTAGACCGCACCTTTTTCCTGTCTACCGGTGGAGAGAGTAACGAGGCGGCCATCAAGCTGGCCAAGGTGTACACAGGCAAATTCGAAGTCGTTGGACTTGGTGCCTCATGGCACGGCGTTACAGCTCAGGCCATGGGCGCTCAATTCCACTTTGGTCGCCGTGGTCACGGGCCTCTAATGCCCGGCACGCACATGCTGCCAGCTCCTAATGCGTATCGGTCCGTCTTCCGCAAGCAGGATGGATCATACGACTGGGAAGCTGAGCTGGAT
>NZ_JAELTX010000428.1 GCF_016429065.1 Pedobacter sp. ASV17
GTGATACGTATTGTCTCCCAAAAGGTATCCACGCATTTAGTAGCTTGGACGGTGTCGTCTGAATGAGCAAAAAGAACCTCCTTTACCCCCCATGGATCGTAGGCAACATACACAGTATCGAAAAGATGGCTAGAAGCAGCCCTGTAAAGCAGCCTGCCGGATTTTCCCTCCTTGTTGGAGAGGTAGGCTATATATTTTTTGCCGTGAAATGTGACACAATGCGCCCAGATATCAGACGACACCGCTACCTTGATACACTTCTGTCTTAGCTGAGTTGACGTGACGGTGACGGCGATATTGTAGTACGGAACCAGGTATTCCACGATATGTCTTCTCAGCTCCGGAGAGAACTTGTGGAACATGGTAGCCAGCTCCGGAGACGACTTAGGGAGCTCCGTAGCGAGTCGTGAAAGCATAGACTCACGCGCTTTTCGGGGGTCGCCGCACTTC
>NZ_JAELTX010000429.1 GCF_016429065.1 Pedobacter sp. ASV17
GCGCGGACTCCTGGTCTGCCGGGTTCGCTTTGATGATCATGCGCAGTTGTTCAAGCTCATGTGTGGTGACTGGGTTTTGAGCTTGCGCCTGTTGCTGGGCTACCTGGATATCCTTGGAAGCAGAGGCTGGAACAGGAGGCACAGAGTACTGCCGAGGCGGCAGCTGAGCCGTGGGCGGTTGTTGAGGCTGCTGGGGTTGCGGCGCCCTCTGACCGACGCCTCCGTAGTTTCGCACTGGCGGTGGCCTATCGTTTGGGTTGACCATACCAGTGTTTGATATCAAACCCGGGCGAACCGGTGTTGGGTGGGACGGCAGTTCGTCGCCATTGGATCTCTGGGGAACTGTAGTCCCAGGTCGTGCGATGCCTTGGTTGGCGGGATACCCACCACCAGGCGGTGGTGCGCGAGCTGCGCCCGGTGGTGCACTAGGGCCTCTGATAGGCATCGGAT
>NZ_JAELTX010000430.1 GCF_016429065.1 Pedobacter sp. ASV17
GATCAAGGGCTCGGGCGAGTTTCCCGACGTCAGTCTAATGTTGGCCACGCACAATTCCAAGTCTGTACGGCAAGCCTACCAGATCTGTGACGCCGGCGAGGCAAAGTCTGAGGTCATTGTTGCACAATTGCAGGGCATGGCAGACGAAATTAGCTGCGAGGTGGTAGAAGTGAATCTGGCTGCCCATAAGAATGGCAAGATGATGGCGAAGACGCCTGCGTTGCCGGTATACAAGTACATGGCTTGGGGGTCAACAGGGGAGTGCATGAAGTATCTGCTTCGACGAGCTGAGGAGAATAAGGATGCGCTTGGTCGAGCTCGTGATGACCGAGATGCAATGTGGGGTGAGCTTGTTAGACGGATCAAGGCATCGTTTCGCATCTCATCAAACTGAAAGGCGGTAATTAGCATACCCGTTTAGTATACCATTTTTAGCAATAGCCCTTTTAC
>NZ_JAELTX010000044.1 GCF_016429065.1 Pedobacter sp. ASV17
CTTCTAGCGTGTGTACGTTGGCATGGGTAAGCCTAACAAGCGTTTGGTCGCCTTTATCCATCAGTTGCCAAGTCACTTCAGAGTTGCCAGGATAATTGTCGTAACGCCATGTGTGTGCTAGTTTCTCCTTTTCTGCTACCGCCGTAATCTCACATAGGTGCAAATATTGTGGTCCTCCATCTGGTCCGCCTATAAAATCAAATTTGAAGCCTACTTTCGGGTCAAAGTCTTCGATGGTGAAATACCATTGCTTCATCTCATTAGTATCGGTTAGTGCCGCCCAAACTTTATTAATGGGCGCATTAAAGGTGCGTTCAACTAAAATATGATCCTTTTTCATTGATTTTTTGAGTTTAGTTTCGGTAGGTTAACTTTTAAAAATTAACAAAAGCAAACAGGTTTTGATTGATTTATTTTTAAATAACTGATATTCAGTGGTAAATCAAATATCTTCTTTTCTTATTTGGAATTAATCTAAATAGTTTGATATTTGCATATCAGCTTTTAAGAGATATGTGCAAGAAAACCATGATTGCTAATTCGGGGGACATACAGATTACCCAATGTAATAACTGTAAAATGATTAATATTTGGAAGCCTGGGCTATTGCTTAGCTTTTCCTTTAGTCAGTTCTATGAGTTTACGAAAGTGGCCAAGAAGCTCAACTTTGATAAGTATTTTGAGTATGGTCCAGATGGAAATAGGATTGTGATATTGTCTACGCCTTTTCCTGATATCTGCTTAAAGTTTACCAGAGCCGAGCTGAATGATTTTGTACATGCTATTGACGAGGCGATGTACATGCACAGCGTTTATGAACTGGTGCATAATTAAAAATTGGTTGTAAAGAAAAAAGTCCCGCCATGGCGGGACTTTTTAGTTTCTTGTCATTAATCTAAGATTACTTAGCTAAAGATGCTAAAACAGCATTGTTTTTTGCTAATTGATCTTTTGTAGATTGTTTAGAACGGCTACCTAATTCTAGGTTAGTTGCCAATTTCAAGTTTTTTACTTCTAAGCGAGAAACAGTTTTGTTGTATCTGTCTTTTCTTTTTAATCTGGTAACTGCCATGATAATAAGCTTTATTTCTTTATTTAAATATTTTAACCTTGAGGTCGAGAGCGGATTCGAACCGCTGTACAAGGTTTTGCAGACCTCTGCCTAGCCACTCGGCCACTCGACCCTTCTTGTTTTTCAAGGCTGCAAAAATAACAATTTAAAGTAAGCTTGCAAACTATATTGCTTAAATTGTTTAATTATTTTCTTGAAAAATTATTTTCTGCTGATTTCGCTACAGAAGATTGCTGCTGATACGGCCACATTTAAAGACTCTGCTTCTCCAAAACGAGGGATAGTCACTGGAACGGTAATTTGCTCAATCAGCTCTTTCCCAATACCATGGCCTTCGTTGCCCAATAAAATCAATCCTTCGTTGCCCCAATTGGTCTCGTATATATTTTCGCCATTAAGCAAAGCGCCATAAATTGGCAATTTTGTATTTTTTAAAAAAGGAACCAGCGAAGTATAGATGATATTCACTCTACATAGCGAACCCATGGTTGATTGTACGGTTTTAGGATTGTAAGCTTCTACCGTATTTTCCGAACAGATGATCGTTTTGATGCCAAACCAATCGGCGGTTCTAATAATGGTGCCCAAATTGCCAGGGTCCTGCACATCATCTAGTACTAAAGAAAAGGCATTGCGCAAAGCATTTGAATCTACCTCTTTTTTAGACGGTATATGTACCAAGGCCAGGATATGTTGTGGGGTTTGTAAGGTGCTAATCTTTTGTAGCTCAGTTTCTGTTACTTCAAATAAATTTATATTTGCACTAACTTTAGGTAAAGTGGCCGATATTTTTGAGGTGTAGTAAATGCTATGTATTTGATAATCAGATTTTAAAAATTCTGTGATAGATTTTATACCCTCAATAATGAAAATTCCGTTTTCTTTACGGTACTTTTTTTGATGAAGTGATTTAATAAAACTGATTTGGGATTTTGAAAGCATATACTAACAACAATAAACGGGACATTCAACTTCTTGCAATATTACTATTTATTCTTGTTTTTATAGCAGGATGTGCTTCAACAAAATATATAGAAGACTACCAGGCTATTGTTAAAAAGGTAGAAATAGATAGTATTGGTAAAGAATACGAGGAAGCAGCTTATGCCTATGTACAAAAAGATATCAAGCCTATTGAAGGGCTGGGAATCAATGTTGGTATTTACAACATCTTTAACACCAAGAATGGTAAGTATAGAAAAAATAATATTAAGCCATTAGGTAGTCCACCGCCAATTTTGGATAGTACTTTAGTGGAAATTTCAAGAAGCCAAATCGAAAAATTCCTGAAAAGTAAAGGTTTCTTTAATGCAAGTGTAACTTCAGAAATTTCGGTCAAAAAGAAGAAGGCTAAACTAAAGTTTACCGCCAATACTGGACAGCCCTTTATGGTGGATAAAATCACTACCGAAATTCCCGACGAAACTATCAAATCATTGTATTTGGGAGCAAAGTCTAAGTTTACCAGACTTAGCGAGGGCATGCAGTACGATGAGGATTCGCTGGCTTATGAAAGAGAAGAAATTTACACCTTGATGAGACGTAATGGTTATTACGATTTTGTAAGACCCTATGTAAGATTTGCGCCTGACTCGAACAAGAATAACAATAAGGTAAGTGTAAAGCTTATTATTGAAAACCCAATAGATAGTACCAAAAAACATACCATATATCGAATTGGTAAAACAGATATTCTGGTTGCTCCAAATACCGAAGGTTTTACTGACTCCATTAATTTTAATAAACGTGTCATTAATGGCATTCGTTTTACAGACCTTTCTGGGAAATTTAGAAGAAATCCCATTACACGTTACGACTACATTAAACAGGGTGCTAAATATAACATCGATAATGAAAGCTTAACATACAATAGGTTGTATGAGCTTAACGTATTTAAGAATGTTAAAATCGATTACCTAAAGAATAAAGATACTGCTGACGTGATAGACCCTGTAATTTTACTTATTCCACAAAAGCGGATGAGTAATAGGATAGAAGGGGAGATTCCTTTTAACAATGCTACCGTTGGCTTTACCTTGAGTAACACCTATACCAATAATAACTTTTTAAAAGGAGGAGAAAAATTCCAGTTTCAAATAAAAGGTGGACTGCAATCTCGTTTTATCGATGGGAAATCACTCTTTTCGGATATTTATCAAAGAGATTTTTCTTTGAGTGCAAGTTTAACGGTACCTAGGTTGTTGGTGCCTTTTGGCATCCCTTTGATGGGTAAAAATGGCATCCCTTACACTACTTTTTCGAGTAGCTACTTGTATGCCCTGCAAAAGGATATCACCGTACGCAGAATCTTCATCAACTCCATTACCTATGATTGGGTAGAGACGAAATCGAAACTACACTCGTTTACCCCGCTTAACTTCGAGTATCGCTTTGGTAGCGTGCTTATTGATATCAACGACCCTGCTAATGAGCAGGTTTTTCTCAATAACTTTTATAACATTTTACTACTTGCCCGTAAGGATTTTACCTTGGGGATGAAGTATGCTTACTCCCTAAATGCCGACAAACTGTTGCAGAACAGAAGCTTCATTTACTTTAGGGGAAATATTGATATTGCGGGGAATTTGCTGCAAGGTGTTTCAAAATTGTTGGGCGGAAAGCATGATCCCGCTAATAATGACTTTGGGAAAGTATTGGGTTTACCGTTTAACCAATATGTTAGGCCAGAGGTAGATATTAGGTGGTATAAAAGCTTAGGAGCCGAATCGCAATTGGTAACCAGGTTAAATATGGGAATTGGCTATGCTTATGGCAACTCAACCGCTATGCCTTTTGAAAAATTGTTTTATGCAGGTGGTGCAAGTGGTGTGCGTGCATGGCAGGCAAGAACCATTGGTCCAGGTAACTACAATAGAGAAGTAATGGGTAGCCCTGAAGCTAGGGCAGCATCTTTTGGTATCGACCAATTGGGCCAAATGAAAATTGAAGCCAATTTAGAATATCGTTTTCTTTTAGCAAATAAGTTCTTTGGGGGCAAATTAAATGGTGCCACGTTTTTGGATGCTGGTAATATTTGGAACATTGCTCCAGGAAATCCACAACCGCAAACCTATTTCAAGTTTGACCAATTAGGTAATCAAATTGCATTGGGTACTGGTTTTGGTTTTAGATATGATGTGCAGTTTTTTGTGTTCAGATTTGATGTTGGTTTAAAATTGAAAGACCCTCAGTTTGTGGGGGATGAACAATGGGTAATCAGCAAGTTCTTTAGCGGTGGAAAAACCTTTAAAGCTAACTATCTAGCTACGCACAGCCCTGATAGATACCGTTTTGTTCAATACAATTTCGGTATTGGAATGCCTTTTTAACCCCCAGCCCCTTAAGGGGAGTGATTTTAGATTTACCGTTCAATACCTAGGTTTAGCTCTTCTCGGTTGAAGTTGGTTAATCGTAAATCTAAAATCGTCACTTTAAATGAGGTTCTTTTAGTGGATAACTTAAGTTCGATTATTATTTAGTTGACTTTTAATGGGATGATGCGAGCTTTGTTTTGCTGGCCCTGGAATAAATTTACTGCGTAGCTTTCCGCTTCGCTACAGGTCAGGGTGACGTTAGATGGGCGGTTCGTCATGCTGAATTTATTTCAGCATCAGTTTTACAGGCTGTTTTGACAAATTTAATAATCGAACTGAGGTAAATATTAATCTCCATAATCGTAAATCTAAAATCGTCATTCGTCACTCTAAACGAGGTTTTTCAAATAATCAAATATCGTTTCGAAATAAGTAGAGATATTTAATCCTTTGCTGTAACTGAAAAAGAAGAAAATAAGGAATAGAATGATTCCCATATAGATAAACTTCTTAAAGGCAAAGGCCAAAATAACGATGATAAGTGGAATGATGATAAAGAAGACACGACTAATGGTGATCGGATTAAGGTCGTTGGCTTTTTTGTAAATATAAAGCAGCTTGCTGTGTGTGCCACTTTCGTTTTCGTGTTTTATGTAAACAAAGGTTGATTTATCTATGGGTAACGGCAAAATAGAAACACCATCATGAAAGGTGAGTTGTTGAGTAAAGCCACTCACGCTAAAAGTATAGGTGCCGTTAATGTTCTCAATTGGATTTTCTAGGCTGTCGGTGGCAATAATGGCAATCTTGCTGTTTTTCAATAAACTTTCCTTCACCATAAAATTATTAATACTGGTGTTTTGTGCAAAGCAGATGCTTGAAATAAAAAGTGAGCAAAAAAGGAAAAGATGTTTCATTTATTATTCTAATGAGCGTTTGTTATAAATTAAATATCCAATATGTAAAAGCACCCCATGTCTGCGCTTGTTTTGGTCGTATAAGTTGTAGCTTAAGCTAATTGGCCCTAGTGGCGATTGATATACCAAGCCTGCGGTACCTGCATAGCGCCACTTACGTAATGTTTCTTCAAAACCTACTTGTTGCAATCCAATTTTCTTAAATTCCTGATAAGGTAAAAATACATAACCTTCTATACGCAAATCAAATTTTCTTTTCAGATTAATGATATTTTTGATGCCACCTGCCGCATAATTGAACGCTCTGAAGTTTTCCAGAAAGGTCGACCTACTATCCTGAAGCGGGTAAAATGCAGGAGCGGCCAGTAAACTAGCATAAAAATTGTTAAACAAGGGTTGGTTAGAAACTACACCTTCTACCAAATAACCGAGGCTGTATCTATTGGTATGAAGGAAATAATACTCGTAGCTAAACTTTGCGTGTATCCATGATCTGAAATTTCTGGAAAGCGTTGGTGCAGCGCTAGCGCCCAGTTGATTGGATAGGATATTGCCAGGGCGGTAGTTTTCCTTTCCTGTGGTGTAATTTACGCTCAGCAGTATGTTTTGGCCTGCCGTTGGATACTGCTTTCTGTTAAGCGAATTTTTCTCTAAGGTAAGGCCTGTTCTAAATCCATTAAAAACTGTTCTGTCCAGCAAATCGCCTACTACAAAAGTGTTGGTTGGACTATAGTTGTCGCTGTTATTGATAAACGTTGCGTTAAGTACAATCCTTGCATTTTTATTCAAAGGCATGCCCAGTTTAAGGTCAATCTTTCGGTCTGATTGGTCGATGTAAGTAGGTGAGGGGTTTTCTACAAAAATCTTGCTGGTGTTATAAAAGTTCCAGTGATTGTAGGTAAGCTCGGCAGCTAAAAATAAAGGTAATTTAGTAGGATAATCAACACGACCACTTATTTGTGCCGATTCGTAAAAGCGTCCCGAATAGAAGTTAGAGGCAAAAGTGTAGGCTTTTCGGTTAAGGTAGTTGAATTGAATACCCAAAAATACGTTGCTAATGGGACGGGTAGAGATATTGCCTCCGAAATCTATTTTCAAGCTCTTTCGCTGTTGGGCAACAATCTCAAAATCGTAACTATCAGAACCTGCATCATAACTGATTTTGGGATAAACCGTTTCAAAAACTTCGTCAGCTACCAATTTATAGTAGCCCCGTTTGATGTCGCTTAAATTGAACGTTTCCTTGTCGCTTTTGAATAGCCTTTCCACATATTTTTTCTGCTGTGAGTTAACGCCTTTTACAATGATGTTGCTGAAAATCAGCTCCGATTTTTGGACGTTAAAATTGCTCCGTTTTTTTTGTAATTCCTGTGGTGAAACTCTACGACTGATGGATTCTTTGATTTTGTCCATTTCGGCCATCGTAGCTTCATAACCTTTTTTAATGAGCTCATCTACCGCATAGAAATTTGTGGAGCTGTAATCCGCTAAATTGGGCTCAATATAAATGCCGTTTTTACCTACTAGCGTTGAATCGGATTTGGAAAGGAACATGTAAACCAAAAACCTATTCATCAAACGGTCATCGTCTTTTGGATATTCGTTGAAGGTTTTGGAAGATACGTTGGCCCCGATAATAAAATCAGGTTTGAACTCCTTTTGCATCACATCGGCAGGGAAGTTGTTGTAAATCCCGCCATCAAACATAAACTTGTCATCGAGCTTGATAGGGCGATAAATTAGTGGAACCGTCATGCTGGCCCTCACCGCTTCAGCCAAACTTCCTTTACTTACGGTAATGCTCTTTTGCGAAAGAATATCAGATACCATACAACGGAATGGCACAAATAAGTTGTCGAAATTGTCTTTGGCAATGGCCGATGCCTGAGAGAAAAACTCTAGCAAGGCAAAATTCAATGGGATATCGTTCACCAAATTAGGCCTGAAACTAAGGCGTAAGCTCGTGTCAATGGCCATTTTAGCTGTCAGGATAGATGGATTTGGGTTTGATTTTTGGAAATAGAAGCTATAATCACTGGTATAACGCCCGTTCACCCAATCCTGAAATTCTTTGCTGGTGGCAATTTTCTCAATTTGGGCAGGCGAATATCCAGCAGCATACATGCCACCTACAATGGCACCCATAGAAGTTCCCGTGATATAGTCGATGGGAATGTTGTTTTCTTCCAAGGCTTTTAACGTCCCTATGTGCGCTAAGCCCTTTGCGCCACCGCCACTAAAAACCAATCCAACTTTTTGTGCGCTAAGTTGAAAATTGATAATCGTGAGTAATATGAAGAATACACTTTTACGAAGCATGGCTCATAAAAGTACCTAATTCTTTTGGCTTTTTAGTTAAGAATAAAGATGGAATACGTTAAATAAGTGGCAAAACTTACCCATAAAAAATAGGGCAGAAACAACCAAGCGGCCAATTTGTCGAAACGATAAAAGATAAAGGCATTAATAACAATGAGCAAAAGCAGCAGGATAATCTCCACCAGTGCAAAGCCAATTTGGTGCAGTTCAAAAAAGATGAAAGACCACATGAGGTTAAATATCAGCTGTACGAGATAGATGATGACCGCCCAGTGGAACCATTCGGCAGTTTTGCGCCTTTGCCACACCCTAAAGGAGGCAATGCCCATTAAAACGTATAAAGTGGTCCATACAGGCGCAAATACCCAATTTGGAGGGTTAAATGATGGTCTGTTAATGGTGAGGTACCAAGTTTTTACAGATTCCATGGTAAACTGACTGCCAATAAAGCCGATGAAAAGTGGAATGGCAAGGCAGATTAAAAAAGTAATGATGGTTGCGGAGGAGCTTTTCTTTGTCATTGTGGTTACTTACATTGAACTTAACAATAATTTAATTAAAGTGTTTAGAAGTGGATTGAAATTATTATTGAAGAGTGATAAATAACTTGAGTTTGGGTTAAGAAAATACTTTCTATACATCATAATTTAGACCAAAAATATTAGTTTTCTGCTACTATTTGGGGTTCAGTCGCTTCGCGGACAAACTTTTTTCCTATAGATGAAAAAAGTATGCAAAAAAATCCACGGCTGCGCCCTGTTCTGTTGAAGTCAGCAACAAGGCTTATTGGTACTATCCGAACAGGACAAGGCCGATTTTAGTAGAACGAAGAGGCTTTGCTAAGGCTGGAGATAATAAAAAAATAGCTTTCGTTGTGTCCAGTCTAAGCTCAAAGTCATGCTGTCTCGAACATTCGGGATCAGCATCTTTTAGGATGAAAGACCCTGAAATAAATTTGCTTCACAGCTACTTAGTGGTGAGGGAGACGACCGATATAGTATTGTTGTTGATATGAGCTAAACAAGCTAGCTTTTTTTCTCTTTCTTCTTGCCGAAATTCCAAGGACAATGTTTGCATTTATTTTTACAGCAATAGCCACGTTTCAGGTGATAGGCTTTTGTGAAAACCATCAAACCATCTTCGTTAAAATAAAAGTCTTCCCCTTCCTTCATTTTATTCAAATGATAAAATTATTGTGTTGGCAAAATATAAAAATTAATTAAGAATTTTTACGGTCAGCTGGTCCTTGAAATGGGCTTTTAGTTGCTTGCCATCGCCATGTAAAGTCCAAACTTCATTAGGTTTAACTTGTGTGATGGTTTGTATAATGCCATTCCAATCCACATGGTCTGATATGTATAGCGAATGACCATTGCCTTGTTGCAAGTATTTCCATCCCGTAGCAAACACCCTTACCACATTAATGGCTCTGATATAGCTATTAAATACCATAGGAGGCACAAGGTAAACGTTGCCCTGCAATTGCTGCTTCATGATTTTCCTATCGTAAACCTGATAATTGCCAAGCGAAATACCCAATTGCTCATAAATTTGTACAAAGGGCATGATGCTGTGATGCACAAGGATTTTCTTATCTGGGCAATGTTGGCTCATGAGGGAAATGAGTCTTTGGCTTTTCCCCAAGGCATAAGCCCCAAGCATGATATTGCTTTCGATGTTATTCAGCTTCTTGATCTCTTCATCGGCTGCAGGATGTGAAACTGCAGGGTCTGCAAAAGTGGTTTCTGTAATCAATACCTCAGCTTGTACAAATTCGATAGGTTCACAGGTCACATCAGCTTCTAGTTTATAATCGCCCGTATAGAGGTAGCGAATGCCCTTGTATTCCATTAATACCATTGCCGAACCTAAAATATGTCCAGCGGGATAGAAGCTTATTTTAACGCCATTTAGCTCAAACTGCTCATGATAAGCCTTGATTTCGAACTCGGCAGCGGCAAACTTCTTATAACGATGTTGCATAAAATGTTGCGTGGCCTTGGTGCAGTACACAAAGTGGTTGCCACTTACGGCATGGTCGCCGTGCGCATGGGAAATTACGGCATGCTCTACAGCTTCCTGTGGGTCAAGGTAAAAGTTGCCATAAGAACAATATAAACCTGTTTTGGTGAGGGTAATAAAATCTTGGAGTATCATAGGAACTACAGTTTCAAAAACTGTTGGTGTAAATCTAAAACTTGTAAAATAATAGAGGTGTTTGGATTGTTTTGAATGACAAAATCAGCCATTTTTAATTTTTGCTCATCACTAAATTGCTTGTCTATACGGGCCAATACCTGTGCTTCGTTTACTTGGTCTCGGCGGGTTACCCAAGCCATTTTTAAATGATGCGGTGCCGTAACCAAGATGTTTTTATCGCACATTTTGTAGGAACCACTTTCAAATAAAAGTGCTGCTTCTTTTACGGAATAAGGCGTGCTTTTAGGAAGATTGGCGTCCCATTGGTCAAATGCTCTAAATACCGCTGGATGTACCAAGGCATTTAACTTGGCCAGTTCATTTTCATCGGCAAAAACAATATTGGCAATGTGTTTATTGTTAAGGCTACCATCTTCGAAATAGCTTTGTTCGCCAAAGGTTTGTTTAATACCATTGATTAAGATGGCATCGATGGTCATGATTTGCTTGGCAACCGTGTCCGCATAAAAAACAGGAATTCCCAAGGTTTCAAATACTTTGCACACCGTGGTTTTGCCACTTCCAATTCCGCCAGTTATTCCAATCTTTAACATTATTTCTCGATGATAAAGTCAACATTGTTAGGTACAATGCTTACTAGTTTTGAAAACTCAGGCATCTTGGTGATTTTTATGGACAGCTTATGATGGCCTAGTACTTTCCATTCGTTTAAGTCGACAGCCGCTTTTAGCAAATCTTCATCTGCTTTGTTATAGTTAGATAAAGCCACCAATAAAGTGATTTTTACTTTTTTAGGGTAAAGCTTTACATCGTAGTATTCCCTATTGTTGAGCATGCTCAAGGGTACTTCGATGGTTTTTTCCGTAAACTCGTCTACAGGAATTTTTACGCCCACGCTGCTAGGGTAAATGCTTACATTGCTAATGGCATTCTTTAAAATGGTTACACGAGCATCTACGCTGCTTTTAATGTCGCTAAGTTTCAAGCTGTCGGTATGCCAAACATGTATTTTTTCCAGTTCCTCATGTGGTCCCGAAATGTTCACGTAGGAGGGGGTAAGCTTAATTTCTTTGGAAATTCCGTATTGTGGTGCAAAAGTGAGTTTAGAAATCAACTTCAATGGCACTCGCTTATTGGTGCGTCTCGAAAAATCAAAATAAAGCGTGTCGGGCTTGATCGAAATTACCCTCTGCGAAGTTTCTAGCTGTCTGTTTACCTGTTCAAGCTGCTCCGAAAAAACCACGTAGCTTCTGGTGTTGAGTTTTTGTAAGCTTACGGTAATTGAAGGAGGTTTTATCCTCAATCTGGCAAAAAGTAATTGCCAGCCCGTACCTTCCACTTTTAAATCTACCGTATCGGGTTGAAGTGCCTTGAAAGCTTTTCCCTGGGGCTCATCTTTATAAAGCAACTCTGTTTGTACGGTATAGGGATATTTTTTATTAAGCGCTAGAAATAACCATGCCCCAACTGCGCATAAGGCACAGATTAAAATCGCTCCAAAGCGTTTTTGTTCAAGTCGGGTGAGTTTAATAAAGGGCATGTGGTAAAATTACAATAAAAAAGCCACTCCGAATAAACGAAATGGCGCTATTTTATAGAAGCCACAGATGCACAAATTAATGACCTTATGAAAAGGAGCAGTTAAATCGGTGTATTTGCGGCTTAAAACTTATGCTTTTGGAGCTGAAGCTTTGGTGGCATCTAAAGAGATGGCAGATTTGTCGAAACGAATCTTAGTACCACCTTCTACCTCGATTAAAAAAGTAGTATCGTTGGCGCCAACAATTTTACCATGGATACCCGCAGTAGTTACAATTTTATCGCCAATTCCTAGTTCTGCAACTAATTTTTTGTGCTCTTTTGCTTTTTTAACTTGTGGTCTAATCATGAAGAAATAAAATACGACCATGATTAATACCATAGGGATTACTGTTCCCATTAGGTTGTTGCCTGCAGCGGCCTGTAAAATTACTGTTGATATCATTATATTGTTCTGTTGTTAATTTGTGTAATTCGGTTAATTATCTGAATAAGGTCCATTGGAATTTGAAATGCTATTGAAACTAAGTTTTGGTTAATGTTTTTCGTCGCTATTTAACTAGCCACTAATTCCTAACTACTAAGCCCTAATCCCTAATTACTTTTTCTCCTTTACGTTGCCCACTAAATGAAGTTCATCAAATTTTGGGTTAGCGTTTGAAGTAATGGTCACCACTTTATCTTGTAAGCCTAATTTACCAGTGCTATCAAAGGTTACTTTAATTTCTCCGTCAGCTCCAGGTTTAACTGGCTCTTTAGGATATTCAGGTTGTGTACAACCACAAGTTGCAGTAGCGTTGGTAATAATTAAAGGTGTTTTACCTACGTTTTTGAACTTGAATGTATAAGTCACTTTTTCACCTTGGGTAATCTCTCCAAATTCGTAGATTGTTTTTTCTACTTTTACTTTTGGAGCATCTGCTTCGGCAATTACAGGAGTTTCTGTCGAAGTACTATCGGTACCTGTGGTGTTGCTTTCAGCACTTTTACTTTGGCATGCACTAAAGGCAGCTGCACATAACGCAATTAAGAAAAGTTTTTTCATCCGTTTAAATCTGTTTTCTTTTGTGATGAAGCTATCATATTTTTCCCACTGTGTGGTTTGAAAAATATTGATGGTTTCATCTAAACTGTTGTTTTTTGTTCAAAAGTTGGAAAGTTGAAAGGTTGGAATTTTTACTTAAACTTTCAATCAATTTCTCCTCTCAATTATTCCTCAATCAAACCTCTACCTACTTTTTTAATACTATTGTTTCTCTTTAAATCGTTTAAAATTTTGTCTAAGATACCATTTATAAAAGTATTACTCTTCGGAGTACTGTAATCTTTTGATAACTCAAGATACTCGTTGATGGTTACTTTTACAGGGATAGATGGGAAATTCATCATCTCGCAAATGGCCATTTTCATCAAAATAGTGTCCATTAATGCAATACGCTCCGATTCCCAGTTTTTGGTTCTTTCGGCAATCAATTCCTGGTATTTTTCGTCGTTTTTAAGCGTGTAGGTAAAAAGGTCTTTTACAAACGTGCTGTCTTCGTTCCAGTCTGCACTAATTGGCGTCAACTTGTTGTTCAACGGATTTTCCGACTCGAAGTTTTTAATGGTTTTGGCAATCATGCCTTGCATTACTTCGCGGTCTACTGGCCAATTGATGAATTTATCTTCAAAAGCTTGTACCACGTTTACGTTTTTCAACAACATTTTACGGAAAATAAACTTGATAATCTCTTTTGAGCTTTCCAAACTTTCCTCAAAATCTTCAGCCAAATAAGCTTCGTATTCTTTACTCTCTTTTAGTTTGTTGAAGATAGATTTTACCAATTCAGGGTCCGAAAACCAGTTGATTTGGTATTTGTTTACAGCAGCAACATACTCTGGATTGTTTTTCAGTACATTCGCGAATTTGTTGTGTAGTAATTTCTGATTTGGATTCAAATCTTCGGCGGTTGGCAAATGCTTGTTTGCTCTCTCCAGGGCGTCGTGGGCAGTATATTCAGTGATGTCTACAACCAGTGCTAGCATAGATACATACATCTGATATACTTCGTCGATACTTTTCATTAATAGTTTTTGACTAGTAATGATGTCTTTTTTTTCGGTGTTTTGCCATGCAAAAATATTTTGCAGAGCTTTAACTCTTAAGTGCCTTCTGTTTAACATGAATGTAAGAACGATTGCGGTAAAATTACCTCTTGTGTGTTATTGTTATTAATTAATATGATGATTTTATTTTTTTAATGTCTTCAATACGTTTTTCTGCCAAACGTGAAGCAGCCAAATTGGTCGGAATATTTTCTGATTTCGATAATTTAATTACTTCTTTAGTTGCTTCATAGATATTTTCGGTAAGTTGTATGGTGCGTTTTCTGCCAAAGCCCGTAAGCTCTGAGTAACAGCTAATGATCCCACCAGCGTTAATCAGGTAATCTGGAGCGTACAAAATACCTTTATCGTGTAATAATTGTCCATGTGCTTGCTCATCTGCTAATTGGTTGTTGGCCGAACCCGCAATAATGGCAAATTTCATGGTTTTAATAGTTCTTTCGTTTACGGTTGCACCTAATGCGCAAGGAGCATAAATATCAGCACCTATGGTGAAAATTTTATCTGCCTCAATTGCTTTTGCCTTGTATTTACGGGCAATTACACGCATGCGGTCTTCGTTAATGTCGGTTACGTAAACCTCCACATTATCGTTTCTTAGCAACTCTACCAAATGCTCGCCTACGTTACCTGTACCTTGTACCACTACAGAGCGTCCAGCCAATTCATCAGTGCCAAAAACTTCCTTAACGCAGGCTTTTATACCTAAATAAACACCTTTTGCCGTAAATGGAGCTGGGTTACCTGCGCCACCTAACGATTCTGGAACGCCAGTAACATGTTGTGTTTCCATACGGATGTATTCCATGTCGCGTACGGTAGTGCCCACATCTTCGCCAGCAATAAACTCGCCGTTAAGGTTTTTAACAAAACGTCCAAAGCTGCGCATCAATGCCTCTGATTTCTGTCTGCGTGAGTCGCCAATAATGACAGCAGTACCACCGCCAACGTTTAATCCAGCAACGGCAGCTTTATAGGTCATGCCTTTTGATAAACGCAATACATCTTCCAATGCTTCGGCTTCAGAACTATAATTCCACATCCTTACACCACCTAAAGCGGGGCCAAGCGTAGTATCATGAATAGCGATGATGGCTTTTAATCCTGTAGAAGGATCGTTACAGAAAACAACTTTTTTGTGGCCAGATTGGCTTAATTGCTCTAAAATAGAAGGGTTAGAAGAACTTATTTCTGGCATACAAAACAATGTTGAAACGTACTCCGCAAAACTAAGACAAAAAAACCATTAAATCTAGGCGTATTTTAAATAAAATGGAATTTTTCACTTTGTTAGATATAGAGATTATTGTTGTAACCCATATCCTATCTGGAAGCTGTAAGAAGAAATTATCAAAGCCACCAACTCCAGTAATTTCTGCTAACTTTGTTTTGCAATGAAACACTTAAGATATCTCAATAAGTACTTTCTGAAATACAAATGGCGGATTTTGCCAGGCGTTCTGTTTGTCATTATCTCTAACATATTTGGCGTAGTACCCGCACAGGTGATTAGGAACGCCTACGACCTAATTGTAGAAAATGCAGCTATTTACAGGCTATATGAAGGGTTTGATAGACAAGCCATTGTTTACGATATTTTTAGTTATAGCCTGTTCTTTTTCGGGGCGCTCATCTTATTCTTGTACCTGCTAAGGGGATTATTCCTGTTCTTTATGCGCCAAACCATCATCTTGATGTCGCGGCATATTGAGTATGATATGAAGAACGAAATTTATGCGCACTATCAAAAATTGAGCTTGGGTTTTTACAGACGCAACAACACTGGCGATTTGATGAACAGGGCTACGGAGGACGTGAATAGGGTTCGTATGTATGTTGGCCCAGCCATTATGTATGCTTTTAACACCACGGTACTTTTCCTTTTGGTTATTTATTTTATGTTTTCGGTAAATGCAACCTTGGCCATTTACGCTTTGTTGCCTTTGCCAGTATTGGTGCTTGCCATTTATTATGTAAATACCATTATCAACCAAAAAAGCGAAAAGATACAGGAGCAGTTGTCGCGTTTGTCTAGTTTCGTGCAGGAGCGTTTTTCTGGCATCCGTGTGATGAAGTCGTATGTGAGGGAAGCACATGCACAAACCATATTTGCCGAAGAAAGCAATGCGTATAAAACAAACTCGATGGGCTTGGTGAAAGTACAGGCTTTCTTTTATCCAACCATGTTGCTTTTGGTAGGAATTAGTACCATTTTAACCATTTATATCGGTGGCGAACAGGTAATTGATGGAGCCATTACCCCTGGTAACATTGCAGAATTTATTGTTTACGTGAACCAATTGACTTTTCCAGTAACCATGTTGGGTTGGGTAACTACACTTATTCAACGTGCAGCAGCTTCCCAAAAGAGGATTAATGAGTTTTTACAATTGCAGCCAGATATCAATAGTGGAAGTCAAGAAATTGATTTGAATGGTAATATCAGCTTTAAGAATGTAAGTTTTACTTATGCGGATACGGGGATAGAGGCCATTAAAGAGGTCAATTTTGAAATTAAGAAAGGACAGTTTGTAGCGATTATTGGTAAAACAGGTTCGGGTAAATCTACCTTGGCCAATTTGCTGATGCGGATGTATGACCCTAGCTCTGGCGATATTTTGATAGAGGGAAAACCTCTGGATAAGCTTGATTTGCATAGCTATCGCTCACAGATTGGTTTTGTGCCGCAAGAGGTATTTTTGTTTTCTGATTCGATTAAAAACAATATTGCTTTTGGGCTTGATGCCGTAACCGACGAACAGGTGAACCAAGCCGCTAAAGATGCCGCAGTTTATCAGAATATCATTGGTTTTGAGCAGCAATTTGAAACCATGCTAGGGGAGCGGGGTATTACTTTATCGGGTGGACAAAAGCAAAGGGTATCCATTGCCAGAGCTTTGATTAAAGCACCACAAATGCTCATTTTTGATGACTGTCTTTCGGCGGTGGATACCAAAACAGAAGAAGAAATTCTGAGTAATTTGGGCAAACTGATGAAAGGAAGGACCAGTGTGCTGATTGCGCATCGTATTTCGACCATCAAAAACGCCGATAAAATCTTGGTATTGGATAACGGAAGGATTATTGAAGAGGGTACCCACGAAGAATTGTTGAACAGTGGTAAGGCTTATGCGGAGATGTATCAAAACCAACTTTTAGAGGAGGAAAATGTATAAAATATTAAAAAAACGTTAATTACTGTCATTTCTATTTTGAAAGTTGATAATTATTACATTATATTTACCCCAACCAAAACCACACTACACACAATAAAAAAATGGGAGATTTCGACAACAAAGAGAGAGAAGAGGTTTTTTCCAAGAAAGTGAGAGCGGGTAAACGCACTTATTTTTTTGACGTAAAAGCGACGCGTTCGGGTGATTATTATTTGACCTTAACCGAGAGTAAGAAAAGATTAGAAGATGGTGTTTTCGTAAAGCATAAAATCTTCTTATACAAAGAGGATTTCGAAAAGTTTGCAGAAGGTTTAACCGAAACTGTTGATTATATCAAATCTCGCCAAGAAGTGGTAGAAAAACGCTATGAATATTCAGATAACCAAGAATATGCAGCGAAATCTGATGATGACTTCACCTTCTAGGAATTAAAGAAAAAAGACATACAATCCTTCTCGAATATCGGGAGGGATTTTTTGTTTCTAAATGTTTTGAAAATGAAAAGAACGCTACTATTAGCATTGATGCTATGCTTCGCCATTAATTTGTTTGCCCAAAAACAAGAAAAGGTAGATGCCAAACTGAATAAGATGATTGGCGAGTTAGTGAAAGATTTTAATGGTGAGGTAGGCGTTTATGTGAAATCGTTAAAAACAGGTAAAATAGCCGCTTACCATGCCGATACTGTTTTTCCAACGGCCAGTATGATTAAGGTGCCTATCACTTGTGGTATTTTCGATAAAATAGAAAAAGGTGAACTGGCTTATAATACCCAGTTGATTTATAAAGATAGCCTTTTGTATGCGGGCGAGGATATTTTAGGTTCCTTTAAAAGTGGCGAAAAGATATGGTTGGCCAAGGTGCTGATGCTCATGATTACCACTAGCGACAATACAGCGAGCTTGTGGTGCCAAAGTTTGGCAGGAACAGGAACAGCCATTAATGCATTGATGGCAAAATACGGTTTGGAGCAAACCCGCGTAAATTCAAGAACACCCGATAGACAGGCTAACCAACGTCAATATGGATGGGGGCAAACCACACCCAAGGAAATGGCTACTTTATTGACTTTGATAAGAGAAGGTAAGATGATTAGCGAAGCAGCTTCGGAACGAATTTACAGAAACCTTATTCGGATTTATTACGACAAAGAAGCGTTGTCAGAAATTCCACCTTATGTGCAGGTGGCTTCAAAATCAGGAGCGGTTAATGCTTCGCGTTCAGAAGTGGTGATGGTGAATGCACCACATGGAGATTATGTTTTCTGTATCATCACCAAGAACCAAAAAGACACTTCTTGGAAGTATGACAATGAGGCCGAGGTGCTGATACGGAAAACAAGTAAAATGTTATGGAATTATTTTGAGCCCAAAAGCAAGTGGGAACCTGCTAAGGGCATTGAGAAATATCACTAACGGCCAGCCATACCACCTACTATTGCAAATAGGAAGATAAGTAGATAAAGGGCAATCACGATAATCATCATGATACCATAAAACTTAAAAAATGATTTAAGTTTACGGATACCTGTCTCTAAACTAAGCTGGTCAGCATATAAAACACCTTGTTTAGCCTTTACTGAATAGCTAAAAAGCATTAAGCTAGGGTAAAGAAATAACAGGGCGTAAAGTAACAGGATAAAGGTAAGTACGCCACCTCCCAGGGCACTGTACATTTCCATGCCAGGCATTTGTGAAATGGTGCCAAACATAGCTCCCATAGAAAGGGCTACCAAAACCATTAGTCCAGAAAATATAAAACCTACAATGCCTAAAAATTTGGTCCAGCCAGCCATGTCGTATAAATAGCTACGCATGTTCTCTGTTACAATCAGTTGAGGCGGATTGTTTTGTTCTTCAAAAGTCGTTGTTTGTTCGATGTTATTGTCCATAATTCTTGTTTGATTGCACTAAGCTAATAAATAAACAACAAAGTTTTAGTCTATGCCTGATGTATTTGCAAAGAAAATAAATTCATTTTAGGGTTAACTAAAGTGGTAATCTCTAAAATCGCAAATCTATTTACTATCTTTGCGGCTTGAAAAACTTGACGGATAAGCTTTTGCTCGATTCGTTTAAAATCGTAAATCTAAAAATCGTAAATATAAAATGGCATTACAATGTGGTATAGTAGGCTTACCTAACGTAGGAAAATCTACTTTATTTAACTGTTTATCTAACGCTAAGGCGCAATCTGCTAACTTTCCTTTCTGTACTATTGAGCCAAATGTTGGTGTAATTACAGTGCCTGATGAGCGTTTGAATAAACTAACTGAATTGGTAAAGCCTCAGCGCGTGGTTCCAAATACTATTGAGATTGTAGATATCGCAGGTTTGGTAAAAGGTGCTTCGAAAGGAGAGGGACTAGGAAACCAATTTTTAGGTAACATTAGAGCAACTAATGCTATTATTCACGTATTGCGTTGTTTTGACGACGGTAATATCATTCACGTAGATGGTTCTGTTGACCCTATCCGTGATAAGGAAATTATTGATACTGAATTGCAATTGAAAGATTTGGATACCGTGACCAAACGTATTCAAAAGATAGAAAAACAAGCGAAGAGCGATAAAGACGCTAAAAGGGAATTTGACCTTTTATCGGTGATTAAAAGCCACTTGGAAACAGGTCAATCCGCTCGTTCGGCCGCTTTAAGTGTTGAAGAGTTTGAAGAGATTGCTGGTTTGGGTTTGTTGACGCAAAAGCCTGTAATGTACGTTTGTAATGTAGATGAGGGTTCGGTAGTAAGCGGTAACAAATATGTGGATTTGGTAAAACAAGCAGTAGCTGGTGAAAATGCTGAAGTATTAGTGATTTCAGCTAAAATCGAATCGGAAATTGCAGAATTGGAAAGCTACGAAGAGCGTCAAATGTTCTTGCAAGATTTAGGTTTGGATGAATCTGGTGTACATAAATTGATTAGAGCGGCTTATAGCCTGTTAGATTTATACACTTATTTCACTGCTGGTGTACAAGAGGTAAGAGCTTGGACCATTACCAAAGGCTTTACAGCGCCACAAGCAGCTGGTGTGATCCATACTGACTTTGAAAAAGGTTTTATCCGTGCGGAAGTAATTAAATACAATGATTTTGTAACCTTAGGCTCTGAAAATGCGTGTAAAGAAGCAGGTAAATTAGGAGTGGAGGGTAAATCTTATGTAGTGGAAGATGGTGACATCATGCACTTTAGATTTAACGTATAAAAATATCGGAAATATACCTTACGGCTAGTATCGGGGTGGTATTTTCTTCAAACCTCGTAGGTTTCTAAAACCTACGAGGTTTTTTGTTATTTGGCATGGACGCCAAACCTTGCGATAATGCTTAGGCGGGCGTCCTCGCCGTCCGTATAATTTTCTTCGAATGAACTTTTAGTCCCGTAAATGTGGATTTGTTTAAACCTTTAATGAGCCTCTAAACCCGCGGGCAGCATAATAGGATTCAGCACCGTTATGGTAAATGAATACTCGTTTAAAACGCCAATCGCCAAAAATAGAGCCTCCTAATTTTCTTACTTCTGGGGGTGTGGCCAACCAGCTAGAGGTTTTGGCATCAAAGTTCCCCAATTGTTGTAACTGTTGGTATTCTTCTTCGGTCAATATTTCAATGCCCATTTCGGCAGCCATACCAATGGCACTGTGTTTTGGTTTGTGTTCCTTTCTCGATTCTAAAGCTTCTGGGTCATAGCAAATGCTTCGGCGTCCTTTTGGTGTTTCGGCTGAGCAATCGAAGAAAGTGTATTCATCTTTAGCTTCATTATAACCTATCACATCAGGTTCGCCACCAGTAACTTCCATTTCATCTAAGGACCATAGTTTTTCTGGTTTGGCGGCTAGTTTCTGTTGTATTTTGTCCCAAGATAGGCCTTTGTGGCGGTCCATGTTTTTTGCAAAGCGATTTTTTAAAATGCCAAGTAATTCTTCGCTTCTCTCTTGAGGTAATTTTAATTTATTGCTCATAACTCAGGTTTTAAGGTTTGATTGGTGTGGTTGGATGAGTCAATTTTCGACTAGCTGGCCTAAAACACCAAGATATAATGGTTAACACTAAAAGTAATAATGATGGGGCAATATCACCAAAAGAATCTTTCAAGATGAGATGAGAAATGATTGCTCCCGACATGGTGAAAAAGAAACCTGCGTAAGCCCATTCTTTTAACAAAGGGAATTTGGGCGAAAGCACTGCAATGACACCTAGGATTTTCCATATTCCCAATATCATCAGGAGATATTCGGGATAACCCAAATGCTTCATCATGGTGATTTCCTCGTTTCTCTTTAAAATTTGTACAATGCCAGTGGATAGCATTCCTAAAGATAGCCAAAGGGTGGCTATCCAGTAAATAATTTTGTTGCGCTTTGACATAAACGTATTATTTGAATTGGTTAAGTACTTTTTGTAATAAGTTGTGTGCCATGTTGATACCCTGTGCAAAGGGCAATTGTAGCATTTGGTTGCGGTGGCTAACCGATTTGTAAATGACATGCATGGTGAGCTTGCTAGTGTTTTCGTTGAGGGCTTCGAAGGTTAAAAACTCCAACTGTACTGGAAATGGTGTGTTTTCCATTTCAAATGTCCTGATGATTTGTTGGTTAGGTTTAAACTCGTGAACTACGCCATTGGCACTAAATAACAGGTTGCCTTGCGGGTCTCTTTTCTCAAATTGATAGCTGCCATGGGCTTTGTTTTCTAGCTTGATGACTTTGTTGCCCATCCATTGTTCTACCAAATCGGGCTCTTCATAGGCTTTAAAAAGCAAGGCTAGGGGAAGGTCAAATTCGCGGGTAATGGTGATTTCTTGTTTGCCGTCTTCGGCGTGTATTTTGGTTTTTAGTTCCATGGTTTATGGTTTTTGTTGATAGGCTTTCATTACCGCTTCTAGTTTGTTAAATCTATCGTCCCACATTTGTCTGAAGGGTTCGATAAAGTCGGCTATTTCTTTCATTTTCTGAGGGTTTAGCTGGTAGAAAATCTCTCGTCCATTTTGTGCTTTGTTGAGCAGTTCACATTCAGTCAGGATTTGTAGGTGCTTGGATACGGTGGGTCTGGCGGTATCAAAGTTTGCGGCGATGGTTCCCGCAGTCATGGATTGCGAGGCGACCAAAATAAGGATTGCTCTTCTGGTAGGGTCGGCAATGGCCTGAAATACATCTCTACGTAAATTCATTATGAAGTCATTTGACTACAAATATATATGTAGTTATTTAGCTACGCAAATTTATTTGGTTTTTTAGTTGGTTGGTTGGTTGGTTGGTTGGCCACGGAGGGAGACTTACGAAGTTTTACAAACTTCGTAAGTCTGAGCTTGAATTTAGCAGGAAACCTCGCAGGTTTAATTTGTTTTTTATTTACTGCTTTTCAATGGCCAAATTGAGGGCTTCGCCGTTTTAAAACTTCGTAAGTCTGAGCTTCGATTATAAAAAACCTCGTAGGTTTCTAAAACCTACGAGGTTTGATTTAGCGATGTTGGTTGGGTGAAAAATTGTACAGCATTTGCCAATTAAACCTGATTGTAGCGGAAATACTTTTTGTTGCGTTTACTTGTCAAACCTATAAGGTTTAGGGGATGAAGTTCACAAAAAGATTGCAGCGCAAAGCAGGACTATCGCTCAATAATTGCTACTAAAATTGCTTTTCGAAAAAATTAAAGCAGCACGCCGCTTAGGAACAATAATGCAAAAGAGAAATAAATGATAAGACCCGTTACGTCCACCAGCGTGGCTACAAATGGAGTAGAAGAGGCGGCAGGGTCGGCACCTAGGCGTTTAAGCAAAAGTGGCAACATGGAACCCATGAGCGTGCCCCATAGCACTACGCCCACAAGGGAACAACCTACCACTAAGCCAATGCGAATATAATGTTCGCTAAATGGCATGATGATGTGCCAGCCTAAGATGACGCAAAAGCTTAATAAACATAGGGTTGTGCCAAGGAGGATGCCTGAGATAATTTCGCGGCGCATGACGTTCCACCAGTCTTTAATGGTGACTTCGCCAAGGGCCATGGCTTGTATAATGAGGGTTGCGGCCTGTGAGCCACTGTTGCCTCCACTGGAAATAATTAAGGGGATGAAAGTAGCCAAAATAACCACTTTGGCAATTTGACTTTCGAAGTTGGCCATGGCAGTAATGGTGAGCAATTCGCCAAAAAACAACACGATAAGCCATACCACACGTTTTTTATAGAGTTCAAATACCGATACATCTAGGTAAGGTTCGTCAAGTGCTTGAGTACCCCCCATTTTATGCATGTCTTCGGTATATTCTTCATGAGCAATCCATAAAATATCATCCACCGTTACAATGCCTAAAAGGATATTTTGGTCGTCTACTACAGGTAAAGCCACCCTGTTGTTCATTTTGAAGACGTTAATGGCTTCTTCTTGTGGGTCGTTTACGTTTAACGAAATCAGGCGGTTGTCGGTTAGTTCTCCAATCTTCGCTTCTGGGTCGGATAGGAGTATTTCGCGGATACGAATATCGTCCAACAGCACGCCATCTTTATCAATTACGTACACCACATCAATGGTTTCGGAGTTTTTACCGTACCTACGGATGTGTGATAGTACCCTGCTTACGGTCCAGTCGGTTTTTACCGCAATAAAATCTGGGGTCATCAAACGGCCCACACTATCTTCTTCGTAACCTAAAAGATTGAGTGCTTCTTTACGGTCGTTATCTGGTAAGAGCACCAATAGCTTTTTTACAGCTTCGCCCTGCAATTCTCCAAAAAGTGCCGTTCTGTCATCGGGCGGTAGTTGCCTAATGATTTCGGTAAGCTTATTAGCCTGTAGTTTTTTAATGATACGCTCTTGGGTAGGAAAATCGAGGATACGAAAAACGTTTACTGCACGTTTGATGGATAAGGTCTCGATAAATTTAACTGCATACTGAGGAAGTTCATCAATCAGCTCTTCCACATCAGAGATGTTGAGCTCATTGAGGTAGGCTTTTAGTTGCCTATCATTTTCGTTTTCCAACAAATTTAATACTTCGTCTACTTGCAGTTCTTCCATAAGCGTTGGATTTTTGGGGTTGTACTTTATGGGCGTGTAAAGGTGCGTTTTTTATTTTGAAAATTGGGTTAGCACGTACAAGTTTTTGTACGGTTTTATCCTATTTTTTCTAATAGTACTATTCAATAAAGGGTATTTAGGGGATTTTGTTTGGTGGGTTTTAATTATAGTTGTTAAATGGTTGAGCGTTTTAGGTATTTGTTTTTTTGGATGATGGGCTAAGTTGGTCTTTAGGTAACATTGACAAATAAAATTTCCATTCCTTAGGCTTATAATTATATTTGCACTCTTTGTTTCCGTAGTTCAATGGATAGAATGTCAGATTCCGGTTCTGATGATGGGGGTTCGAATCCCTTCGGGAACACAAAAAACACCAAACCGCCTTTAATGCAAATAAAGGTGGTTTTTCATTTTATAGCAATTTTCAATTGTACCATAGAATGCGATAAGAGCGGTTTTGGTGTTCGATGTCCTTAAGGATACCTTACGAGACAAACATAAACCTCAAATATCAAAAAAAAATATTTGCAAGGCATTGAAAATCAATGTAAAAAAAAATAATAATGATTCATTTTGTGGTGTTCGATGAGACAATTATTATTTTACATAATGCTCAATAGCCATTTTAGAAATCTTATTCATAAAGCCTAAGATTTTAATAGCCTGTTCAACAGTTACTATTGTGCCATGCTTCTTGAGTATCTCAACTGTTTCTTCTGGAGTAATGGGTTTGAACTCTTTTATATTAACCTACTTAATTTGAGTGTATTATTAACATAAAGATATCAAAAGGAGTAATAATATATACTTATTAAAAGCCAGCTAAAATCATGAGATTGATTGGAATCTCGATCTTGTTAGATAGCAAAAAGCTTAATATCTAATAATTCTATGAACAGTACCCTTTAACTGCCCGAAAAATCCCGGGCGGCCCTTGCGGGCAATAAGTACTTTTATACTTGGGTTAAATTTTATGTATCGACATAGAACGAGAGTGTATCTCGTTTTTTATTCCTCTCTATTGCATGCTTTAAAATTCTGGTTAATTAATATGTAAGATTAATTATGTCAACAAAATCAAAGAAAACCCGAAATTTTCAGGCTATTGAATTGCGAATCTTCATAAAAAATATCTCACTAAAGAACCAAAATTGGCAGTGGGGCTATAAAAAGTCAAGTACAAATGCTTGATTATGGAAAACCGTAAATATACCTGCATGATGAGTACTAGATTTGTTGAATCTAAATGAAAGTAGAGCAATAGTTATTTTTGCAATAAGAGCTTAGGAGTTGATAGTTTTTTGGCAAGTATGCCAATAAGTCTTTAACAATAGGCCTCTAACATCTATTTTTGATAAAACCAATATAAACTATTAGAATGCAGTTAAATTTTTTCCCAATAAAGTTCGATTTTGAGAACTTTCAAATAGGTAAAACGACTTATAGCGACGAAGCACTTTTGAAGCTGAGAAAGAAACATAATACTACTCATTCCTTTTTCAGGGACGGAGACGATATTTACATTTCCAACAACACGGAAAATGGCGTAGACTTATCGTCTGAAGACGTTACTAAAAATATAGTTGTTGATCATAAAATAACCTCCTCTTTAATTAAGCACATTTTTTTTAGGACTTTCAAAGAGCGTTTTACAAGCTTCATACCAGTAGATTTTTATCCTTTTAGGTTTTTTTCAAGTAAGGAAAAGGATGATCTTTTATTCAAAATATTACCTAATCAATTAAAAGGACGGATCGGTTATAAGAAGTTGATAGAAGTAGAACTGCGTTTTACAACTATAAATAATGTCAAACAGTATGGTTTTGTTGTTAATATAAGACGTAACTGGATATTCGACAAGAATTGTACAACTCTTCATTTGGAAGGATATAACCTGATTGGGGTCGAAGTTTTACATACCGAGATTTTCCCAGGTACGGGCGGCATTCTTGCACCAAATGAAGAGTTTATCGGAACACTTACCAAAATCAACGGAGACTTTGCTAAAGTTCAAACAAACGAAGGAGAAGTTGAATACCCGTTGAATCAGCTTTTTATTAAAAAGACACGATATAATATCGCAAACTATCTAGATTTTGCAGTACCTGGCAAGACTGCTGAAATTTTGAGCACTATTGATGACAAACGTCATGAATTACATGATACAAAAAACCTGTACAAAGAAATAACAGATATCGCTAGAGTGCTATTTACGGGGGTCTTGGACCGAAAAAGCATACAGTTTGAAAATAAAGACGGGTTTTATTTCACCGTTCAGGAAACGCCTATTGAATTTACAAACACATTCGATCTCAAAACTCCGACTTTTATATTTGATCCGGCGGGTACCAAGACGAATAGTGTTAGTCCAGATATCGGATTGACAAATTTCGGCCCATACGACAGTATTAGTTTTGATACAAAATCTCCTTCGGTGCTTTGTATTTGCCATAGAGAAAATCGAGGACACTTTTCAAATTTCCTTGCCAGTTTGAGAGACGGAATATCGGATTCGCGCTTCTTTATTAAAGGGTTGCTGAAAAAGTATGAATTGCAGGATTTGACTTTTCATATAAATCAGCTTGGTTCATTTGACATCGCAGAATATTTACGCATTATTGGAGATTGGGAACAAGACAGCAAACCAGATTTGGCGATAATCGAAATACCAGAGGAATTCAAGAAACTAAAAGATGATGACAACCCCTACTACAAATTAAAGGCTAAATTGCTATCGCTTGAAATACCTGTACAATACATTTCTACACAGAAGATAAAAAGCTATAATGAATATATCTTAAACTCAATATGCTTGCAAATTTATGCCAAGCTTGGTGGTACTCCTTGGGTTTTACCCTCCAGCCGTTCAGTTGACCGTGAAATCATTATAGGTATCGGTCATACACTCATTAGAAGCAATCAATACAGTGGCGCCGAGCAATCAAAGGTAGTTGGCATTACAACATTTCTGTCAAGTGACGGTCAATATCTTTTGGGCGACAAGGTTAAAGATGTCCCTTTTGCAAACTATTTTCAGGAATTACTCAATAGCTTAAACCAATCTTTTAATAGACTTGAGCGAGAACAGGGGTGGTCCGAAGGAGACACAGTAAGATTGATTTTCCATATATTCAAACCAATCAAAAATACCGAATTTGATGTAATTAGTCAGTTTATAAAAAATAACACCAAGTATAAAATCAAATTTGCCTTTGTAACAATCAGTAAGTCCCATCCTCATTTAATGTTCGATCCCGCCCAACTAGGGGTTAATAATAAGGGAGCCTTTATTCCAAACAGGGCGACAAATGTATTCCTAGATTCAGAAACATGTCTTGTTCAGATGCTGGGTGCAAAAGACCTTAAAACAAGTAAACACGGTATGAGTAATCCTATTCAGATCAAGATTAGGACGCCTCAGGGAAACTACGACAACAATGAATTAAATGATCTGCTATACTATGATCTTGCATACATTGTTCAGCAAGTGTTCTCATTTACCTATTTATCCTGGAGAAGTTTTCTGCCGGCTGAACTGCCCGCGACCATGTTGTATTCGAACTTGATCTCCAAGTTGCTCAGTAAAATGCGAAACGTTAGTGGATGGGATGCTGACCGCTTAAATTATAGTTTAAAAAGAAAGAAATGGTTCCTATAGAATTTCGCTCCCCATACCTGTTAAGCATTGAAGACAACGATCTTCTGATGATTTTTGAAAAGTTTTTAAACTTGAAAATATGGCCAGGCCCCTTTCGAAATGAGCTTAATGAAATGGATCAGATTTGCTTTGATATCGTAAAGGCTATAATTAACGAAAGTCCAGCTGATTTTGACAGTACGTATCGTATCATCAGTAAAAAACTGCCCAATAAAAATTCAAATGCCCCCTTTGTTCATAACGATTATCTGATCTTCACATTAATTACCGGAATTGTAAAATTCAATTTAGATAAGGCTTGGATAAAGCAAATTTTGGAGGTCAGGGCTAATAATGATACTACTAAAACATTACGGAATTTAATAGAGGGAGATTATAGCAGCAAGCAAAACTTATTTTCTATAGTTATATGTTTTTTCAATCTAACGGATCCTAATAAATCAAACAAGGACGTTTTAGATATAGCCTATATCCAGATCTCAGACGACTTAACCTTATTCCAAAACAACAATGATTTCATAAAGTTATGTTCCATTGCGGCATATAATTCGGTGATTTTATCACGGACTCCTATTGACACAGGTGACTATGATGCTCTAAAAAAAATCGAGACAGTTTTCTTTAAAAGGACCAAAATCCTATCCTATGTAATATACAATGCCTTCCTTATCGGTCTGTTTTTGGCCATATATAAAATGTTGATTAGATATCCTGAGGCGAGAGAAAAAGCAAATGATCTTGGGTTGATAATTGGAATTCTAGGGGTTGGTATAGGAAATTATATTACATCTGCCAGAGTAGGACTTGAAAATCTATTGGTCAAATTTTTTGGCTATAAACCAAAAAAGGATAACAGCAGATAAGTATATAGAACGACTATATTAATAAATTGGCTTATAAACATGGTGTTTAATAGAGATTAATTTTAAAGTAAGTAATCTTTGGCGAAAAGAAATCAAAAAAAAATCAAACTCTTTTTACAGTACTTTATGATTAAGATTAAGCACTGACAATACCAAAAGAAAAATTTATGTGCTGGCAGAATGGGTGCACATTTTTTTCGAATATCTTATTTGACTTTGATTTTTGTAATTTAGTATTAACCTCAAAAAAATTAACGTATGGAACTAACTAAAGTCACTATCCACAAATACAAAAGTTTTGAAACAGATCAGACCTTTGATGTCCAAAAGGACATTACAATCCTCGTAGGAATGAATGAGTCAGGAAAAACATCCGTTCTTGAAGCAATCGCTAAGACAAATTATTTTCAGGACGATGAAACCTTTAAATTCTCCCTAACACACGACTATCCCAGACGTGAAAAGAAAGCAGTTGACAAGGGAGATCAAACTCCTAAAAGCATTACCTGTATCTATGTATTTACACAACCAGTAGTCGATAGCATAGAAAGCGAATTTGGAAAAGGATTTTTCAGTTTTGATCCTGTAAGCATCACAACCAACTATAAAAATGGAAGCACAATTAATTTTACTTTTCCTGATAGTCTGAAGTTTTTGGAAACAAAAACTAAAGCGTTCGGCATCCACAGTGCTACTCTAATGGATAAACTTAAGCCTGCTAAAACATTGGCAGATTTAGAAAAAGTAATCGGTGAATATAAAGATGAAGGGATTTTAACTGGCTTAGCAAAACTAAAGCCTTACTACGAGAACAACAATAATTGGTATCACCCGATTGGAGAATACATATACAGAAAGCACATCAAACCGAACCTGCCAAAGTTTCTATATTATGACGAGTACTATTCTTTACCATCAAGAATTATTATAGAAGAATTGGCAAATGGCAAGATTGATCAGGAGGAAATGAAAACCGCTAAGGCATTACTGGAACTAGCCAACCTAAATCCAAAGGATATCTTGGAAGCTAAAAGTTTCGAAGATTATGTGGCCGAGTTGGAGGCTACCGAAGCAATTATCAGCGATGAACTTTTTAAGTATTGGACAACGAATAAGAATTTAAATATCGAGTTTAAGATCGAGGCAAGAGAAGGTACTGAAAACCGGAATGTGACAACGGATTATGGCCAAGCTAAGGTTGTTGATGTAAAAATAATTGAACACATTCTTGATATAAGAGTGAAAAATCAACGTTCAAGAGTGTCTCTGCCACTACGCAATAGAAGCAAAGGATTTAATTGGTTCTTTTCGTTTCTTGTATGGTTTAAGAAAATTCAGGAGGATCAGGCTTCAAAGTATATACTGTTATTGGATGAACCAGGGTTGAATCTTCATGCTTCTGCGCAAGCGGATCTATTAAATTTTTTAGAAGATCTATCTGTTGATTATCAGATCATCTATACCACTCACTCTCCGTTCGCCATACCTTCGGATAAACTTCATCGTGTACGCACCGTACTCGAAACGCAATCAGGGTCTCAAATTTCGGAGTCTATTCAGGAAAAAGATCCTAATACTTTGTTTCCGTTACAGGCTGCTTTGGGATATGATATTGCTCAAAATCTTTTTATCGGCAAGAAGAACCTAATTGTTGAAGGTGTATCCGATTTGGTTTTTCTGGAAACTATGTCAGCGATCTTACAAAGTGCCGGAAGAACTGGTCTCGACAATGGGGTTACTGTTATTCCAACAGGTGGCCTTGAAAAGGTGGCCACTTTCATTTCTTTAATGCGAGGGAATAAATTAGAACTCGTATGCTTACTGGATTCCTATACAGATGCATCCGCCAAGGCTAAGTTTGAAAACATTATTCAGCAAAAGCTTATTCATGAAAAAAAAGTACGTTTCTTTCATGATTATCTTCCGGACTACAAACAAGCGGACATTGAGGACCTGTTCAGTGCTGAAGACTACCTAAAGTTTTTCAATTCAGCTTTTACCGAATATGCCGATATAAAGCTTGCCGACCTTGACACTGTTAAAAGTTCGATACTCCATAAAATTAATACAAAACTTGGTATAAAACGCTTTAACCATTACAGACCTGCAAACCAGCTTGCGAAAAATGGGCTATCAGCCAAAGATTTCTCCAAGGAAACTCTGGACAATTTTGAAAAGCTATTTATTGATCTCAACAAGCTTTTTTAATGTTATGATTGCACAGACCTTATTCATTTCTCAACAAGCTTTAGGGGAAATGTAAAGTGCTTTCTTCTTAATATTTAAATGGATTATTGCTTACCAAAATTCCAAGCTTGGAATTTTTAGACTACACTTGTTTTTTTTTAAGATTTAGGTCCACAATTTTTTGACAATCCTTAATAAAATTGTTCGTAATCTGTATTTTATCGGAAACAAAGCAGCCTTTAAAGGGACTAAAAAATTATGCAAGGGAAATGCCGTCGTAAGGATGGCATTTTTTGTATAGGAAAATTTTTGTGGCGCATCATATGTTTAAGACTAACCAAATGTGCTTAATCCTAGCTAATCTTATGTATATGGATAAGGAGTTCGTTTTTCAAACGCCTATCTATTTCTCCTGTGGGAAAGCCGTCCACCAATCTTCCATTGATTTGATGATGGGTAAAAAAGCAATACCTTTTTCAGTCAATTTATATTCTACTCTTGGTGGAATTTCTGCGTAAGCAATTCGTAAAATCATCCCGTCACTTTCTAATTCTTTTAAGATACTGCTCAATGTACCCTGCGCTAAATTGTCTAACTCTCTTTTAAGCTCACCAAACCTTTTTGGACATTCATTCCCTATAATTTTGAGCAAAGAAATCTTCCATTTGCCGTTAATCATTTTCAAGGCATGCTCGGCATAGCAGTTATTCGCTAAAAAAAGAAAATTTTCTGTACAGCTAATCATTTCATTATCAGGATTAGTATTAAAATTCATACTGAGTACGGTTTTCTTACCTACTTGATTGCAGGTTTTGATGACCTTATTTTTGGCCGCTGTAAAGTTAAAGGATTATCAATAAACATGAGAAAATTTCAAGGTTTTGGCAAGTGGTTAAGTTTATTATTAGTATCGATGCCAATTTTTCTGTGTGTACTAGATCTTTTTATTGTTAACGTTGCTATTCCTGCTATCAAAAATTCTATTAATGCTACTACCGCAGAAACGCAATTTATCATTGTGTTTTATATTGTTGGTTACGGTACATTTTTAATTTCTGGAAGTAAGATTGGGAATAGGTATGGCCATAAGAAAACCCTACTTGTTGCCATGTTCTTTTTCATGTTGTTTTCTTTTTGCTGTGGAAGTGCAAGCTCTGCTCAGGTATTAAACATCAGCAGGCTATTTCAAGGGATATCGGCAGCATTGATGGTGCCGCAAGGGGTAACCCTCATTGCTGGCATATTTAAAGCTGAAGAAGAAAGAGTAAAAGCATTGGGAATTTACGGTGCCATTGCTGGTATTGCCTCAGTAATTGGCCAAGTTTTAGGTGGGATCATTCCAGATATGCATTTTGGTATAGACGCTTGGCGAATGGTATTTTTTATCAATATTCCCATTGCGCTTACGGTGATTGTTTTGGCGAACAAATACCTCAAAGAAACTGAAGTTAAAGAGAAGCAGTCTATCCCATTTTTGACACAAATCATATTCATTGGTCTACTGGTTGTTTTGTTGTACGAAATTGTAATGATGGGCGAAGAAGGATGGAATAGCATCAGCATTTTGTTGATACTTTTAGCTATCGGCGGTTTAATTGTCTTTATTTCGAATCAAAAAAAGCAATTTAAAAGCGGCAAACCCGTATTAATTAATATGGAACCGTTTTACTACCCGAGTTTCAAAATAGCACTTTTGGCCGCCGTTACTTACTACTTAGTGCAAGATGCCTACTTTTTCATTAACGCTAATTTTTTAGAGCAAAGGCATTTACTGAGTTCTACCCAAACGGGCTTATTGTTTGCCTGCCAAGGGATCGGTTATGTATTTGCCTCCATGTTATCGGTACGCTTTCTGAATAAATATAAGGAGCGTTTCATTGTTTTTGGTTTAGCCGTGATGATGCTAGGACTAGCTGGACACCTTTATGCCATTAACCGAACTGAAATTCATCTCCAAATGATCAGCGTTATCCTATTTTTTTATGGCATAGGTTGTGGAATTGTATTGCCGTCTATGTTTACCAATGCCATACGCAAGTTACCCATCGCCGTTACTTCAATAGGTACAGGGGTATACTTAACCATTCAACAAATTTCGATAGGTTTCGGCGTAAGCCTAGTTGGTAGGGTATATTTCAGTTTTAATGAAGGATATTTTATCGCTACGGTACTGATGATGATATTATTATTAATTACCCTTGGTGTATTCCTGATTTCTGGCTACAGACAAAAACAAAATGCCATGGTTTAACTTGCCACAACCCTATTTTGCAAAGGAATAAATGTTCTCGGAAAAAGAAGGAAAATACTTTTAATCTAATCCTTATGCTTCCAAAAGTTAGGCCAAAAAACATAAGCCTAATTATCCAATTGCATTTAAACTAATACTTGGTTTTTTAGAAATGTTCGAAAAGGTTGGTTTAACAAAACCAACCTTTTTTATTTTTCTTCCTTACGGATGACGTTATAGTTTGGTGATAGAATTTCGACCCCAGCTTTATTAAACTCATCCTGAATATTCTCCAGCAAATTGCTGTAAATACCCGCTTGCAAATTGGCTTGAAGGGTATAAGCATTAATCTGATAACCGATGCTAAAATCATCGAGGTCGGTTTGTAGCACAAAAGGTGCGGGTTCCTTTTCGATGTGGACGGTTGCTAAGGCGGCATTGGTTAAAAGTCGGTATACCGTTTTCCAAGGAACATCATAACCAATGGTTACCGTGTAATGAAGGATGAGCCCAGGTTCATTATTTTTTGTTCTAGCGGAATAATTTACAGTACTTGACGATAATACCATGGAATTAGGAACGGTAACGTCTTCATTTTTAATGGTTCTGATGCGGGTAACCAGCATGGTTTTTTCAATGACATCACCCGTAACATCCCCAATTTTAACCCTATCACCAACCTTAAAGGGTCTCATGTAAGTAATTACTAAGCCTGCCACTAAATTGCTGGTGGCACTTGAAGAGCCTAAGGAAAGCAGGATGCCTAAGAAAACAGATACCCCTTGAAAGGCAGGTGAACTAGAGCCAGGCAAATAAGGGAAAATTACCACCAGCATGAAAGCGTATAAAATAACTTTCAAGATATTGAAAGTAGGCATCGCCCAGTCTTGGTGAAAGCCTCTTATTTTAACATTGCCCACCCTAATTTCACGAAAGAAAAATTTGATGGCTTTTAAAATGTACTTGAAAATAAAGTACACTACAACGATGGTGAATAGGTTAGGAAGGTAATCTACAATAGCCTTGCTTGCTGCTCTAATTGGACTTAATATCCATTTAAGCAGGGTGTTGGTCCAGCCTTCGGTTTCAGGGAAAATGCTGAAAAGTAGCGGTAGAGAAAGGTAAATGACCAAAAAAATAAGAATGATTTTTACAATGCTATTGACTTTCAGCAGGATGCCTTCGAGATATTTAGGAGATAGGATTTGCGTTTTTTTAATAACCAGACCATTGCCCAATAGGATTTTTTGATTGACAATGTAGTTGGCAGTTTTTCGGAAGAAATAATTGGTGACTTTAATGATGACAAAAAGCATTAAAATCACTAATAGGGATAGGCCAATACGTTTGGCCCAATTGATTAAACTATGTGACTTTTTTTCACTTTCTACACTGTTTTTAATGATATTGAGGTAATCTTTGGCTAGCTCTGCATTGCTTTTTCCAAGCCATAGTCCATCTAAGTTCCCAATGGTTAAAATAATGAGCTTTTTCTTGTAGATAATATCGTGACTATCGTTTAACGAGTTGATGCGTAAAGAGTCGGGGTTGTAGAAAGCATCCTCATATATTTTGTTGATTTTTTCTGAAATGGCTTGCGCTCTTTCCTTGGCATCAAAGGAGCCTGTGCGGGTATAGATATAAAATAGCGTGTCGATATTTAAGACTACAGGATAGCCTTTGGTTGTTTTTTTTAAACTGGCAATTTCCTGTAGCTGTGATACCTTTCTTAGTGAATCTGTTCTTTCTATTTCCCTTAGTTTTTTCTCTAGTTCTAAGGTTTTTTTCACATTTCCACTGGCCGCTTTCAGTTCCCTTTCTAAGCGTTCTTTTACCAACGAGTCAACATTGGCTTGCTGTTGGTCTCGTATCAATACGGCTACATCAAGGTCTGAATTTCTGTTGACCGTATCCGTAGGTTTTTGACCATGAGCTAAATGATTAACATTGATTAGTCCAAAAAAGAATAAAAAGAGTAGGGGTAAACAAGGATAAGGCTTTTTAACAATCATTTACGAGCTGTTTGTGGTTAAGCCTAATATAGGGATTTGTACCGTAATAAATCTTATTCCTTTGGTGCTTTTTTAACAGGGTGCACGGGCTGCTCGCTTTCTTCGCGTTGCTTTGCAGGGTTTTTTGTTTTCACCTGTTTTGTTTTCACCTCGTAAATTTCGTTTTTAATACTTTTTAAAGGTTTGATGCTGTTGTCTTTTTTTTCTGGTTCGGTATTGCCGCCCTTTGTATTTCCTGTGATATTCATCTGTTCTTCGGTTTTGATTTGCTTAGTTAACAAATGAAAAGCATAGAATGTTCTACTCGGGGCTAGGCAATAGGAATTCCAATGGTTAATTACACCAGTTTTTTCATCATCAAACTACAGCCATAATGCAGGCCGTCGTGAGAGGCGATAAACTTTACAGTATCTTGAACGCTTTCCAGTTTTAGTCCTCTATAAGTACTGATGGTATAAGGAAAATAGTTATTGAATTTGTCTGTGGCCAAATCGCTTTCCAACTGGTCAATAACGCCTAATAAATCTTGTTTAAGCTGTGCTATTTCTTCTGCGGATATGAAACTTTCAGGTTTGGAGCCGTTCTTGTATTTTTCTACTAAGCTAGGGTCTATCACCAACTCATTGTTGCTTAATTTGTAGCATAACAGTTGTTGGCTTACAATTAAGTGTCCTATTTGCCAAGCTAAATTGTTGTTAAAACCAGTTGGGATTTTGTTCAGTTGTTCGGTGGTTAAATCTTCAACTAAAAAGAGCAATGCTTTGCGGCTAGCTCTGATGATTTCTAATATTTTGTCCATAGTATAGCAAATATAAAAGGCTGCGGTTAAATAAAGGTGCTGGATGAATTACTTTTTTTGTTTAGCATTTTTCTGATTTCCAAGCCATAACAAACCATCTATAATAAATTGGTTTTGTTGCTCATTGTCAAAAGTATTCGATAAAGTTTTTACGTCTTTGCCATGCTTATGCTCATAGTCCATGTCGTTATGCCCCATGTTTACGTAAATCATTTTGTAGTTCTTATTGGTCCACGCTACTGGATAATCGCCCTGATGCCATATTTCGTGAGCTTTGGGACCTGTGCCTAATGGAAAGCTGGTAGAATCTACACTGAGCAGTACGGTGATATTTGGATTGGTACGTAGGTTCTTTTCCCATTTGTACCACTCGTTAGGTTGTGATTTGAATGTTTTAGGTAGGTTTTTAGTGGCATCATGTTTTGCATTAACGGCCAAAACGGCCGAAGTTGGTCGCCAAGTATTACCGCTATATTGTCCCGATCCTAAAAACTCGTTATGGTACCAATCCCAATTTTGTGAATAAGCTGATTGGTTGAGTGCAAAGGCCGAGAAGTGAAATCCCATCCATGCACCACCTTTTTTCATGTAGTCTTCAAAGGCTTTACGTTGGGCCGTGTCTTCTGGCCTGGTATCCAGAAAAAGTACTACTTGATATTTAGCCAAGAAATTGGCGTTCATATTACTCCAATTGCTGGTGGTGTCATATTCAAAATGATACTTTTTGGCCATTTCTGGAAACCAATGATTGGCTTCTTTCACATAGCTTACGTGTGCCATGTCATTTTTACCTGTAAAAAAGGCAATGACTTTAAATTTGCTGGACTTTTGTGCCATGGCAGTAAAAGTAAAGCAGGAAATTAGCACGAAAAGAAGCAGTTTTGGAGAGAGTGGATGGTTCATGAGTAATCAGATGGTTAAAATAAAAAAGGGCAGTGTTTCCACCGCCCTTTAAATATACAAATGATTAATTTATTTTGTTGCTGCTGGTTTAGCATTTTTCACATAAGTATCTAACCATTTGTTGGTTTCCCAAATCATGTGTAAGATATTTTCTTTAGCTCTGTAACCGTGTGCTTCATAAGGTAGGTAAACAAAACGAGTAGTACCACCATGACCTTTAATCGCATTAAACAAACGCTCGCTATTGATTGGGAAAGTACCTTGGTTATCATCCATTTCACCGTGAATCAATAGGATAGGAGTTTTAATTTTATCGGCATAGCTAAATGGACTCATTTCATAGTACAATTGTGGTGCTTGCCAGTAAGTACGGTCTTCATTTTGGAAACCGAAAGGCGTTAAAGTTCTGTTGTAAGCTCCACTGCGGGCAATACCTGCTTTAAACAAATTGGTGTGCGCCAATAAGTTTGCCGTCATGAAAGCACCGTAGCTATGACCACCAACAGCCATTCTGTTTCTGTCGCCAACGCCCATTTCGCTTAATTTGTTAATGGCGGCTTCAGCGTTCAGTTTCAACTGCTCTACAAATGAATCGTTAGGTTTTTTACCATCTTTCGCTACAATTGGCATTTCGGCATTATCCAATACGGCATAACCTTGAGTTACATAAAAGATTGGTCCGCCAGAGCTGATAGTGATGAATTTATTCTCTGAACCTCTAATTTGAGCAGCATCACTTGCCGAGTTAAACTCACGTGGGTAAGCCCATATCAATACAGGAAGTGGTCCGTCTTTTTCTTTGTTGTAACCTTTTGGTAAGTACAAATCGCCAGTTAAGTCAATACCGTCTGCGCGTTTGTAAGAGATTTTTTGCTTACTAACACCATCTAAAGCGGCGTATGGATTAGTGAAATTGGTGATTTGTCTGTCCGCTACACGAAGCATCAAGTTTTTAACGAAATAGTTAGGTACTTCAGTTTTACTTTCTCTACGTGTTAATAAAACTAGTTTTTGAGGGTCTAACACATCGGTAACGACTTCAAAAGTACCTTCTTGACAACGCCATAAAATTTCTGATTTTTTAGTGTTTAAATCGAATTTAGCTAAGAAAGGTAAATCGCCTTTAGGAGAAGCTCCCGTGGTGTTGTTCAACAAGAGTTTGGTGCCATTGTCGGTCGTTAAAATTACCTGACGGCCAAATTTATTTTTCTCGGTTACGGGAGTGCCTGGGTTATTGTAGGCATCAGTAGTGTTTAGCTCGTAAAGTGTTTCTAAACTACCAGTAGTAGGGTTAAAAAGACTTACTTTGCTGCTTTGTTTGATCCTAGAAATTTCTCTAACCAAAGCTAAATTGGCATTTCCCCAGCTTACTCCAGCAAAACGTGTTTTAGTTTTGAAAAGTTCTTTATTTGCACCAGTAAATGGTGCTTTTAATTCATAAACAGCATCGTGGAATTCTACGTTTTTCTTAATTAAACCACTATCTAATGGTTGTGCCCAAACCACAGAAGCTGCTTCGTCATCTCTCCAATCAAAACCACGAGGAACGTTTTGTACGTTGTCGTAACCTGATGGGCGAACTTCGCTAGAAGGCAATTCAGCTAATACCTTAACGGTTTTTCCTGTTCTATCAATCACTTTAACAGTTGATGGGAAACCATAAGAAGCCACTAAATAAGAGAATGGCTTTTTAATGGTACGCACCATCATGTAGTTTTTGTCGGGCGATAAGCTTACCGAGCTATAAATAGCAGGGGCACCTATTGGCGTTTCAACACCAGCTTTGTTTTGTACCAATTGAGAAGTGGCAAAAAACTCAAATAACTGCTCATCATATGGCGACTTGATTAAATCTTGGATGGTAGCACTTGGCGCTACTTTGCCTAAGTTTTCTTGTACGGTTGGGCCTTTTGGTGCTAACGGACGTTTTGGCGCCATAGCTGCAGGTTTGGTAGCTACCTGATAAATCAAAGTATTATCATCTACCCATACTAATCCCGCACCTAAAATAGCGTTTAAGGGATGTTTGTTGATTTTTGTAGCCTTTGCAGTCGCTACATCAATCACGTATAGGTCAATTCTATCTGGAGAGGTTTGAGTAAAGGCAATTTTGGTTTGGCTTGGGTTCCAACGAGTATTACCTGCATATAAAGTAGCAGGAAGACCAGTAACAGCACTTGTTTTTCCTGTTTTGATGTTTTTTAAGCTAAAGCTGTTTACATAAGTTTGACGGCTTGGCGAGTAATTGTTTGGATTGATACGCATGCCAGCAATTTTGTATTCGGGCATGGCCAATTCTTCAATAGAAGGATAGGGATTACGTTCGCTAAACAAAATCCATTCTGCTTTGCTATCGATACTAACTCCAGGAGTGGGTTTAGCCAATAACAAATCTGCCATCACTTTCGACGGTGTTTGGTAAGTAATAGCATCTTGAGCTAAAACTGTTCCTCCAAAACCTAAAAGGAATAGGTTAAGTATGATTTTTTTCATTTTACAATATGTAAGTTTAATTGATAAGATAAACTTACAGAGTTTAAATGATTTTAGCTTTTTGTATCAAAAATTTTGGATAAACTACACCCTTAGGGAGTGCCTATTTTTTGATGCTAATGAGAGTTCGAGATAAACGTTTTATGATTTTTCATTATTTCGAGCCTTAGCACCAATTCTTCGTTCTACTAAAATCGGCCTTGGCCTGTTCGGGTAGTACAATAAGCCTAGTTGTTCCTTTAAAAGAACAGGGCGCAACTTGTACCAATTTATCGGTAGCTATGGATTTTTTACATACTTTTTTTTGCAAGACATCAGCACTACGAATGAAAGTACAAAAAGGAGTGGTAGTTTAGATTTTAGCACATTTTTTATTTTTTGCCACCGTTAAAATTAAATTTAAGGTTAAGTCCAGCTGAGCTAATTCTTAAGTTTTTATCGCCCATGGTACCTAGTGCTGGCTTGTAATAAGGTTCAAAAATCAGGGTGTTTCTTCCTAGGTTTTGGTTAATACCAATGGCAATAATGGCACTATTGGCAAAATCGAAGCCTCTTAAAGAGCTTTTCTCAGTTTCTTGTCGTTGTTGCGCTTCTCCGTTTTTAACTTGGAAATTACTCCAGTTATAATTGTAGGTATATTTCTGCGAAAGATAAGAGGTAGAATTAATCCCCGTAGAAATATAGAAATCCTGCTTTTTAGTTGGATAAAATTTCACAGCCATAGGTAAATCAATGGTTAATAACTGCCCGTTAAAACTTACATCATTGGTAGCCGTAGCCGAATACGCTGTAGAAGATGGTGCTAAACTCATGGCATTATCTTTAGCGGCAAACATCGACATTGCAACATCCATTGGAACTTTATTCTCATAGCTTACCTTATTTTGGCTGATGCCCGCACCAAAGCTAAGCACAAGGTTTTTAGTTACTTTCACATTGGCATTTAAACCAACACCAGCACTTAGTTTGGCTTCATTGTTATCGTGGTAGTTAAAGAAAGTCCCCGTATAAACGTCTAAGGTTGTTTTTGAGCTGCTATTTTTTTCTAAGTTTTTATTTTTCGCTAGCTTTTGGCTTTCCTTGTTTAAAAACTCTTCGGTAGATAATTTCGTTGGCGGCGTTTCCTTTTCTACCATATTTTTAGGAGCTTCAGTTTGAACTATTCCTGCCACTTGGTTATTTTCTACTTTGGTGGTAGTTACCATACTGCCATTATCTACTATTGCTGTTGCTGGTAGATTGGTTTTGTTAGGCTCAACAGGAGAAACGGTATTTTTCTGAGGCTCTCCAACTGCAATGTTGCTGGCAATAAGCGGGTTTTCGGTAATCAACTGCTCACTAGGCTGTGCAGCCTGTTGAGTTGGTTTTTGTACAGTAGGTTGATTTTCAACCGTCGCTATATGATTGTTGGTAATTGAATCATTTTGAGGTGTAATGTGGTTGCTGTTGGTTGTTGAAGGTGTTTCTACTTTGTTGTTTTTAGCGTTTTGTAAGATCGTTTTTTCGGTGTTAAATACCTCTCCAAAATATAATCCCATTACCAAAAGTAAGCTCGCAGCAATGCCACTTAACCACCAAATTGGTAATTTTTTGTTTTCCTTTTCTGGGAATTTTTTGCGTAAGTCGGCCCAGCCCTGTTCGCTCAGACCGTCGTCGTAATCGTCGAATACGACTTTTATTTGTTCTATTAGTTCTTCGTCACTCGCTTTCATCGCTCTTTTATCT
>NZ_JAELTX010000431.1 GCF_016429065.1 Pedobacter sp. ASV17
GGCTCGGAGATGTGTATAAGAGACAGGTCCAAAATCCCGAAATGTTCGAAGATCTGAACCTGCCGCTCGGTTGTCAAGTCCTGGTCTCGGAAGAAGACAACACCGCGTTCGTTGACGAGGGCAGCAAGCTCATCCAACTGCTTCGTACTTAATTGACTTAGTTGAACATTCTTTAGCTCCGTGCCTAAAATTTGTTAGCGTAAGGTGTCCAAAACTAAGCTTCTTCGTAATTTCCCAGGTAGGTATATACCAATGCTTTCAGTCACATCAGTCGGTGTGGCGACAGCAAAGAGTGCCTCTTTTCTTGGATCAGCGTAGAATGCCCGATCCTTCGGAGGTGTAATCTCCTTGTGAATGGGGTCCGGAGGAATATAGGCCTTTATCTTAGGATTGTAATTGGAATGGATCACAGTTGGTTGCCCAGAATCGAGGGAAATGTGCTTGTAGGC
>NZ_JAELTX010000432.1 GCF_016429065.1 Pedobacter sp. ASV17
AGCCCCCGTCGACGCCGCCGTCGTCCTCCGCTCCCTCGTCCCCCTCCTCGCCCGGTACACATGCGCGTGATTGTCCATCTCCGCCTGCGCAAATCCACGACCCGTATCCAAAAGCTTCACAGCTGGGTACTTATCCCGAACTGGCGAACCCTCAGCGCACTTTTCCACAATGGACACCCATTCCTCGATGCGGACCAGTTTCTTGATTCTCGGGCTGTAGTAGTCCTTGACTGCGGCAGCAAGTTCTGTCCATTGCACCGTTTTTGGATTCATGCAGTGAAAGTAGCCACGGATATCAGAGCTTGTCTTTTGCTGTGTGACTCCCGCAACATCCAGCACAAGTCCCGCCACATCTTCGATTGGCATCCAATCCAGTGTACTCTGATGGCCAATACTATCTGGCAGTACACCAAAATGGACCGACGAGGCAATCAAGCTGGGAATAAACT
>NZ_JAELTX010000433.1 GCF_016429065.1 Pedobacter sp. ASV17
GCATATGACACGGTCTCTGCAAGAGGTTGTCGGCAACCCTTTCCTAGACAACGCTCAGGTGGCTGCCATCATAGGACAAGTACGTGCAATTCATCCATGAAGCTCTGCGCATCCTGACTTTTCTAGATTGTGGAAGCCCTGGTGTATCTGGAAGAAAAGGGGCTACGTTTTGGGTCGCTCACCTGTTCTGACGTGCTGCTTCATCCCACTGGAATGGTCAAACTATGTGCGTCATTCTAAACGAGGCTTAGTAAAGGTGCTAACACCGGTTCTCTAGGCGGCCAGCACAATTGTATACCGTCGCCTTCGAAGGAAGACATACGGCGCCTGGGCAATGTCATGATGGAACTAATGGATGGCTATGTTAAAGACAGTGGGAGCGTCGGCCTGGACGACCCGGGTCGATGGAACACGGAAGCGTTGCAATTCCTTTGCGCTACGACTACTGC
>NZ_JAELTX010000434.1 GCF_016429065.1 Pedobacter sp. ASV17
TGCTGGGGCTGGCCTCGGCATGTGTCACTACATATGTGCACCAACAGGGGACATGGTGCCAGAAGAGCTAACCTACCCCAAGAAATGAAACCTAACAAACGAAGATCATTCTAATTTTGTAGTGTTCCCCAATTTTACTCGACGTACTTAAGTACTGTTGAGCCGTCAGCGTTGTGGTACCCTTTTACTGTTACAACATACTCATCTTTCGTTTCTAAAGACACAGACCAGCCTCCATCCTGTCGTTTTCACAAGATTTAATTGCCCAACTGCAAAAATGAAGTTCTCCATCATTCTTGGCTATGCTGCGGCTAGCGCCTTGGCTTTCAAAGGCCACTCTATCGCTGAGCGTGACATTAGAGTTGTCACCGATGTTCTTGAGGAGAGCAAGACGAACATCCAGGCTCTGGATGATGCTATCAAGAACTACAGCGACGACAAGGAACCCC
>NZ_JAELTX010000435.1 GCF_016429065.1 Pedobacter sp. ASV17
ACCGAAGACAACTTGCCGCTCGCCAGGGCGGAAAGGAGAGCAGCTACATCGTAATCGTCGGTTATGTGCAGCTCTTCTACGGACAGAATACCACAAATGCGAGGAAGCTGTATGACGTTATTGGCGTGATCTTGTAACGGCGTTCTGAGAGTGTCAAGGAGAGTCGCATCCAGCCTCCATGATGACGGAATGAGGTTAAGGCATTGCTCTCGTTTTTTGGCCGCCTGAGTCTGCCAGTCGGTGGTGTTGGGAGGAGATGAACTGCTGCCTTCGGTGTCTGCCATGATATGCTGCTGGATGTTGCTGGGTTTGGTCGCTTGCAGCGCGACTTTCGGGGATGGTTGGCTGTGCTTTATCCTAGGCGGCTTTGCTGTGAGTAGAAGACGATGGTAGTCCAGTGCTGCTCTTACTTAAATAGTAGTAATAACAATTACGGCTTGGAGTAGGGT
>NZ_JAELTX010000436.1 GCF_016429065.1 Pedobacter sp. ASV17
TGAGAGTGGTAGCCCGGCCCAACGCGTGCTCGGTGGATGTTGACAAGCGATCCAGGAGGAAAGTCTGGATCTTTAGTAGCCGAGAATAAAAGCGGCGCCCAATTCTGTCTTTAGAGGCGCACAGCTTAAGTATGTCGATACACCTGCCTGATACGACCCTGTCTTGCTCTCGGGTATTGCTATCCGCTCCAGCGAGGAAACTTTTAACAGCGGCGTAATTTAGCATTAAGAACGTGACGTAGCATTGATGTCTGGCTGGTTATATCAGTGTTTGTCCATTGTGGTAGTAGCCATATAATGGCACGTGTCTTACATCGTTACCCAGCAGTTCTTCACTACTGCATTCTCATCATAGATTAGCCCCAGAAGACGCGCTGAGTTGCGCGCTGCGTAGATTCCTTCCGAGACGGCGGCACGCCTCTCTGGTATCATAAAATAAGATGCTACTA
>NZ_JAELTX010000437.1 GCF_016429065.1 Pedobacter sp. ASV17
ATGGTTGTTGCAGAGCACTATCCAGCAAAAACGTTTCCATGTTACACGGCCAAGCAACACAGTTGCCACCTTTTTGCCACGCCGTTTTTCTTAAACACAGATTTCGTATTTCCATCAGTAGCCCCGTCAAGATTACTTGGTATTGGTATTAGTCGGGTTTGTGAGTGAGTGAGTGAGTGAGTGACTGGTCTGGTCTGTTTCTCCCCGCCTCATCATACCTCCCCTCATCAACCAAACCCGTGGCGTCTGCGGAGACCCCCAAAACAACCAAGGGGGCGTGGGTATAGTAGTATTTGGCGCAGCGGGGAAAAAAAAAAAAAAAGAGTCAACCAGATACATCACCTATCACAAAATACAAAAAAAAAGACGACGCGCCCCCCCTTTTTTTTGTTTACGAGTAGTCAGTGTATTTTGCCCGACAGCCGACAGCCGGCCGATGAGCCCCCATG
>NZ_JAELTX010000438.1 GCF_016429065.1 Pedobacter sp. ASV17
GGCATGTAAAACAGCCCGAACTGGTCGAACCGCGCACACTAGCAATTTGATGGACATTAATCAAGTGCTGGCTCCCAGGAGATCGTCGATAATGCTCAATTCCATGGCATAAATGAAGTCATGACCAGAATCGCAGCGCAGTTTTATGCTGGCAATACCACCGTCTGAAAGTGGAAGTGAAAGTGGTTTCTCGACCTTACGAACGGTATTTCCTATCATGCGCCTTGTTAGCACCGGATATACAGCGGTGTCTCAGCTTAATTCCTCTACTTTGGTGGCTACAGCGTACCTTCCACTCTGAGAATACCGTAGTCTACCGCTGCAAACGTCGCTGAGCAATGCGGCTTGTCCGACTGGCTACCAACTGAGTCCAAGTAGAAGGCTATTGTTACCTTCGAACTCTTCCGCATATTTCTACGCCTGTGTAAGTATTGTACCTTTCTCTACG
>NZ_JAELTX010000439.1 GCF_016429065.1 Pedobacter sp. ASV17
GAGCTATTCTACAACTTGGACTCACCGGCATTGCGAGAGACCTCGACCTTGATGAGACCGTTGGGGTTACTCTGGGGAACGTAGACATCGGCATCCTTGCCGGTGTTTTGGATGCCCTTGTGCCAGCTGAGGTCTGGAATATATGTTAGTCTGTACATGGGTTGCGTAGCAGTTGTGAAAATGAATGAACGTACCGAGTTCAAAGTAGTGGTTGTTGGGAAGAGAGTAATTGACCTTGTCAACATCGGCGGCAGCAGCGAGAATATCCTCAGACATCTTGTACATGGTGGCCTGGACAGAGGCACTGTTGTCCTCGGCGAACCACTTGAGGGTAATGTTTCGGGCATCGTTGTACGCCTGGTCAAACTTGGGGGTAGCAGTCTGGACGGCGCGCAGGTTAGGAAACGTCTTCCAGTCCCACGAGGCATCGACATCGGTGGACATGATG
>NZ_JAELTX010000045.1 GCF_016429065.1 Pedobacter sp. ASV17
GGTGCACTTTATTTAAATGCTAACAGTCCGCAAATGAACAATAATAAATTTATAGGAAATAAAGCGGCCACTAGTGGTGGCGCGGTTTACCTATTTGGGGTAGCTGGAAATTTAGCCAGTCCTGTACTGATCAACAATTTGTTTTATAACAATGAAGCGGCCAGTAACTCTGGCGGCGGTGGTGCCATCTATATTTCTACCAATGCGGCTCCAGTAATCCATAACACTACTTTTTATGCCAATAAAGCCACTGTATTTAAAGGTGGGGCAATTTACTTAACGGCAGCGGGACAAGCTACCGTATATAATAGCATTTTATACAAAAATCAAGCTACGGATGCCACTACGGTTGATTTTTTAGCGGCTACACCTGCAAACCTTATCGTGAGGTCTTCGATGACTGATGCTTATGGAACCAATGGAGTAGACGACAATATGGTAGGACAGGATCCAGTTTTCGAAAGTGAAGATCCTAACAATGCTAACTTCTTACGCTTGCAAGATTTTAGCCCAGCCATAGATGCAGGACAAAATAACCTTTTACCTCAAGGTGTTGCTTTTGACTTGGCGGGTAATTCAAGGATTAACAATCTCATTTTAGATTTGGGTGCTTACGAGTTTGATGGTGCCGCTCCAGTTCCACCGTTGCAAGTTTCTATAGATGAAAATTCTCCAAATGGAACTTTCGTTGCCAAACCTATTTCGAGTTTGCCTGGGGTACTTTCTAACTGGACCATCATGAGTGGTAACGTTAATGATGCCTTTGTAATTAATGCAGCTACAGGAAATATTACCGTTAATAAAAGTACAGAAGTGGATTATGAAAAGATAAAAAGCTTCAATTTAACCATTAAGGTGTTTAATAATGTAGGCGATGATCAGGTGATGAGGGTCATCATTTCCTTGAACAACCTGATGGAGGATCCGCAAGCACCTATTATTGCCAAAGTAGCCAACGGCGTATTAACTAGCTTCAGACCAAAATTAAGTGGAATAGCAGAGCCTTTGAGTGTCATTACCATTTATGTAGACAATAAGGAATATCCCGTAACGGCCATGTCTAATGATAAAGGCGAATGGGTTTACACTTTTACAGAGGAACTAGCCCCTGGAAAACACACTTTCCATATAGTGGCAAGCAATAGCTTGGGGATAAGTAATCCTAGCCCACAAACCACGGTTACCCTTAAGTTATACAGTGGTTCAGTAGTAGCCAATAATCTTCTTACTCCCAATGGTGATGGAAAGAACGATTTATGGATTGTTACTGATTTGAGTTTAATGTATCCTAAGAACGAAGTAATTGTGTACGATAAAACTGGAAAAACAGTATTTAGAAAGGCAAATTATCAGAATGATTGGGACGGAAGCTACAATGGAAGCCCTCTAAACACAGGTACCTATTATTACGAAATCAATATTGGAGCTGGTTTAAAGCCAATTAAAGGAACGTTAACCATTTTGAAAGGAAGATAATACGATTAGCTGCTTTAGAATTAAGGAATTTGCTTAACCAAACAACAATGAAAACTAAACAAACTATATATATCATTATTGCTGCCACCTTATTTTTCGTCTCATCTGAGTTGAAGGCACAAGTAAGCCCACCAATGTCTATGTACTATTTGAACGAGTATTTATACAACCCAGCTGCGGCAGGAAAGAGACAAGGTTTAAATGTAGGTCTTTCTTATAAAAATAACCTAACGGGAAGTAATGGACAAAGTGTTGCCAATACCATTACCATTGATTACGGCTTGGGCAAAAATGGCTTTGGGCTATCGGTAGTTACGGATAAGGACGGACTTTTAAATGTCAATAGATTTTCAGCGTCTTATGCCTATAACGTAAAAACTTCAGAAACGGGTAATTTAAGATTTGGATTGTCGGCTGGAGTATCATCATTAAAAGTAAACATGAGTGATATCATTGGCGATGGAACGGATTTAATCCCTCAACAGTTTAATGAGCAAGGTTATATTTTTGATGGAGATTTGGGCGTGAATTATGAAGATGGTAAGCTAAGCCTGAGTGCCGTAGCACCTAATTTGCGTAGTCTAATCTATTCAGAAAACGTGAACGATGGTTATAACTATAGCACATTTTATGTTTCTGCAGCCTATCAAGTGTTGGATGGGCCTATAAAATTGACGCCTAAAGTGCTATACCGTGGTCTTGATGGTTACGATAATGTGATTGATGTTGGAGTTAACGCCCAATTTGCCGAAGATAAATTTAATCTCTTAGCTTTTTACCACAGCAGTAACAGCTTATCCTTTGGAATGGGCTTTAACATACTTAAAAAATACCAAATGCAGGCTTCATATTCGTTGCCGATAAATAGTAACCTTAAAAAATACACCTATGGTGGTGTAGAATTAGGCTTAAAAGTTAATCTATCTAAATAAAAAGCTCTAAGGAGGGCCTCGTTTTTGAGAGGTTCTCCTTTTTTTGTGAAAACAATTTGAGTAGTCAGAGAAAATCTGTCTGCTTTTTTGCGTTTTTATCAAAAAAGTTATATAAGTAAAACAAAAATGTTTTGGATACTGAATAAGGATTGCTAATTTTATAATAACCTAAACCACAAACTAGCTGATTAACTTCCCAAAGTGCGTCAGTTCATATTTTACTTTAATGGCCTTGTACGATTTAACAGCAGAGAAGCTATTGTTAAAGGAAATCTATGATGGAAATTCTTTGGCATTTAACAAAATGTTCAGCCTTTATCGGGGCAAAATTTTGGCTTTTGTAGATTCCTTTGTCCATAGCAAGGCCGATGCAGAGGAGATAGTACAGGAAACTTTTCTGGTCATCTGGCAAAATCGCGAAAAGCTGCTTTCCATCGAACATCCACGTAACTACATTTACACCATCGCCCGCAATAAAACCTACGATTATCTCAATAAAGTAAGCAGAACGGAAAAGACCATTAGCAATGCTTGGATCAATACTTCGGTGAGTTTAAACAATATCGAAGACCAGATGAATCTCAAAGAAAGCGTTTTTTTAATCAATAAAGTTTTACAGACCCTTTCGCTACAAAAGCAGGAAATTTTTAACATGAGCCGTAACCAACACATGAGCCACGAAGAGATTGCTCAAGCGGTTGGACTTTCCAAAAGTCGCGTTAAAAATGTGATTGTAGAAGTACTCAAGCATCTCAAATACCATATTTCAAAACATCATATCGTGGTATCTCTGCTATTACTCTGGAAGTTATTTTTCTAAAATTCCATGGTTTTTTGGCCTGTTTTGCTCATCAATCATACGGTTCAATAATTTTTTTTCAAAAAATTGGTTTTTAACGGTCCATCGTTAAAGGTTGGCAGTCTATATAGGACAAACAACAAACCTAACCAACAATTTATGAAGAAATTTTACTTACTACTCCTTATTGCATTAAGTTATCATTCTCTTTCTGCACAAACAATCCGTTATGTTACCGCTGGTGGTACTGGCAATGGTACAAGCTGGGTAAATGCTTCTGGCGATTTGCAGCTAATGATAGATGAGTTGGCTGCTCTTGATGGAACTACTTTTCCTAACCGTGAGGTATGGGTAAGTGCTGGTACTTATTTGCCAAATCGTAGAGCAGATGCTACGGGAACAATCACACTTAATGATCGACGTAATTCATTTGTGATGAAAGCCGGAGTTAAAATTTATGGTGGTTTTGCTGTAGGGCAAACTTCAATAGCCACCAGAGATTTTGTGGCAAACCCGTCAGTATTGAGCGGTAACATAGGTAGCACGGCTATCGATACCGATAATGCTTACCATGTGGTGATCGCCGCAAATGATATGACTGGGGCAGCCTTGGATGGTTTTACCGTTACCAAAGGCTATGCAACAGGTACAGGTGTTAACAGCACGGCTCCCAGTAATGCAGCTACCGTAACCGTAAATACTCGTAGTATTCCTAGTTCTAGGGCGGCGGGGATCATTTTGTATTATGCTAACAATGCTACATTTTCTAATTTAAAAATAGAGGATAACTATAACAGCTCGTCAGATCAGAGTTCTGGAGCGGTTTATATTTTTTACAGTGGATCACTGTCATTTACTAACGTTGAATTTAAAAATAATACCTGCGCCAACAACAATGGCGGCGCGATATATAGTTTTGGATCAACGACATTAGGTATCGTGAGTGCCACATTTAAGAACGTTTCTTTTATGCAAAATGCAGCAGGTGCAGCAGGAGGAGCCATTTATGCTTCTAGTTTGAGCAAGTTAAACTTCTTTAACTGTAGGTTTAATGACAATAGCTCAACGGGTAATGGAGGTGCAGTGTTTTCGGCTGGTGTTACAACAGCTGGAGAACAAAATGAAATTAAAGTGCTCAATTCGGTATTTTCCAGTAATGAGTCAAATGGTACAGTGGGAGGAAGTGCCTTTTTCAATTCATCAGGCTCTATCCTATCTATTTCAAATGCTACTTTTTATGCAAATGAAGTTAAAGCGGGAACAAGTGGAGGTGCGTTGCACATCGCTAATTCAGCCTCATCAAGTGCTAAGTTATATAACAGCATTTTTAACTCAAATACTGCCGTAATTGGAAATGGCGATATCTTTAGGAATACCGCTACTTTCAGTATAAAAAATACACTTAGCCAAGTTTACGGCACTAATGGTGTAGATGGAAATATCGTAAATCCTTTACCCGCTTCGCTATTTGCCAGTACCGTTTCAACAGACCCAAATTTTTTGAATTTAATAGAAGGTGCTGCGACAGAAAAAGGAAGCCAAGTTTTGTATAATGAGATTGGGGACATTAATGTTGATACGGACTTAGCAGGAAATCTTCGCCTTAAACATAGTGAGATTGATTTAGGAGCTTATGAATATCAAGGAACTTTGCCTGTAAGTCTAATCTCGTACATCGCAACTAAAAATGGTTCAACCGCTTTATTAACTTGGAAAACAGCTAGTGAACAAAACAACCAAAAATTTGTGATCGAAAGAGGTACTTCTGCGAGCAATTTTACCTTCTTTAAAGAACTTGCTGGAGCAGGCAATAGTACTGCTGCTTTGAGCTATTCTGTAACAGATTACACACCACTGGTAGGCACTAACTATTATCGCCTAACACAATACGATCATAATGGTACGCCAACAATTTTAGGAGTTGAGGCTGTAACTTTTGGACTAAATCCAGAAAAAACCACCATATATCCTAACCCAGCCAAAGCTTATATTTGGATAGATCCATCTTCATCAAATGAGATCACTTCTCTAAATCTAATATCTTTGACAGGAAAAACCATATTAACCAATAACTACGCTCAAACAGCAGCACAAGGAAATGTAAAGTTGGATTTAGCCAACATACCTGCTGGTACTTACATCTTGTGGATCAACAAAGGCAAGCCTAATGCAGAAAAGCAGAAATTATTGGTTGTGAAATAAATTAACGACAATAATTGTAAACATGAACAATCAAACGCATCAGATGACACCAGAGGCAAACGACCGATTAAACGAACTTTTCCAAAAGTATGTAGATAAAAGCATTACTGAAGAAGAGTACGTGGAACTGTTTGCTTATATCAATAATCCAGAAACGAAAGAGCAAGTACTTGCCTTTATGGATGAACACAATAAAAAAGTGCAATCTGATGTGTTGGTGCATGAAATAGATTGGGATAGCATGTACGGCAACATTACCGGCCCAAAAAAGTCGGATGGTCGTAAGCGCCCTTCTTTTTGGAAATATGCGGCAGCCGCGGCCTTATTCGTACTTGGAAGCTTTGCACTTTACTACGCAAGCCAAAATAATATTGGCAAAAAAGCGCCTTTAGCCTATCATAACGATGTTTTGCCTGGTGGCGATAAGGCGATATTGACCCTTGCAGATGGTTCTACCATTACCTTGGACAATAGTACTGGTGGAAAATTAGCTACTCAAGGAGATATTTCTATCGAAAAGGATGCTAAAGGCCAAATTATTTATTTGGTGAAAGGTAGTAGCGAAAACGAAACTCAAAAAATCAACACCTTGGCCACTCCAGCAGGAGGGAAGTTTAGCGTGGTTTTATCTGATGGCAGTAAAGTATGGCTCAACGCCTCGTCGTCCATCAAATTTCCTGTAGCTTTTGACAAGGAGTCTCGCAAAGTAGAAATTAAGGGGGAAGCTTACTTCGAAATAGAGAAAGACCAAAAAAGACCATTTTATGTGGTGAATGGCAGTGCCGAAATTAAAGTGCTGGGCACTCATTTCAACGTAATGGCTTACCCAGACGAATACCGCTCGGAGCTTACCTTATTAGAAGGATCTGTACAATTCAGTAAACATGGTCATTCGGAATTGCTAACTCCGGGAAAACAAATTTTATATACCGAAAGCAGTGAAGATACTAAGCAACGTTTGGCAAATATCGAAGAAGTGATGGCTTGGAAAAATGATTTGTTCGTATTCAATAATACCAATATCGATGAGATCATGAAAGAATTAATGAGGTGGTACAATGTGAAAGTAAAATACGAAGGCGAAAAACCAGATATTTCTTTTACGGGTGTCATTCCAAGAAATGCCAATGTCTCAAACGTGTTAAAAGCTCTTGAGCTTACTGGTGATGTAGTTTTTGGAGTAGAAAATAATGTAATTACCTGTCAAAAGAAGATGACGAAATAGAAATAACAGAGGCAAAAAGAGCTTTTCCCGGCGGCAACCGAGAAAAGCAACGGGCCAAACAAATAATAAACTAGAACGAACACTATTTATTCAAATCCCTTATATACAAATGTATGAAAGAAAAAATACATTGTAGATTGTCGTGCGCTATTTTTAGCAGCGATTTTTCGACCAAACAAAACCAACTATTTAAAAAAGCCTTACTGGTTATGAGAATCATTGCCGTAATTGTGTTTGTTTTTAGTTTACATGTAAGTGCCAAAACCCTAGGGCAAAACGTAAGCATTAAAAAACAAAACATCACCTTAAAAGAAGTATTTAAGGAGCTGAGGTCGCAAACGGGCTACTACTTTATTTACAACAGTAAAGAAGTATCCGACGACAGAAAAGTCTCTGCAAATTTTTCAAATGCACCCATTGATGTGGTGTTGAGCTCGGTATTGAAAGGGATGTCGTTGAGTTATACCATCGACGAGAAAATCATCTCTTTGAAACCATCCATACAGAGCCATGAAACAACATCTGTGGGCGTTGCTGTACAACAGGACCGTACCATTACAGGTAACATTACCGACGCCGAAGACGGAATTCCCTTGTTGGGTGTTTCCATAAGGGTTAAAGGCTCTACGGTAGGAACAATGACCAATGGCGATGGAAATTTCTCTATCAACGTAAAAGCCAATGATAAAGTTTTAGTGTTAAGCTACATTGGTTACGTAACCAAGGAGATTACATTAACCGCACTGAATAAATATGAAATTGCCTTAACTAAAGATAGCAAGCAACTGGATGAAGTAGTGATTGCTTTTGGTACCACTACCAGAAACGAACTGACCAACTCTGTCACTAAAATTTCGGCAAAAGATATTGAACAAAGACCAATTAGTAACCTTAACGCAGCGATTGTAGGTGCTTCACCAGGAGTTCAAACTACAGCGGGTAACGGTCAGCCAGGAGAGGGACCAGATATTCGTATCAGAGGTTTTGGTTCGGTAACTGGAGATAATGCACCACTTTACATTTTGGATGGTGCACCATACGAAGGCGTCATCAGCAACATCAATCCAGAGGATATTGATAATATCTCTATTCTAAAAGATGCTTCGGCTACAGCCTTGTATGGTTCAAGAGCTGCTAATGGTGTAGTATTGATTACGACTAAAAGAGGGATTAATAATGGGAAAAGTAACATTACAGCCAAACTTACCCATGCGTTCTCAGAAAGAGGGCTTCCTAATTATGAAACTTTAGATGCCTACCAATATTTTCCCGTAGTTTGGGAAGCTTTAAAAAATGGAACTTCAGGTAGTGCTGCTGGTGCTACTAACGATTTAAAAAATTATGTGGGATGGAACCCATTCAATGTGGCAGATGACGAAATTGTGTTGCAAAATGGATTGATTAATCCTAACGCCAGATTACTTTACCCAGATGATGTTCGATTTAAAAATGAGTTAGAGAGAGTAGGAATGAGAACCGATTTGTCGCTTTCTTTAAGTGGCGGTGCTGGTAAAACAGATCATTATGTGTCTTTAAATTATTTGGATGAAAATGGTTACGTAATTGGTTCGGATTTTAAACGTTTTTCTGGTAGGTTAAGGGTTAATTCTAACCCCATGAGCTGGTTGAAGTTTGGTTTAAATTTATTTGGAACCTACACCAAGTCCGATCAGGCGAATGAAAGCAGTGGAATTAATGAGAACCCATTTTATATTGACCTTATTCTGGCCCCAATTTATCCGGTTTTTAAACATAATGCTATCACTGGCGCTTATATTCTCGATGCAAATGGCAATAAAATATACGATCCAGGAGATTACAGGCCGCTGTTTACCGGAAGAAACGTGGTTTACGAAACTTTATATAACGTAAACCAAGTAAGAAGAAATTCATTAAATGGTGTGGCCAATGTGGAGGCAAATTTCTGGAAGGATTTCAAATTTACTTCCACCTTTAGCTTTAACCTTGGAAACTATCGTAGCAACGTTTATGATAACAGTGTAATGGGCGATGCTGTAGGTGTGGGAAGAACCACCAGAACCAATACCTTAACCACCTACTTAAACTTTAACCAACTTTTAACTTGGAGTAAAACCATTGATAAGCACAAAATTAGTGTATTGGTTGGCCACGAAAATTACCTGAATTATTACGATTACCTTTCGGGTTCTCGACGTAGCGAAGGAATTTCGGGATTGCCTGTATTGGACAACATGACCACCACTACCGCTTTGAGTTCTTATGATAGAGATTATAAAACCGAAGGTTACCTTTCTAAAATAGACTATAGCTATAAAGGACGTTACCTATTCTCTGGATCATTCAGAAGAGATGGTTCTTCAAGGTTTTCTCAAAAAAGCAGATGGGGTAACTTCTGGTCGGTAAGTGGCGCTTATAACATTGATAGGGAGCCGTTCTTCAAGGTAAAATGGGTAAATACCCTTAAAATTAGAGCTTCCTATGGTGAGGTGGGTAATGACCGTACAGGTAGTTACTTTACCTATCAACGCTTATATGATTTGGGTTACAACAACGGAACCGAGCCAGGAGCGTTGCTTACTCAAGGAGGAAATCAAAATTTAGTTTGGGAATCTAACCAAAATGCCGATGTGGCGGTAGAGTTTTCAGTACTTAAAAATAGATTGGGTGGTACTGTGGAAGCTTTTCGTCGTCAGTCTAGCAACCTATTGTTTGCCGTAACACTACCCTTAACCTCTGGCTTGCTTACTTACAACGATAACTTTGGAAGTATGCGCAACGAAGGGATAGAGATACAGCTAAACGGTGTGCCCATTAAAACCAAAAGCTTTAAATGGGGTGTTGATGTCAACTGGAGCACCTTTAAAAATAAAATTCTTTCGCTTCCATCATCTTACGAAGGCAGGGTGAGTGGTACCAAAAAATATGAAACAGGAAAATCGCTATACGAGTTTTGGTTAAGAGACTGGGTAGCAGTTGATCCGCAAACAGGTAGTAATTTGTACGTGCCTGTTGATCCGAAGGTATCTGCAGCGACTTATAACGGTCAAACGTATACCACGTCTATCACCAATGCTGCTTATTATTATGCAGGTAGTGCTATTCCTGATTTCTTTGGTAGTATCAATAATACTTTTACTTATAAAAATTGGTCATTGCAAGCATTGATGATCTATCAGGTAGGAGGTTACACCTTTGATAATGATTATCGTTCTTTAATGTTTAGGGGCGGGACCACTACCAACGGTAGAGCACTACACGTAGACATGTTAAAACGTTGGCAAAAGCCAGGTGACATAACAGACATCCCAGCTTTAAGTACTACAACTACCATTTCAGATACGGATCGTTGGTTAACAAAATCTGATTACCTGAATTTACGTACGGTTTCTGTTACCTACAATTTCCCTAAAAAGTTATTGAGTAGGTTAAAGCTTACCAATGTTAAAGCTTATGTAAATGGCGAAAATTTATTTATTACCTCTGCGAGAAAAGGGATGGATCCAACGCAAACCTATACTGGGGATGCCGAATATACCTACGCACCTTCTCGTATTGTGAGTTTTGGTCTTAACGTAACATTATAGAATTTGTCAATAATGAAAAGATATTTATCAATTTTAACTGTCCTTTTCTTTTTGCTCACTTTAGGTGCGTGCAAAAAGAGCTATTTAGATACCACGCCATCTGATCAGATAGATGCTGCCAAGATTTTCGATAACATTAACAACGTAAAAGTTGCCCTTAACGGGATTTATCGGGCCACTTACATGCAATATTCAGATCAGGAACAAGATGGTCATCCTGCCATGATGATTGTTTTAGACTTCATGGGCGAAGACATTGTGCATACCGCTACAGGTACCGTATATTTTAGAGGTGCTTACAGGTGGACGGATCACCGTTCAGAATTGAATGATTTACCTTATTTTTCTTACAGACTTTATTATCGCATTATTGCCAATGCCAATATCCTTTTAGAAGGTATTGATAGAGTTCCAGACGCGACAGAAGCACAGAAAAATGTGATTAAAGGTGAATGTTTGGCCTTAAGGGGTTGGGCACATTTTATGTTGGTGCAACTTTTTGGAATGAGATATGATAAAACAACACTGTCAGACGTGTCTTCTGCAAACACTACATCAGCCAGAGTGCAATTGGGAGTGCCTGTAGTCACTAAGTATTCTTTGGATCCACAGCCTAGGAATACCGTAGAAGAGGTATACATCCAAGTGAACAAAGACCTAGATCAAGCGATTACTTTATTGAACGGTGCACCACCTAGAGGTTTATACAGAACACATATTGATAAGAGCGTTGCCCAGGGAATTAAAGCTCGTGTAGCTTTAACCCAACAAAATTGGACTGATGCTGCTTATTATGCACAAGAAGCGTTGAGAGGCTATCCATTGATGTCAAGTTCAGCGTATTTGGATGGGTTTAGTGATATGAAGAACTCTGAATGGATGTGGGGAGCACATCAACTGCCAGAACAGCTGCCAAGTTATGGTTCTTTCTTCGCTTATATGTCTTCTAACTTTAACTCTTCACATACGAGGTCAAATCCTAAAAAGATCAGTATTTCACTTTATAATTCTTTAGCCAATACAGATATCAGGAAAAAATTATTCTGCGATAATGTTAATGACTATGTTAATTTTCCAGGAGTAATTGATGCTTCCACTGGCCAACCTGTAGCTTCACAGACACGAGCAGTTTATATGCAGAAAAAGTTTGTGGTATCCGATCCTGCAGTAAGTGCTGGAGACATTCCTTATATGCGTGTAGCAGAAATGTATCTGATTGCTGCCGAAGCCAAGGCAAAACTGGGCCTGATTAATGAAGCTGCAGATATCATCGATGTATTGGCCAAGAATAGGGATCCTAATTATACGCGTCCAGATAACATCTCAGATATTGCAAATGATAACAATGGTTTGATCATGATGCAAAGACGGATTGAACTATGGGGCGAAGGTTTCCGATTCCTAGATCTTAAAAGGTTAAAATTATCCTTGGATAGGAGTGGAACAGGTTCAACAACAACATTGGCTAATGTTGGGGTTACTACACCTATAAACGCAGACAATGTACGTTGGCAGTTCTTAATTCCAAGACGCGAATTGCAGGCCAACCCCTATATGAAACAAAATCCTTTATTGTAGTCAAATATGTTTTTAACAGGGGGAGTGAAATGCTCCTCCTCGTTATTTCATGGACTAATCTCTGCTTCATACTGCCTCTGAAAATCGCTATCGATCAATCTTAACACGAGGAAAATGAAAAAAATAGGATTGCTACTATTAATCGTTTTGGCACTATTGGCCATCAATATTTTTGCGATACCATCATCGGGTCACTCAAAACAAACAGACATTGCTGATTTCAAACTCAGTGTTTCCTATACGGTAGAAGAGGGGGCAAAAGTGCCCGAAGGTTTTGCGGATACTGTTAAAAAAGCACAAATGTTACTGGCAAAAGTTTTCCGCTCCAAGGAATTTAAGGAGGCGCTTTTTAAGCAAAGCTATAACGACTCTGCCTATAGCAAATCAAAGAAGGCATGTTTCCTTGTCGTTTACGATGAAAAAACAGGCCGTATCAGTGGTGAGGCCGTTTATCAAAACCTGTTGAAAGAAAAGGAGGTAAAGCTCCACATCAATGTTAAAAATAACGGCGACAAAAAAGGAACATTGGGTGCTTCTTATGCTTGTAACTATCAATTTACCACTTATGATTATTGGTTGCAGGAAAAGGGTGAGCTGGCCCGACGGTTAGCCCGCCATATTGCACATGAATTTACGCACATCAGAGGTTACAGGCACGACAATAAAGTGCCAACACCATTCAAATGGGGAAGAGATGTGGAAGAAGACCCAGCCTATGGGGTCGGAAATATTGTGGGAGAAATTTTGACAGCGTGGAGCAAGAAATCACTTATTTAAACCAAAAAGCTTAAAACAATGAAAAAAATTAGCCTATTACTATATATCGGTACCTGCCTGTTCATCCTATCTTGTAAAAAAGGTAACAATAGTAAGGAAGATGATCCGCAACCGCCAATAACGGTTGACTATAAGCCCAATACTACCGTTTATGGTGCTAACAACTATGTGAAGTTCATTGTAGGCGATTTAAAGTCTCCAATTATTTTGGCCTCTCCACATGACGGAACCATTATTCCCGATGGTTGGGCACAAAGAGATAACCCAGATGCGGTAATTGTTAGAGATTTATATGTAACGGCTTTAACCACTGAAATAGCTAATGCCTTATATGCCCGAACAGGTTTGCGCCCACATATGATTGTGAATGATGTGGCAAGGTCTAGAATGGAACCCAACAGGGCACTGGAAGAAACTTATCATAAGACAGAAGCCGCCAACCAGCTTTGGCGTGAATACCATGCTTTTTTAAAAGGAGCACAGGATATGGTTCAAAAAAATGTAGGCAAAGGTTTGTTTTTGGATATGCACGGACACGGGCATACGGTTCCTCGCATCGAGGTAGGTTATATCGTATCAAAAGCGAACTTGAACGGTACAGATGCAGGATTAAACAGTCTTGCTACTACTTCAAGTATCTATCATCTTTCTACCACTTCAGCTTATCCTTTTTCGCAATTAATTAGGGGCGACTATGCTTTTGGAACTTTGTTGGAAAACGAGGGAATTAGAGCGGTGCCGAGCAAGCAAGATCCAAAACCTAATAACGATGATTATTTCAATGGTGGTTATTGTACGCTAACCTATGGTTCAAGAACCAGTGGGGCAGTTTCGGCCATTCAATTAGAAACGCACGGGCCTAATTTAAGGAACAACCCTACAGAACGTAAAGCATCGGGTACTAAAATTGCAGATGCCATCATTAAATACATGCAAAGTCATTACGGATTGTTCTTAGACAAATAGAATTGATCGCTTTATATCAAACAAAACGCAATAAAGAATAAATAAGTTGGGCTGATTAACGTCTTCCGTTGGTCAGCTCTTCCAACTTATTGCGCTCATCTTGCAGTTCCCTTGCCAATTTACGTTCTTTCTCCACCGCTTTTGATTTATAGGCTTGGTACTCGTCCGAGATTTCGTTGTAAAGTTGTGAACGATGTTTAGCTTCGCTGATGCTTTTTCCAGAACGAGCAACAATGATGATTAAAGCAATCACTAAAACGCCAATAATACTCCAAACGATAATGCTATAAGTACCTTTATCAAAAGAAATACCCAAAAATTTAATCTCGTTTAATTTATCGGTACTCTCGTTCAACGAAGCATCTTTGCCAGAAATTTCGGTTTTTAAATAGCTAACCGTTTTCCCTTGGTCCGTAAGTTTTTGCTGAAGACTTTTCCGTTCAGCCCGCTCTTTTCTAAGCGTATCACTTACATTTTTCCAAAGCTGGTCTAATCTATATTTTGCTACCATCTTATAGCCGTCAGGCGAAGTTCTGGTACGTGATAGCATAAATTGATATTGCCCGTTTAAACTCGGGTCGTTGTTTTTAACCGAATCACGTTCCCAAGTGTTTGTTCTAGCCGTATTGGCAATTGGTTTTTGAACGGTGGTAGGCGTTGGGGTTTGGGCAAAAGCATTGCCAAAACAAAGCGTAAAAGATAAAATGCTAGTGATAGAAAGTATGGTTTGTCTCATAATCTAGTAAATATCGTTTATACTAAAACAGTATATTTAGATAAATATTATAGCCAATCAGCTTGGCATGTCTCGTTAATTTTGCTCAAGTTAGGATGTTTAATCAAGAAATCAATTGATTCGGGTCATTTTTTTATGGTTAGACAACGATAAATTTGCAAAATGCACATAGGAATAATAGGACTGGGAGATATGGGCAAACTCTACGCACTGGCTTTTGCTAAAGCTGGCTATGAAGTTTGCGGAACTGATATGCCCCACCGATTGCAAGAACTTCAGGAGGAGCTTTTGCCACAAAATGTAGTAATATTGGCAGATGGACATGAGGTTTCTCGAAAATCGGATTTTATTATTTACGCTGTGGAAGCCGAAAAAATTGATGAAGTAGTCTCACGATTTGCAAAATCTACCAAGTATGGGGCAATTGTTGCTGGACAAACTTCGGTAAAGCACCCTGAAATTGCCGCTTTTGAAAAATACCTTCCTACAGATGCGCATATCGTAACCAGTCACTCACTGCATGGCCCAGGGTTTAGTACCCAAGGACAAACCTTGGTGGTCATTCGCCACAAAGCAACCGATGAGGCTTATCAAAAAGCTTTAGATGTTTATCAAACATTAGGTTCTAACATGATTGAAATGGAAAGCTATCAGCAACATGATAAAATAGTGGCCGATACGCAGGCGGTAACGCACATGGGGTTTGAGAGTATGGGCTCTGCTTGGAAAAATGCAGGCTTCTATCCTTGGGATAATCCAGTATATGCCGGTGGCATTGATAATATTAAAATATTGACCACCCTTCGCATCTTTAGCTATAAGTCGCACATTTATGCAGGACTGGCCATTTTAAATCCTTATGCACAAATTCAGGTAAGGGAATACGCTAAAACAGAAAGCGAGCTTTTTGCCTTAATGATAGGGGAGAATGAAACGGCTTTTAGAAATAAGATCTATGCTGCCAAAGATTTTATATTTAGTGATCAGGAAAAGCCGATGCTGCTAAATGGTGAAATGATGGAAACCTTTAGCTTGGCAGATAAAACCCATCAAAGAAAACCGAATTCGCACCTGAGCATTTTGAGCATGGTTTGCGCTTGGCATGCGATGGACGTTAATCCATACGATAATTTGATTTGTCAAACACCACCCTTCCGTTTGCGCTTGGGCATTGCGGAGTATCTTTTTAAAAATGAAGAGCTATTGGAAGAGACCATACAGGCCGCCCTTTATAATAAAGAGATGAGAAAAGATGATCTCGAATTTCATACGGCGGTACATGAGTGGGCTTCCATTATTGGCTACGGAGACATGAAAGGCTACAAAGCACATTTCGAAGCCGCTAAATCTTTTTTTAGTAATAGGTTGTTAGCGGGAAGAGAACTGAGTTCTGAAATGATTAAGCAATTGATGACCTAGGTCTTCTTTTTCTGAAATTAAAGATGTTTTTATACCAATCTTCTTTCATGCATGGTCGCTCAATAAGGAGAAAAAACAACATGGATATCGCCATAATAATGATGAGGAAGATGATGGTGTAAATAATCATGTTCAGGTATCCATTGCTGAAAAGCTGATGCTTAATTAAAATCCTTCCGAATAAACTGATTATGGGATAATGAAGTAAATAAATAGAGTAGCACATGCCTCCAATATTGGTGATGATTTTATGTGAAAGAATAGGGAGTGTGTTATGTAATAAAACATAATAGCAAAAAAAGAAAAAGCAGACAGCTAAATAAAATTCCCAAAAAAACAGCTCACTAGGAGAACCTGTGCGTCTAAAATCGTAAAACCAAATTGCACAGAAAATAACTACTGCAATTAAATTATCTAATTTGGTTTTGGGGAAAATAAGTTGTTTCCTAACATACAGATCTGCTAAAGCCATACCAGCTAAAAAAAAATGTATAAAGCCAAATAATGTCCGATAATGCTGTATGAAAAAGTAATTGCTGATCATGCAGCATAAAGCTAGAGCAATGTAAGCTGTATATCGAGTAATAGGTAATTTTGCCCGATATATTATCGCAGCAAGTACAGGCATTAATAAGTAAAACTGAATCTCTATTTCCAAGCTCCACGTAACTTTGTTAATTAATGGTAGATATTGAGGCATCACGATCCAATGGACGTAAAAAATAGAAGCAAAATAACTTTCTATGCCCTCATTGAAGCTTAATGTTTTTGCAAAATAAACACTGCCAATAAATAAAATAGTTAGGCTTAATAGATATGGGGGTTCCAATCTTGTTAAACGACGTAGAAAGAATTTTTTCAAATTTACGGAAGGTCCATTAAGAATATTGGTTTTGCTAAACGGTATACCTAGAATGACCCCACTAATCACAAAAAATAAAGGAACGCCTATTCGACCTTTCTCAAAAATATGCTGTATTGACGTGAAATCAATATTTGGGTAATAGTGATTGTCTTTAGTAGTAATGTATTTTACAATGTGGAACAGTACTACACTAAAAATAGCTATAAATCTCAGCCCATCTATTGCCGGTATAAATGTCGTAGCGTTGGTAATACGTTGGAGCGATAATTTCATTTGCTTGTTTGATACATAGCCTATTTGGAAGCTCTAAAGTAAGAATTATTGTTGTTTTTCTTTTCGCAAAGGAGGCTTGTAAATAGATTATCCGTGTTTGCCCATATGATCTATAGGCATTCTTTTATTGCTTTTTTATTGCACAAAGCCAATTGAAGTGATTTATATTTGCCGCCATGTCGGTATTAATTTTTACCATAATTGTACTTCTAGGCGCTTTTTTAGCGGGCTTTTTAGGTTCGTTAACAGGTCTTGGAGGCGGTGTGATCATTATCCCCCTGTTAACTTTAGGTTTAGGGGTTGATATCCATTATGCTATTGGAGCTTCTATCATTTCGGTGATTGCTACCTCTACAGGTTCGGCTGCTGCCTACGTAAAAGAAGGATTGACCAATATGCGGATTGGTATGTTCCTTGAAATTGCCACCACTGTTGGGGCTATTTTGGGAGCTGTTATTGCAGTTTATTTAAATGCAGCTTATGTTGCCGTTATTTTTGGCTGTATCCTCATCTTCTCTTCCATGATGACTTTGAGAAAGAAGGTAGATCATACTACGTTAGATTATAGCAGTAAAGGCGCTAAATTTTTCAAGCTGAATGGTTCTTATCCAAATCAAGGAGTAGAAACACCTTATGCCGTGAAAAATGTAGCAGGTGGCTTTTTTATGATGTTGTTTGCAGGTACCTTATCAGGTTTGTTGGGAATTGGCAGTGGAGCCTTAAAAGTAATTGCAATGGACAACATCATGCGTTTACCTTTTAAAGTATCTACCACAACCAGTAATTTTATGATGGGCGTTACCGCTGCGGCAAGTGCCGTGGTTTATTTGCACCGCGGACAAATAGATCCAGGGATTGCCATGCCGGTTTGTATTGGTGTATTGATAGGGGCAACCGTTGGCGCAAAAGTATTGGTAAAGGCTAAAACCGATAAACTGAAGATTGTATTTGCGGTGGTAGTAACCATCTTGGCCATACAAATGATTTACAAAGGACTTTCTGGTGGATTTTAATGATGCAAGAAACGAAACAAATTACTGATAAAGACATTCAATCCCTTGTAGGTAACTTACTTCGAGCTGGGGTTTATATTTCTATGGCCATTGTAATACTAGGTGGTATCATCTTTCTTTTTGACCATGGCAGTGAAAAAATAGACTATGCCGTATTTGATATTAATAAAGTATCGTTAAAAACCGTTGCCGCTATTTTTGAGGAAGTGATCACTTTCAAGGGAGTGGCCATTGTACAATTCGGACTTTTAATGTTGATCTTTACGCCAATTGCCCGAGTAATTATGGCAGTGGTGAGCTTTTTTATCGAAAAAGATTATCTCTACGTATTGATTGGTTTAATTGTGCTTTCTATTATCATGATCAGTTTGAGTGGCGGTTTTGCTCATTAGTAGAAAATTTCAGTGAACCTTTGTGCATTGCACTAGGTTAATCAACCCTATGGTAGCGAGCACGGTGCCGAGCTTGGCTTGGCACCGTAAAGCGAAAAGAGGGATTGGCTTAAACCAAGTATTGCTGTTGGTGCTTTTCAAATAAAAAATACTTCTTTCGTAAAGGTTTAAAAGTCAGTTTTTTAGCTTTTAGGCCTTCTTTTCTGCCAAATTATGGCAAGTTTGTTTTCCGAGTTGGAAATGCTGGCCAATCAATAGCTAAATTTTTTTTAGCTAACTATTTGAAAATTAATAATTCTTGTCTATCTTTGCCGTCCCTTTGCGGGGATTGTATATCCACCTTGAACGAAGCCCTACTGCTTCGATGGGTGTTAACTTAATTAAAGAAATGTCAGGAATTATTGGAAAAAAAGTAGGAATGACCAGTATTTTCGATGCAGAAGGAAGAAACATTCCTTGTACTGTAATCGAAGCTGGGCCTTGTGTAGTTACACAAGTTAAAACCGAAGAAAAAGACGGTTATTCATCTATCCAGTTGGGATTTGATGAAGCAAAAGAAAAAAACGTAACGCAACCTTTAAAAGGTCATTACGCTAAAGCAAACACTACCCCAAAACGTAAGCTTGTTGAGTTCACTGAGTTTGATGGTTTAAACTTAGGCGACACAGTAACTGTAGATATCTTCGCAGAAGGTGACTACGTTGATGTTGTTGGAACTTCAAAAGGTAAAGGTTTCCAAGGTGTTGTAAAACGTCATGGTTTCGCTGGTGTGGGTGGTCAAACTCACGGTCAGCATAACAGAATGCGTGCACCAGGTTCATTAGGAGCTTCTTCATGGCCTTCACGTGTATTCAAAGGAATGCGTATGGCTGGTAGAACAGGTGGTGATAGAGTGAAAGTTCAAAACTTACAAGTATTGAAAGTTTACGCTGAGCAAAACCTAGTGGTAGTTAGTGGTTCCATTCCAGGAGCTAAAGGTTCTTACGTAATCTTAGATAAGTAAGCAAGATGGAAGTTAAAGTAGTAAACATTTCAGGAAAAGAGACAGGTGCCAAGGTGCAACTTCCTGAGTCGGTATTTGGTGTAACACCAAACGATCACGCGATTTATTTAGATGTAAAACAGTATTTGGCTAACCAACGTCAAGGTACTCACAAATCTAAGCAACGTAACGAAATTGCTGGTTCTACCCGTAAATTATACAAACAAAAAGGTACTGGTGGTGCACGTGCCGGAAGCATTAAATCTCCATTATTCAATGGTGGTGGTCGTGTTTTTGGTCCTCAACCTCGTGACTATAGTTTTAAATTGAACAAAAAGCTAAAATCATTGGCTCGTAAATCAGCTTTAGCATATAAAGCACAAGATAACAGCATTGTTGTTTTGGAAGATTTCAGCTTTGATAGCATCAAAACTAAAAACTATTTGAACTTGGTAAACGCATTAAACTTAGCTAACGAAAAAACTTTGTTAGTGTTACCAGAGCAAAACAACAATATTTATTTATCAAGCAGAAATATTCAGAAAACTAAAGTGATTACTGCTGGTGATTTAAACACTTATGATGTGTTGAACGCTGGTAAACTTTTGTTAACTGCTAACTCGCTTAAAACATTGGAGGAGGCATTTGCCAAGTAATATGGAAATCTTACAAAAACCAATTTTAACCGAAAAAGCATCTGCATTGACTGAAAAAGCTAACCGTTTTACTTTCCAAGTAGATCACAGAGCTAACAAATTGCAGATTAAGAAAGCCATTGAGCAAATGTATGGTGTAACCATCGTAGCCCTAAACACAATGGTAGTTCAAGGTAAGGCAAAAACCAGAAACACTAAAGCAGGTTTAGTAACTGGCCGTAGCCCTAAATACAAAAAAGCTATTGTTACATTGAAAGATGGCGAAACAATAGATTATTACGCGAATATTTAATATAAAAATTGAATAATTAATAACTATGGGCTTAAGAAAATTTAAACCAGTCACTCCGGGAACCCGTTTTAGGGTAGGCGCAAGCTTTACGGAGATTACAGCAACCAAGCCCGAAAAATCATTGGTTGTATCTTCTAAGAAATCGGGAGGACGTAACAATACAGGTAAAATGACAATGCGCTATATGGGCGGTGGTCATAAAAAATCTTACCGTTTAATTGACTTTAAACGTGATAAGTTTGATATCCCTGCAGTTGTAGCTACAATTGAATACGATCCTAACCGTACCGCACGTATCGCATTATTAAACTATGCAGACGGCGAGAAGCGTTATATCATTGCACCGGAAGGATTGCAAGTAGGACAAACAGTGCTTTCGGGTGATAAAGCTACTCCAGAAGTAGGTAATACTTTAAAATTAGCGAATATCCCTCTAGGTTCTATCATCCACAATTTAGAATTACACCCAGGTAAAGGTGCTCAGTTAGCACGTAGCGCTGGATCTTATGCTCAATTAGCAGCAAGAGACGGTAAATACGCTACCATCAAATTACCTTCAGGTGAAGTAAGATCTATCTTAGTTACTTGTCTTGCCACTATTGGTACAGTTTCTAACTCTGATCATGCAAACGAAGTGTTGGGTAAAGCAGGCCGTAGCCGTTGGATCGGTCGTCGTCCTCGTACTCGTCCTGTAGCGATGAACCCTGTAGATCACCCAATGGGTGGTGGTGAGGGTAGATCATCAGGTGGTCACCCACGTTCAAGAAACGGCGTTTTAGCTAAAGGCTTCAAAACTCGTTCTAAGAAAAAATACTCAAATCGTTTCATCATAGAGAAAAGGAAGAAATAATGGCTCGTTCAATTAAAAAAGGACCTTATATTGACCATAACGTAGAGAGAAAAGTAAACTCTATGAATGATTCAGGCAAAAGGACTGTAATCAAAACTTGGTCACGTAGATCAATGATCTCACCAGATTTCGTTGGTCACACATTTGCAGTGCATAACGGCAATAAATTTATACCAGTATACGTAACAGAAAACATGGTTGGCCACAAGCTAGGGGAGTTCGCTCCAACTAGAACCTTTAGAGGCCACTCTGAAAAGAAAAAATAATTAAAAGATGGAAGCAGTAGCGAAATTAAACAATTGCCCAACTTCACCGCGAAAGATGCGTTTAGTTGTGGATCTTATCAGAGGTGAGCGTGTTGAGAAAGCATTACAGATTTTGAAGTACACCAATAAAGAAGCTGCTATAAGAGTTGAAAAACTTTTATTGTCTGCCATCAACAATTGGGAGCAAAAAAATTCTGGTTCTCGCCCTGAAGAAAGCCAATTATTCGTTAAATCGATTATGGTAGACGGTGGTCGTCAATTAAAAAGATTGAGACCAGCACCTCAAGGCCGTGGTTATAGAATTCGTAAACGTTCAAACCACGTTACCCTTGTAGTAGATAGTAAAAACGTTGAAACTCAAACTAATTAACAGAAATGGGACAAAAAGCACATCCAATAGGTAACAGGTTAGGAATCATCAGAGGTTGGGATTCTAACTGGTTCGGTGGCAACAACTATGCTGATAAATTAGTTGAGGACGAGAAAATCAGAAAATACCTTTCAGCACGTATTGCAAAGGGCGGTGTTTCTAAAGTAGTAATCGAGCGTACGTTAAAACGTATCACAGTTACTATCCACACAGCACGTCCAGGAATTGTAATCGGTAAAGCTGGCCAAGAAGTTGACAAGATCAAAGAAGAGTTGAAGAAATTGACTAAAAAGGAAATTCAAATCAACATTTTCGAGATCAAACGTCCAGAGCTTGATGCTCAATTGGTAGCAGAAGGTGTTGCAAAACAGTTAGAAGCTAGGATTTCGTTCCGTAGAGCTATGAAATCATCAATCGCATCAACCATGAGAATGGGAGCAGAAGGTATCAAAATCATGACTTCTGGCCGTTTAGGTGGTGCTGAGATGGCTCGTACAGAACAGTATAAAGAAGGAAGAATTCCTTTGCATACTTTCCGTGCCGATATCGACTACGCTTTAGCAGAAGCTTTAACTACTTATGGTAAAATAGGTATCAAAGTATGGATCTGTAAAGGTGAAGTATACGGTAAACGTGATCTTTCTCCAAACATTGGCGCTGCAAACAACGCACCTGGTAAAGGTGGCAGACCAGAAGGAAACTTCGGCGGACGCGATGGCGGAAGAGATAACAGAGGCGGCGGCGACAGAAGGAACAACGACAAACGCGGTGGCGGTCGTCCTGGTCAAGGCGGAAGAGATAATAGAGGCGGTGGCCAAAATAGAGGTCCACGCAAATAGTTAACAAATCGTTCAACGATAATATTTAAATAAAATGTTACAGCCAAAAAGAACCAAGTTCAGAAAGATGCAAAAAGGCAGGATGAAGGGTTTAGCAACTCGTGGTGCTGAGCTATCATTCGGATCTTTTGGTATCAAGTCTTTAGAAGCTACTTGGATCACAAGTCGCCAAATCGAGGCAGCACGTATCGCGGTAACTCGTTACATGAAACGTGAAGGTCAAGTTTGGATCAGAATTTTCCCGGATAAGCCGGTAACGAAGAAACCAGCTGAGGTACGTATGGGTAAAGGTAAAGGTGCTCCAGAATACTGGGTAGCAGTAGTTAGACCTGGACGTATCCTTTTCGAAGCAGAAGGTGTGCCTTTGGCCATCGCTAAAGAAGCATTAAGACTTGCTGCTCAGAAATTACCTGTTCAAACCAAATTTGTAGTACGTAGAGATTACGTAGAAGCATAAAAAGTTAGATGGGATCAATGTTGTAAGTAACTTGTTATTACAACCGCTAGACCCATCATATAAAAATTAATAAGATGAAAAACTCAGAAATCAAAGGGCTTTCACAAGAAGAACTAGTAGCTAAGATCGCAGAAGAAAAACAAAACTTAGTTAAGTTAAAATTTGCGCACACAATTTCGGCTATCGAGAATCCTAACCGCATCACTGCGGCTAGAAAAACTATAGCCCGATTAAACACTGAATTGTCTGTTGCTAAAAAAGCAGCAGCAGCTACTGAAACTAAATAACTTTAGAGTCGAAATGGAAAGACAATTAAGAAAAACAAGAACCGGGTTAGTAGTAAGCAACAAAATGGATAAATCTGTTGTAGTTGCAGTGGAGCGTAAAGTGAAACACCCGATTTATGGTAAGTTCGTGAAGAAAACTACCAAATTTATGGCTCACGACGAGAAAAACGAATGCGGTATCGGTGATACAGTATTAATCATGGAAACTCGTCCTTTGAGTAAAAACAAGAACTGGAGATTAGTACAAATTTTAGAAAGAGCTAAATAAGATGGTACAACAGGAATCAAGATTAAACGTGGCCGACAATAGCGGCGCAAAACAAGTATTGGTAATCCGTGTACTTGGTGGAACCGGCAAGAGATACGCTTCAATTGGTGACAAAGTTGTTGTAACTGTAAAAAGCGCATTGCCTTCTGGTAACATTAAAAAAGGAACTGTTTCTAAAGCAGTTGTAGTTAGAACTAAAAAAGAAATCCGTCGTAAAGATGGTTCTTATATCCGTTTTGACGACAATGCAGCCGTGTTGTTAAACAACCAAGACGAGCCTCGTGGCACACGTATCTTTGGCCCGGTAGCAAGAGAACTGCGTGAAAAACAATTCATGAAAATTGTATCATTAGCACCGGAGGTATTATAAAATGGGAAACAAAGTTAACAAACCGGCAAAATTAAAGATCCGTAAAGGTGACCTAGTAAAAGTTATTGCTGGCGATTCTAAAGGACAACAAGGTAAAGTACAAGAAGTACTTATATCTCAAAATAGAGTGGTAGTAGAAGGTGTAAACCTTGTATCTAAGCACACTAAGCCAAGCGCTGCTAGCCCAAATGGCGGTATAATTAAAAAAGAGGCTGCTCTTCATATTTCAAACGTTCAGTTGGTTGATCCAAAATCTGGTAAAACTACTCGTGTTGGTCGTAAGTTAAACGCCGACGGGAAATTAGTTAGAGTTGCTAAAATTTCAGGGGAGGAAATTAAATAATGGCATACGTACCAAGATTAAAAAGCAAATATAAAGAGGAAATTGTAGGAGCTCTTAAAGAAAAGTTCAACTACAAAACTGTTATGCAGGTTCCTAAGTTGCAGAAAATTTCTATCAACCAAGGTGTTGGTCGTTACTCTGTAGCTGACAAGAAAATCATTGATAGCTCTATCCTTGAATTGTCTACCATCACTGGTCAGCAAGCGGTTAGTGCTAAGTCTAAAAAAGATATCTCAAACTTTAAATTGCGTAAAGGTATGCCAATTGGTGTACGTGTAACTTTACGTGACAACAACATGTATGAGTTCTTAGACAGATTGATTTCTGTAGCTTTGCCTCGTATCCGTGATTTCAAAGGTATCAACGATAAAGGATTTGATGGAAGAGGTAACTACACTTTAGGTGTTACCGAGCAAATCATTTTCCCAGAGATCAACATCGACAAAATCAACAAGATTTTAGGTATGGATATTACTTTCGTAACTTCTGCCGGTAGTGATGTTGAAGCGTTGGAACTTTTAAAACAATTTGGATTACCATTTAAAAATCAAAAAGCAGAACAATAATGGCAAAAGAAGGAGTAAAAGCTCGCGAAGTTAAACGCCAGAAAATGGTAGCTAAATATGCTGAGAAACGTGCAGCATTGAAAGCAGCCGGCGATTTCGCAGCGTTAGATAAATTACCTAAAAACTCTTCGGCTGTGCGTTTACACAACCGTTGCAAGTTAACTGGCCGTCCTCGTGGTTACATGCGTACCTTCGGTATTTCAAGGGTAACTTTCCGTGAAATGGCTTTAGAAGGTAAGATACCGGGAGTTAGAAAAGCTAGCTGGTAATTATTTAAGTGATATAAGTTTTTGAGTTATAAGTTGTAAGTTGTATTTTTGCAGCCCTTACAGCTTATGACTCATTAGCGTATTGCAAAAAAAATAGAATATTAACCGATAATAGGTCCAGAAGTCGGGTGACGCGTACGGAAACCATTATCACAATTCAATAAGAATGAATACAGATCCAATAGCGGACTATCTTACAAGATTGAGAAATGCTATCAAAGCAAATCACAGAATCGTAGAAATTCCCGCTTCTAACCTTAAAAAAGAAATCACTAAAGTTCTTTTCGACAAAGGTTACATTGCAAACTACAAGTTTGAAGACACTACTGCTCAAGGAGTGATCAAAATTGCGTTGAAATACAATGCAATCTCTAAAATCCCAGCTATCCGTACGTTAATCCGTATCAGCAAGCCAGGTTTGAGACAGTATGCAGGCGTTGAAAATATGCCAAGAGTATTAAATGGTTTAGGTATCGCAATCTTATCTACTTCTAAAGGTGTAATGACTGATAAAGAAGCAGCCAAATTGAACATTGGTGGTGAGGTATTGTGTCATGTTTATTAATAGGAGGATAACGCAATGTCAAGAATAGGAAAAGCCCCAATTAGCATCCCTGCTGGAGTAACCATTACCGTAGATAACGATAATTTAGTGACTGTAAAAGGTCCTAAAGGTGAGTTAACCCAGTTAGTAGATAGAGATATCACTATTTCACAAGAAGATGGTGTTTTAACCGTACAACGTCCAACAGATCAAAAAAGACACAGAGCCTTACACGGTTTGTATCGTTCATTGATCAACAACATGGTGTTTGGTGTAACACAAGGTTATAAATTAGAGCAAGAATTAGTAGGTGTTGGTTACCGTGCTTCAAACCAAGGTCAAACTTTGGATTTAGTATTAGGTTATTCTCACCACTACGTGTTCCAATTGCCACAAGAAATTAAAGTAACGACCACATCAGAAAAAGGTCAAACTCCTAAAATTATTTTAGAGAGCATCGACAAACAATTGATCGGTCAAGTAGCAGCGAAAATCCGTTCGTTACGTGCTCCAGAACCTTACAAAGGTAAAGGTATCAAGTTTGTAGGTGAAGTGTTAAGAAGAAAAGCAGGTAAATCAGCTTCTAAAAAATAATTAAAATGGCAGGAAAAAAATTATCACGCAGAGAGCGTATTAAAAAAGGTATCAGAAAAAGACTTGCTGGCTCTGAAAACCGTCCACGTTTATCAGTTTATAGAAGCAATAAAGGTATTTATGCTCAAATCATTAACGATGAAACTGGTAAAACTATAGTTGCAGCATCATCTTTATCTAAAGATTTCAATGCTTCAGGAAACAAATCTGAGCAATCAGTTGCAGTAGGTAAATTAGTTGCCGAAAAAGCAATTGCAGCTGGTGTTAAAGAAGTTGTTTTCGACAGAAATGGTTACCTATACCATGGTCGTGTAAAATCGTTGGCAGAAGGCGCCCGCGAAGCTGGTCTAGTATTTTAATCATTAAATAAGATATAATGTCAACTATCAATATAAAAAGAGTAAAAACTAGCGAGATTGAATTAAAAGATCGCTTAGTGAGCATCCAACGTGTTGCTAAAGTAACCAAAGGAGGTCGTACTTTCAGCTTTTCAGCTATCGTAGTTGTAGGTGATGAAAACGGCGTAGTAGGTTACGGATTAGGCAAAGCTAAAGAGGTAACTGAGGCTATCGCAAAAGGTGTAGACGATGCAAAAAAGAACTTGGTAAAAGTTCCTATTTTGAACGGTACTGTACCTCATGAGCAAATCGGTAAATACTCTGGTGGTTTTGTATTAATTAAGCCTGCAGCTGTAGGTACTGGAGTAATTGCTGGTGGTGCGATGCGTGCTGTACTAGAAAGTGCTGGTATCCACAACGTATTGGCAAAATCAAAAGGTTCATCAAATCCTCACAACGTGGTAAAAGCTACAGTTGATGCATTAACTAAAATGCGTGATGCTTACACCGTAGCACAAAACCGTGGTGTTGATTTAAACAAAGTTTTTAACGGATAAGAACATGGCGAAAATTAAAATCACTCAGGTAAAAAGCGTTATCGACAGAAGCGAGCGCCAAAAAAGAACCATGAAAGCTTTAGGTTTAAGTAAATTAAACCAAAGTGTTGAGGTTGAGGCTAATGCAGCAATCATCGGCATGGTTAGAAAAGTTAATCACTTAGTAGCTATCGAAGCTATATAATTTTATTATCGGAATTTGCTTAAGATTTATATCTTAGGCAAATTTTTTTGTTTAATCGTTGTTTCCTGATTAGTGAAAGCGAAGGGGCAACACAATAAGTTTCAAAAATGAACTTAAGTAATCTAAAACCTGCAAAAGGTTCTGTAAAAACTAGTAAAAGAATAGGTCGTGGTCAAGGTTCTGGTCGTGGCGGTACATCAACTCGTGGTCACAAAGGTGCGGGTTCACGTTCAGGTCACTCTACTAAGGTTGGTTTCGAAGGTGGTCAAATGCCTTTACAACGCCGTGTACCTAAAGTTGGTTTCAAACCAATTAACCGTACCGAATACGTTGGTGTAAACTTAGACGTATTACAAGGATTAGCAGAAAAATTTAGCTTAAGCACCATAAATTTTGCTACATTGCAGGAGCATGGTTTAGCTTCTAAAAATGACTTGGTAAAAATCTTAGGTCGTGGTGAAGTTAAAGCTAAATTAGAAGTTACAGCTCACGCGTTTTCTGCAAGTGCACAAAAAGCTATCGAAGCTGCTGGAGGCTCAATCGTAAAACTATAAAATGAAGAAGCTACTTACTACTTTAAGTAATATTTGGAAAATCGAAGAATTAAAAGGGCGTATTTTATTTACGCTTATGATTCTTGTAATCTATAGACTTGTTTGTCAAGTGGTATTGCCAGGTGTTGATCCTGCGCAATTATCAACTGCACAAAAATCAGGTTTATTAGGTTTGTTGGATATGTTCGCTGGGGGTGCATTCTCTAAAGCGTCAATCGTTGCGTTAGGTGTAATGCCTTATATCTCTGCCTCAATTGTAGTGCAGTTATTAGGAATTGCAGTACCTACGTTCCAAAAAATGCAGAAAGAGGGTGAAAGCGGACGTAAAAAATTAACGCAATATACTCGTTACCTAACGGTGGCCATTACTATTGTACAAGCAATTGGTTATGTAAAAACACAAATTACCCCAGCGGCAATTGTGATTGACCATACGATATTCTATTTCTTGTCGGCGGTAGTGCTTACGGCAGGTACTTTATTTGTGATGTGGCTAGGCGAAAAAATTACTGATAAAGGTATCGGTAATGGTACGTCTTTGATCATCATGGTAGGTATCATCGCTCGTTTGCCTGTTGCAATCAGCCAAGAAATTAGCTCTGTATTTGCAGGTAATGACGGCGGTTTAATTAGATTGGTGTTGGAGATTGTAGCATTGTATGCAATCATCATGTTCACTATCCTAATTGTACAAGGTGTTCGTAAAGTACCTGTACAATATGCTAAGCGTATTGTAGGTAACAAACAAGTAGGTGGCGTTAGACAATACATTCCGTTGAAGGTAAATGCAGCTGGTGTTATGCCAATCATCTTTGCTCAGGCTTTGATGTTTGTTCCAAGTGCATTGATCGGACTATTCCCTAATTTGCAGGAAAGTTGGTTACACCAATATTCGGATATTACTTCGTTAACTTATAGTTTAACGTTTGCGTTTTTAATCATTGCATTCACATTTTTCTATACTGCAATTACCGTTAACCCAACTCAAATGTCTGATGACATGAAGAAAAATGGCGGTTTCATTCCGGGTGTAAAACCAGGATTGGCTACATCATCTTTCATTGATGAGGTAATTTCTAAGATCACTTTCCCTGGATCGTTGTTCTTAGCTGCTATCGCTATTCTTCCGTCACTTGCCGTTAAGGTTGGTATTCAACAAGAGTTTGCCCATTTCTTTGGCGGTACTTCATTGTTGATTTTGGTAGGGGTAGTATTAGATACTTTGCAACAGATTGAAAGCTATTTATTAATGCGTCACTACGATGGTTTAATGAAAACAGGAAGAGTAACCGGACGTTCCGGAGTTCCAACTGTAACAAGTACCAGCGGAGCTGCATTATAAGCAAGCGACGATAAGATTGCATGTCTAAGATCCATTACAAATCTCAAGAAGAGATTGAGCTAATTAGGGAAAGTTCACTACTGGTTTCGAAAACCCTTGCCGAAGTGGCAAAGGTAATCAAGCCAGGAATTACAACCATATCATTAGATAAGCTGGCATACGAGTTCATCAAAGATCACGGAGCTGTGCCAGCTTTTCTTAATTACGGTGGTTTCCCTAATTCTCTTTGCATTTCTCCTAACGAACAGGTCGTTCATGGTTTTCCTAATGATTATGTCATCCAAGAGGGTGATTTGATCTCGGTAGATTGTGGCGTAATCAAGAACAACTATTTCGGCGACTCAGCTTACACTTTCTCTATTGGTGAAATCAATGAGGAACGTAAGAAACTGGTAAAGGTTACACAAGAGTGTTTAGCCTTTGCAATTGAGAAGGCTGTGGTAGGTATGCGTATAGGCGACATTGCCCATGCAGTACAGGCCCATGCTGAAGCTAATGGTTTTGGAGTGGTAAGAGAATTGGTAGGACATGGGGTTGGCGTTCAGCTTCACGAAAAACCAGAAGTTCCCAACTACGGTAAACGCGGAAGCGGAATGAAACTGGAAGAAGGAATGGTGTTAGCCATTGAACCCATGATCAACGCGGGAACAGCAGCGGTTAAATTCTGGTCGGATGGTTGGACGGTAACGACAAAAGACAATAAGCCATCGGCACATTTTGAACACACTGTTGCAATTAAAAAGGGTAAAGCAGATGTTTTAAGCACTTTTTCTGTAATAGAAGAAGTTTTAAAAGAAAAAAGTTAAAAATTTCAAAAAAAATATTTAATTTTGCAACCCTGTTTAGTGGACAGCTAATTAAGTAAAAATCAATAGAATATGGCTAAACAAGCCTCAATTGAGCAAGACGGAGTAATAAAAGAAGCATTATCGAATGCAATGTTCAGGGTAGAACTTGAAAACGGGCATGAGATTATTGCACATATATCAGGTAAAATGAGGATGCACTACATCAAAATTTTGCCTGGGGATAAAGTAAAACTTGAGATGTCGCCTTATGATTTAACAAAAGGCAGAATCACTTATAGATACAAATAAAATGAAAGTTAGGTCATCAATTAAAAAGCGTAGTGCTGATTGTAAGGTTATTCGTCGCAATGGCAAACTTTACGTAATCAACAAGAAAAACCCTAAGTTTAAACAACGTCAAGGTTAATTAAAAAACATTTGGATCGATCCCGTACAACGGTGGCCCGCCGTTCGGTCGTTCATTAAAAACAATTTACAAATATGGCAAGGATATCAGGTATTGATTTACCAAGAAACAAAAGAGGCGAGATCGGACTAACTTACATCTACGGTGTAGGTAGATCAACTGCTCAGGACATTTTGACCCAAGCAGGGATCGATTTCAACAAAAAAGTACAAGATTGGTCAGACGACGAATTGTCTGCAATCCGTACCATCATCAACGACAGCATTAAAGTAGAAGGTGCTTTACGTTCAGAAGTTCAATTAAACATCAAACGTTTAATGGATATTGGATGTTACAGAGGTCTTCGTCACAGAAAAGGCTTGCCAGTTCGTGGTCAACGTACTAAAAACAACTCTCGTACTCGTAAAGGAAAGAGAAAAACAGTTGCTAACAAGAAAAAAGCATCTAAATAATAATTAGATTACAGATTTACGGTAGGGGATTACTGAGTTAGTTCAAGTTCGTAAGTCAAATCGTTAAAAAATAACATGGCTAAAAGTAAAAAAGTTACCAAAAAACGTCTTGTTGTGATTGAGCCAGTTGGCCAAGCTCACATCAATGCTACGTTCAACAACATCATCGTTACTTTAACAAATAACAACGGTCAAACCATTTCATGGTCTTCAGCTGGTAAAATGGGCTTCAAAGGTTCTAAAAAGAACACGCCTTATGCTGCTGGTCAAGCTGCATCTGATTGCGGTAAAGTAGCTCATGATTTAGGCTTACGTAAAGTTGAGGTTTTTGTTAAAGGTCCTGGTTCAGGTCGTGAATCTGCAATCAGAACTTTACAAGTAGCAGGTATTGAAGTTTTGTCTATTAAAGACATTACTCCACTTCCTCACAACGGATGTCGTCCTCCTAAGAAAAGAAGAGTTTAATCAATTAATTTTTAAAGCTAAGAGTCTGCAGCTACAGGTTGCATGATACTTTAAAATCAAAAACAAATGGCAAGATATACCGGACCTAAGTCCAAAATCGCCCGTAAGTTCAGAGAGCCAATTTTTGGTCCTGACAAAGCATTAGAAAGAAAAAACTATCCTCCAGGGCAACACGGTGCCTCAAAAAGAAGAGGAAAGCAGTCTGAGTACGCAGTACAGTTAATGGAGAAGCAAAAAGTAAAATACACTTACGGTGTGTTAGAAAAGCAATTCCGTAACTTGTTTACTAAAGCTTCTTCACGTCAAGGTATCACTGGTGATAACTTGTTACAATTGTTAGAAGCACGTTTAGACAATACAGTATACAGATTAGGTATTGCTCCTAGCCGTTCAGGTGCTCGTCAGTTGGTTAGCCACAAGCACATCACTGTAAACGGTGAGTTAGTAAATATCCCATCATATCAATTGAAAGCTGGTGATGTTATTGCAGTAAGAGAGAAATCAAAATCTCTTGAGGCAATCTCAAATTCAGTAGCTGGCAGAGCAATCAACAAGCACTCTTGGTTAGATTGGAACGCTAAAGAATTATCAGGTAAATTCTTGTCATACCCTAACCGCGATGAGATCCCTGAAAACATTAAGGAAAACCTTATTGTAGAGTTGTACTCTAAGTAATAGACTTGGTTAAAGCCCTATTGGGCTTTAACTGTTTTTACGTTACACAACATTAATAAACGATCTAAAAACATTAATAAATGGCAATTTTAGCATTTCAGAAGCCAGATAAGGTAATCATGCAGAAATCAACCGATTTCGATGGTCAATTTGAATTTCGTCCTTTAGAGCCCGGTTTCGGTGTAACAATTGGTAACGCCCTAAGAAGAATTTTACTTTCTTCTTTGGAAGGCTATGCTATTACCAGCATTCGTTTTTCAGGCGTTTCTCATGAGTTTTCTACTATCAAAGGTGTAGTTGAAGATTTAACAGAAATCATTCTTAACTTGAAACAAGTTCGTTTTAAGAAAACAGGTGATTCTGGTGATTCTGAGAAAATCTTTATCATTGTAAATGGTCAAGAACAATTCCTAGCGGGAGATATTACCAAGTTTTCAAACAATTTCGAGGTGTTAAATCCAGAAATGGTTGTTTGTAACATGGAGAAAAACGTTACTTTGGAAGTTGAGTTAACTGTAAACAAAGGACGTGGTTATGTACCAGCAGAAGAGAATAAAGTTTCTGATAGTGTAGTTGGTGTGATCGCAATCGACTCGATTTTCACTCCAATGAAAAATGTAAAATACACGATTGAAAACTATCGTGTTGAGCAGAAAACTGACTATGAGAAATTGATTTTAGATATTTCTACAGATGGTTCTATCCATCCGGAAGAAGCTTTGAAAGAGGCAGCTAAAATTTTGATCCAACACTTCATGTTGTTCTCTGATGAGAACTTAGTATTGGAATCTCAAGCTAAAGAAGAAACTAAGGAAGTTGATGAGGAAATTTTACACATGCGTAAGATCCTTAAAACTGAATTGGTAGATCTAGATCTTTCAGTACGTGCATTAAACTGCTTAAAAGCAGCTGATATCCGTACTTTGGCTGATTTAGTTTCTTACGATGTTGCTGATATGTTAAAATTCAGAAACTTCGGTAAAAAGTCATTAACTGAAATTCAAGAATTGGTAAAATCTAAACAATTATCGTTTGGAATGAACCTTTCTAAATTCAAGTTAGACGAAGAATAAGCGCTTTGCGCCAAACGCTTAGCGATAAGCGTTGGAATAGAATAAATATTCACTGTGTGTAATTCCCTCAGATTAAGTTCAAAGAGACGGTACACACTTTATAAACAAAAAAATGAGACACGGTAAAAAACACAATCACTTAGGAAGAACTACTTCGCACAGAAAAGCGATGTTGGCTAATATGGCTTCTTCTTTGATCACTCACAAGAGAATCACTACTACATTAGCTAAAGCTAAAGCTTTACGTGTTTATGTAGAGCCAATCATCACTAAATCTAAAAACGATACTACTCACTCACGTCGTACAGTATTTGCTTACTTAAAAGACAAAGAGGTAGTAACAGAGTTGTTCCGTGACGTTGCAGCTAAAGTTGCTAACCGTCCAGGTGGTTATACTCGTATCATCAAGTTAAACAACCGTTTAGGTGATAACGCTGAGATGGCGCTAATCGAATTGGTAGATTACAACGAAGTATACGGAAAAGATACAGCTGCTGCTGAGAAGAAAACTACTCGTAGAGGAAGAACAAAAGCTAAAAAAGCTGATGCTCCTGCTGCAGAAGTTAAAGAAGAAGCAGCTCCAGTTGCTGAAGTTAAGGAAGAAGTTGCTGAAGCCCCTGCGGCAGAAGAAGCTGCTCCTGAAGCACCAGCTGCTGATGATGCAGAAGAGCAAAAAGCGTAGTCTAACTAACTTATTATGCTTAAACCCTTTAGGATTTCCTAAAGGGTTTTTTTATGTTTGCTGGGTATTGATTTTAAACTTTTGATTTAGAGGGAAATCATAGTTTGCCTGTAGTTATATTTTTACTGATTTGTGTAGCTTCGTTGATGATCTCAGTTGGATAATTTGAGAGTTCAAGTATTTTTATCGCATTTTTAGTTTTTAGCTCGCCCTTTTTTAATTTGTGATCAAATATGAGCTTGCCTTCTTGTATAGTTTCGGTGAAATGATATAAGTCGTATTCTTTAGAAAGCATTTCTAACAATTCTATATCGTGTGTTGCTACAAAAACAAGATTGTTTTTATTTAGGTAAGATAAAACTGATTTAGCAGCAGCTATCCTTTCTATTGTATTTGTACCTTTGAAAACCTCATCCATGATAAATAGGTTTGAGCTGGTCTTATCAGCTTCTTCTATTAACTTTCCCATAATGGTTACTTCTTCTAAGAAATAGCTTTTTCTTTGGAAGAGGTCATCTTCTATCCTTATTGAAGTAAATAATTTTAGGAATGGCGCTTTGTATTCGTCGGCAAAACAAGTATAAATGGTTTGAGCAAGTAATGCGTTGATGGATAATGTACGTAAGAAGGTGGTTTTACCCGACATGTTAGAGCCTGTTAGAAGCAGCCCTTTATTGAGTAAATGAAGGTTGTTTGGGACACAGTTTTCGATTAAAGGATGGGTTATTGCTTTAACAGAAATGCTTTTTTCTTCTGTAGTAAAGATCGGCTTACACGTATTCACTGATGAACTCCTTAATGACGCTATGGATAATGCGGAGTCGATGTTTCCAACGTATTCAAAAAGTGAGGAAATATGCGGTTGATTATTTTCTATCGCATTAGCTAAGCTAAAAACCGTGAAAATATCGATTAGAAATAGGGATTTGAATAGTTCAAAAAGATAAACCAAACTTTGACTGATATCTTCTGGTGAGCGTGGATTAACGTTGATAAATAGTATTCTGATTTTTCTCTGGAACTTTGCGAAAATACCAACTCCCGTTAATACAGCCCCGTTTTCGAATGGGAGCTGCTGTTTACTGAGTTTTTTTGATACATTAATCAATAGGTTTAATTGTGTTAATGCTTTGGTGAGAGACAGGATATGCCTTTTGTTCCAATAGTTGAGATAGGTGATGTTAAAAGCAGCTATTATTATGGTTAATAGCAAAAAATACGGATATTGAATGGAAGCTATGCCCGAAACGACGAGCAAGATAACATCTATGTAAAGCCATTGGAACCAATTTGGTTTGTGTACAAGCTTTTTGTTCAATAATACAGCGATATGATAGGCATCATCACTGCTTAACTTTGATAGTTCAACTTGCGCCTCTTCTCTTTCTTTGGCGTTGTTTTCAAAAAAAGTAATTTGTTCGTCTAGCTTAGTAAGTTCTTCTTTGCTGTTTGTTGGTGTTTTAAGCTTGTGATGTAAAAATTGCTCTCCAACCTTGCTGGTGGTTCTGTTGACAAATGCAAAAAGAGGATAAAAGTCAATGTCTGTTATGGTCTGGTTTCCAATTTCGTGAAATTTTTTACTATTTGAGGGAGCATACCATTCTAATTTGCTGATATTGATGTTATCTGTTTTTACTTTAGCCCAATTCTCTTTGATCGTTGAGGCGAGTTTGCTTTTTCTCCTTTGTTTATGAAGAACAGAAAGACAGATTAAAAAGGTAAAAATTAATAATCCTATTAGGGTATATATCATTATTTCAGCAATAAAAGTGATTTTAAAAAAGAGATGAGCTTACTAATCGATAGGTTTTGCGAAATAGCGTAGGTAGAGGCAAGAGTGATATTCATAAGGGTTGATTAATTCTTATCAAATATAACGAAGCTAAATTTACTGTCTTTAATTTAGTGTGATTTAACAAAGGAAATGAGAAGAGATTTGATATTTATAACTAGCGTTCGGTTAATAATCTGGCCTTTACATAATCTATAATGAGATTGCTTCGTTGTTCCTTCTCGCAAAGACTAAAAAAGAGCACCATTGCCAAGAATAGCCTAGATATGCGACGCTGTAGGAGTTTGAACTAACGCTAATCGTTATGCTATATAGGTTTTACCGCTTAGGGCGCTGCAAACAAACTACGTTATTATCTTGATTTTTTTGCTTTTCAAAATCTGAGTGATTTCAATCGTTATAATAAGCATGGCTTTGACATACGACTCTGTAGGAGTCGAACCTATACGATCGTTTTTTATAATGATTTGACCTCTTGGAGGTCTGCAAACAAACCACGTTATTATCGTGATTTTTGCTTTTCAAAATCCGAAGGATTTCAATTGTTATAATAAGCATGGCCTTGACATACGACTCTGTAGGAGTCGAACCTATACGATCGTTTTTTATAATGATTTGACCTCTTGGAGGTCTGCAAACAAACCACGTTATTATAGTGATTTTTTGCCTTTCAAAATCCGAGGGATTTCAATATTTATAATAAGTATAGTCTAGATATACGACTCTGCAGGAGTCGAACCAATGCTAATCGTTATGTTATATAAATTTGACCTCTTCGAGGTCCCCTAAAAACAAAGCTGAGATCCCATATCCACACTAAATAGGAGGGGTTAGTTCTTCTTTTTGAACTGTAGGTGTTCCAGTTTTTTGCCTACCAGTGTTTTCTCGCCAACCACTTCAAAGCCTAATTTTAAATATAGCCTTTTGGCGTTTGGATTATCCTGATCTACCAACAAACCAAGTGTTTCATTTCTTTTGTAAACGTATTCATCAATTAGAAATTGAAATATTTTTGATCCAATGCCTTTACCTTGCTGGTTTGGATTTACCCCAACGCAATCAATATAATACTCTCCAGCCTGAGTTTCATCTTCCGGATTGAACGCTCTGTTAAACATTGTTTTTATTTTTAGCGCTACGGGTTCTCTTAGTTCGTGTAGTTTGGTGCCATCATATACCAATGCTGCTGCTACAATCTCATTTTCAGATTCAACCAGCCAACAGTTTTCGTAAGAGTATTGGTTGTTCGTTTCTTCAATTAAGCTGTTAAGAAACTGTAAAGCCTTTTCTTTAGATTTTTCGCCTATAAATTGATAAGCGATTTCCTCCATGGCTAAGAAGATGTAATTAGCAATGATTTTAGACTCTTCGCGTTTTGCTTTTCTGATCAACATATTGGAATTTTTAGTTTAGCTTACGACAAAATACTTCCAGCTTCTATTTCGTAAGGTGCTTTGCCTTGCTCAAATATTCTGGTTTGTAAGCTGCCTTCTACCGTAATTTTATCGTTGATTCTTCTGATCCAATTTCCTTCTCTTAAGCCAACCACTTTGAGGTTGTTTTGGGTTAGAAATTCTAATATCCTGGTCTCTCTGGTTTCTCCATTGTGCTTTAATTCTGGTTGCGGGTCAAGGTAGTGTGGGTTGATATTGAAAGGAACCAAACCCATGCAGTCGAAACTTGGAGGATATACGATGGGCATGTCGTTAGTGGTTTTCATATTCAAGCCACCTATGTTAGTTCCCGCGCTACATCCCAAGTACGGTTTCCCATTTTCTACACTTGCCTTTAAAACACCCATTAAGTTAAGCTCGTGCAGTGTTTTTACCAGTAGAAAGGTATTGCCTCCGCCTGTAAAAAAACCTTGTGCATTTTCTATTGCCGTTACTTTATCTTCAAATTCATGGAGACCTTTAACCGTAATGCCTAACTCTGAGAAAAAGCCAGCGGCTTTTGCAGTATAGTCATCATGAGAAATTCCGCCTGGACGAGCGAAAGGAATAAAGATGATTTCATCTACGCCTTGATAAAGGTTAATGAGCTCTGGTTTGAGGTAGGCTAAATAGGTTTCACCAAATAGGGTAGAGGTAGAAGCAAGGATGATATTCATAAGGGTTTAATTAATTCTTGTCAAATATAAGGAAGCTAAATTTATGGTGTTTAATTATGAGGTGATTTTTAGGGACAGCGAAATACAAAGACCCTCTCTGTCCTTTGGACATCTCTCCCTAAAAGGGAGAGAAAAATGAATAGGAAAGGTTGAGACATTAATGCTTGCAGCGTGGAACAAAAGTGCATTACTTGTTCTTTCTCCTTTTCAAGGAGTACCTGTTCCGACTATTCGGAAGAGTTAGAGAGAGGTTTTACTTAAGATTTGTAGTACCTGTTTTGAACTTTCGGAAGGGTTGTGGAGAGGTTTAATGGTTAGTACTGTGTTGAGGTATTACGATTGACAGTCGAGCTGGCAATGACGATAATCAAAGTGGGTGCTATGGCTACGATCTCATGACGATTTATTGTCGGTATAATTGTATTTTTGCACTTCAGCATTAATCAAGATGGATCAGCACGGAACAACTTTTGTAAATGAGATCAAAAAAGCGATCACAGAATCGGCTTTTGTAAAGTTAGCTTTGGGTAATTACAAAGGCGCGGAGGAAGGTTTGAAACAGCTGTACATTAAGCCTGTCTTGATTAAGAACAAGCAACTATTGGCTTTCAATTATAGATACAAAACGAGAGATATTTTTAAAAACTTTGAGGTTGAGGAAGGATTATCACTTGTTGAAGGGTATTTAGCTGGAGATTTCAATGTGGCTACTTTATTTTCTATCCAGGAAGAAATGATTTTGGAGAGAAGTGCTAAAGGTAGCTTTAGATTAAGGACCAAGCAACTGGAAGAAAAAAAGGAAGCAAACTTGTCTCATAATAAAGAAAAGAAACGATTGATTTTGGCAAAGGATAACCTTTACCTTCATGAACTGGGACTTACCGATGAGCAAGGGACAGTGTTTAAAAATGCACAGGATAAGTACAAGCAGATTAACCAGTACATTGAAATCTTAAGCTCCTTAATTAAGGAACTTCCAGAAGGCACTATAAAAAATGTGGTGGATATGGGGTCAGGTAAGGGCTACCTTACTTTTGCCTTGTACGATTATTTGCTTAACCATCAGCAAAAGGCCAATGTGATTGGGGTTGAGTTTAGAAAGGATTTGGTGGATTTGTGCAATAAAATTGCGGTTAATGCAAAGTTTGAACAGCTTTCGTTTGTGGAAGGAACCATTGAAAGTTACGATGCTGAAGCCATTGATCTTTTAATTGCTTTACATGCCTGTGATACCGCTACCGATGATGCCATTTATAAAGGGATTAAGGCGAATGCCGATCTAATTGTGGTGGCCCCTTGCTGTCATAAGCAGATCCGTAGGGAGATAGAGAAAGGGAAAGCACAAAATGAACTGAATTTCTTGACCAAGCATGGGATATTTTTAGAGCGTCAGGCGGAGATGGTGACCGATGGCTTGCGTGCCCTGATTTTGGAATATTTTGGCTACAAAACAAAAGTGTTTGAGTTTGTGTCGGATGTGCATACGCCTAAGAATGTGTTGGTAGTAGGGATTAGGAGTAAGGAACAAGGAGCAAGGAATAAGGAGCAAGGATTAAGGAGTAAAGAACAAAGAACAAAGAGCAAGGATGAGGTATTGCAAAGGATTAAAGAGACCAAACAATATTTCGGCATTGGGTACCATCACTTGGAGCGTTTGCTAGAAATCTAGTCGTTACTCATTATAAATCCATAATAACACAGGTTTTTTCTTTTTGATCAATAGGCGATCTATTTGTGTCATTTGGTCGTCGGCAATAACGGGACAGCCCGCACTTTGCCCGAATAGGCCTTGCGGATAAATCTCATAATTGGGTACAGGTGTGTACGAATGTAGTACGATGATTCTTTTGAACGCATTGTTGTTCGTTTTTTCCAATCCGTGCATTTTATAATGGATATTGATGCCCCAATTGCTATAGGACCTGTTTTTTACTTTGTATTTGCCTAACGAAGTGCAGTTGCTGCCTATGGTATTGCTAAAAACTGGTTTGGCTGAAGTGCTTCCTCCGCCCACACCGTGAGCGCATAATCCTGAGATAATGGTTTTCTTTTGTTTGAAATCATAAACAAACAGCCTGTTTTTCCCAGAAGGAATGCTCATGTCTACCATGATACAAACGGAGGTATCTAAATTGTTTTTCTTACAGAAAGCGTAGGCTTCACTGAGTTTTTCAGCTTTGATATTAGTGGGCGATGGCCAAAAGGGGAGGAGAAGCAATAAAAGATTTAGCATGCTTAAATATAGTGATTGTATTTTTCCAAACCTCGTAGGTTTTTAAACAGCGAAGCCCTCAACTTTACCATTGAAGAACAATCACAAATGGAGGTTAAACCTACGAGGTTTTTGCAAGAGAGAAGTTCTGTGCTTGTCCTGGATGCCTTTCTTTGTTGTATAGGCTGCTGTGCCATAAACCTGATGGAAGCGGATATCCTTTTTGTAGCACGGATGCCCAAACCTCGTAGGTTTTTAAACGGCGAAGCCCTCAACTTTACCATTGAAGAACAATCACAAATGGAGGTTAAACCTACGAGGTTTTTGCAAGAGAGAAGTTCTGTGCTTGTCCTGGATGCCTTTCTTTGTTGTATAGGCTGCTGTGCCAT
>NZ_JAELTX010000440.1 GCF_016429065.1 Pedobacter sp. ASV17
GAATATGGATGATGAACGGGTTCGCAAGGTGCAGCAAAGATTACGGGCGGCGCAGTCATGAGAAATGTATCGGCGTTTTGACGGAAATGATTGAGTCGCTGTAGACGGTCTACACTCTGCATCTATCTCCATATCTAAAATAATAAGAACTTATACCTGCAATACCGCTTCCCTATTCTCGTGTTTCAAGTCTGCATTGCAAATCTTGACAGCGCCAAACCAGGCCTTGCGACCAACGCTTCGAACTTTTGTTATGCGCCTAACGTGCCGCGATCGCTAAACCGCATCAAGACGTCAAACGCGGGAGAAGTCTCTTCAAGAACTCCTTTAATCGTTGGATTCTTTAGCAGTTTGGGGCGTGTTACAAGGATTTTGACAATGGCATCCTTCAAAGCATCTTTTTTATCCGGGATCTCCGTGTAGGCCAGCTTGACCGCTTCGATAAAG
>NZ_JAELTX010000441.1 GCF_016429065.1 Pedobacter sp. ASV17
TTACGATGGTTACACTTCTTGCCCGCTCTTGACAGAGTATGGTAAAGTGCTGCTGGCTGAGTTTAAGTACGGCGGCGAACCCAAGGAGACTTTCGATGATTGGTTTGGTATGGACCAGATAACACCCCGCCGTTCGTTTTATCACCTGAAAAAGGATTTCTTCCCGTGGGTGTACTACAATTCAATGGTCAAGGGGACATGGGGTGGCCCTAGAGGTTGGCTACAATGATCAAAAGTCAGGCCATGCGGTGGCCAATTGATACCTCGGTTTGGTAACGGTTGGCAAATGGTGAACAAGGGAACGGAGGAACAAAAAAAAAAAAAAATCAACAGACGACGCCACTGTACAGGGAGTCGGTTGTCATTCGCGCACAAAGTCTACATAGACATTTTATGAGGGATGCCTACAACTTCAAACTGTCCTGATGCAGCGATGCACTACGGTGT
>NZ_JAELTX010000442.1 GCF_016429065.1 Pedobacter sp. ASV17
GGGACGGGCCGTCCTTTGCCAGCTGTTCGGGAGGAGTAACGCTTCGCAAACTTTTCTTTGCCATTTTTTTTGCAGTAACTTCCATCTCTTTTGGTGTAAACGTCTTTGAGCCAATGGCGTCGCCAATTAGGCCATCGTGTGTTCCAGGGTTTGGAGCCTCTTCTGTTCCGCTTCTCCTTTCTTGCGCTGGCTTAGTGTTAACGGCATTTTGTCCTGCCGTTGATGACCTTCGTCGTGATGACGGTTTTGGTCTGCTTTTCAACGCTTTTGAGTAGTCTGAAGTGGCCACGGCGACAGACATGAAAAATCCTGACACCGTTGCTGCAATTCCAATCAAAGGATGCTCCGCACCCTCATCAACGTACCAGTTTCTATGTTGGAGGAGCTTTAATTCATGCGGCCTCACCAGCCCTTGATCCATGAGACAAGAAACAGCAAATCCACTC
>NZ_JAELTX010000443.1 GCF_016429065.1 Pedobacter sp. ASV17
TCTCCCTAAAGTAGACGACCTTGGCTGCGGGTTCCAGAAAGAAAAATCTTATGGCAGGGCATACCGCGGCGTTAATGGTAGAAAGTACGGCCGCACCAGAACACGTCAGACCATGTGCGATATTGAAAAGGTGGCAGCCATTGTTGTCGAGCTGTTTTCTCATTTGGAAACTCTTGAAATAGGCGCAATCGCGATTAATCTCAAGAATAGGAGCGAGCGTGGAAAGCTTATATTCCCGTGGACGGGGAGATTGACTGAATATCTCTTGGATGTTCACCCTAGGTACAAGGCTACTATTGTTGATGGCGGTGACAACGAAGACGAAGACGAAGACCCAAATGGGCCAGTGTTTAGCACATGGGAACAAGATGAATCTATGCTAAGTGAGGCTTGGTGTAAGAGCCAAGATGGCTGGCATTAAATAGGTCTTTGGCACAGGGTAGATT
>NZ_JAELTX010000444.1 GCF_016429065.1 Pedobacter sp. ASV17
GCGTGAAGAATGGCTTATACAGAAAGACGATGATGTGTCTCGTTATGTATAAATACAGATATTGAGTTGTAACTTGGAAACTCTCGTCGTCGTATTACAAAGGCAGTGGTCCTCCGTTGTAACATGACAGTAGCATCGTACACAACCAGCTAACCCTCGCCTGATGCCTGTCGCAGCTCAGCGGGTCTCGATCGCATGATGGGCTTGACAGTGTACGAGTATCTCGTAAGCAGTATTTCTTTGGTTGCAGTATCCGCACGAATAGTCTGTATAGCTAACATAATTCTGGACATCAAAGCCATTTAAATAAAAATATAGAGCCCTAGTCGCATATGCAAGACCCCTGAAATCTTTCTGTACGAGTGCTCAAGCCGAAATCTACAGATGCCAATTTCTCCAAGTGCACCCTCAGCACCAGCCACACAATTTCCCCAATTCAACCATTC
>NZ_JAELTX010000445.1 GCF_016429065.1 Pedobacter sp. ASV17
TAGCGAATGAATGTCTTCGCGTATAACACGAACAATACGAAATTAGATCCTACCGATATAACCACACTATGCCTCCATCGAGTATTCCGTGTGATCGTCAGGCGGACAGAATCAATCCTGTTCAAAGCTGCTGGTTGAATGGATTCGGTGGGTATTGTGCATCATATCGTTAGCGGCGGGATTGAGGCGGTATTGGTGGCTTTGGGGCGGTATTGAAGCGGGCGTGGCGGGTTTCGAAGCGCCAATCCTCACGGTCAGGCCGAGCCACAGGGCACAGGGTTCGGTCACACACTAACAAAGAAATCCAAGCATTAGAATTTTGTCAGTCTCTTTCCCCACAGACACAAACGGTCCAACTGCGGGGAAGTGGGCAGCCACTATGCGCCTCTCCGAGAACTAGAGACTATTCGGGTTGGAACAAGCCCGGTTGGAAGAGAATAGCCAC
>NZ_JAELTX010000446.1 GCF_016429065.1 Pedobacter sp. ASV17
GACTCATGCAGTGCAAGTAGAGCCCTGCGCATCACTTGCGGAAAGGACTGAAAGCCTAAAAGATGTTTGATGAAATACTCAAGGTTTTTAATGCTGACTCAATTGCGCGCTTCAAATCACTCTTTGCAGAATATAAATTTGCTTGCAGTGACGTGGACGAGACCTGTCGACTGCTGGCTCTCAAGACGGATGCCCGTGGCCCAACCCTACGACTTCCGCTACGTCATGATAGTACTATTTTGATATGCATTGATTGAATTAAGAGTCAAATAAATGCTGTAGAGTGCAGATTAGAGTGCTAGCTCTTGAGGGTGCCGTATTGTGCATCGCGTTGACTGGTAGGTCAGATGCACCTCACTTACACCGAAGCGATTCCACGACCAACAACAGCAACAAGGGGTTCTCACCAATCTTCGCAATCCAAGCATACTGCAAGGGCTGTTAT
>NZ_JAELTX010000447.1 GCF_016429065.1 Pedobacter sp. ASV17
ACTCGTGGGCTCGGAGATGTGTATAAGAGACATCTACTCGGCTATCATGATGGAATTCACCACCCCGCCTTCATATGGCTGCACGATTGTCAACGTAGGCGGTATTTCCAAGAACGATGCCATTGTCGGCGCCGGCTGCGACAACACGGCCACGCATACCAAGATCAAGGCCGATGCGGAGAGCGAGTGGCCTGAGCCCAGCGAGGTCAAGTATGTCTGGAATGTCAAGGACAAGGATGGCAACCCGGTAGAAGCTGTCATCGAGGGACCTCTCGGAGAACGCCTAGACCGCGTCGACGTCATGGCCGAAGTTCCCGGTTTTGTCAAGAACATTGTTGCCGCGGCTGCCGGAACGAAGCCTTATATCTACCAGGTGCGTGACAGCCCCCATTGCCAACTAATATAAATTTTACTTACATTTGAATAGTACGCACCAACTGTCTC
>NZ_JAELTX010000448.1 GCF_016429065.1 Pedobacter sp. ASV17
TCACAAAGATATGCATTCAAATATATACATCTGCCAAGTTTCTAGGCTAGATAAGTTAGGTGCAGCTCATACTGGCCAGCACGCACACCTGGGGTTGTCTGCGACCTTTGTTCAGCGCCCCCAGCAGTAACAATTACTAAAACTTTTTCATTATACTGGCTTAAAAGAAGCCATTAATCTTTTTCCCGTGACATTATATCAAGTTCCCTGTAAGTTTGTAGTATCAAGGTTCGGGTCGACTTACACGGCTTCTCCACACGTGACGGACTCCGGTGCGCAACTGGGGCGCTAGTCGAGCTCAACTTTAACACCACACCAGCACTAGCGTCACTCACTCACCAACGGCGCAAAGGCGAGTGCATCAACTGTAGTAGCCCAGCAACACGCCGAGACTCACTTCTCTGCTATATCACTCATTTTGTATATGGTATCAGTCATATATAG
>NZ_JAELTX010000046.1 GCF_016429065.1 Pedobacter sp. ASV17
AAAGTGTGGAAAGACAAGAATGGAGAAAATAAGCTTACCGTAAATGTAAATGCATTATGTAATCCAGATAAGCCACCTTTTGATGGACATAAAACCAAGATTAAAGTCCAGTTAAAGAATAAGAACTTCACCCAAGAAATCATTTTTGACGATAAAAACTATCAAATGGAAATGATTTTGTTCAGGGAAAAGGACATTTGGTTTGCTGAATATAAGGGCAACAAAGCGGTCTTCATTCCTTTCTTTTACTGTGGTAATGCAGATAGTGACGTCAAAGCATCATTCATTATCTTTTACAATCGCAAAAAATACCTTTATCATATAAAATTCTATTGTAATGAGGAAGGAAAGTGCAAGCTGAACGAACCCAATATCAATTTAAAATTAAAAGGTCTACCCAAAGAAGTAAGGGATGAATTGACCAAAAAGCTAAAAACTTTTACAAAGCCAAGCCAATTTGGGTATTAGTTTGATGCTATAAAAGCGTTAAGAAAACGGTATGGAAATTAAAACGATACATTAATGAGAAGCATCTGTTTAATTGTTTTGTGTCTTTTCTTTGCAGAAGGGAAAGCACAATCGTCTAGATCTTTAAAGGCTGTATCTGGAATTGCGGTAAGAGATGTTAAAAAGACATTGGTTTGTAAATCGGGGAAATTGACTTTTCATTTCCCAGATATCTATGGTAAGAATGAACATAATTTTTTTAATCAACTGCTCATTGCTGGATACTTGGAAATCTCAGACCTTGCAAAGGGAAAAATACAAACTCCCGAACAGCTGCTTCAACAAGTGGTGAAATCAAGGGCTGCGGGGTGTAGAGAAAAAGATGATTACAGCGGTTTAAACAATGTGAGTTTTGAAATAGGGATGAATAATGGCAAGGTTTTATCCTTAACCATGCACTATGAAGTACTTGCAGGGAATTTAACCATACAAGAACAGTACTTCAACTTTGATGTGGTTAACAAAAAGATATTGACTGCAAATGAGGTTTTCCGTAAGGATAAAATCCATTATCTTACAACTCAAATCAATAATGTGCTAGAAGAAAGGCTTGAAGAATATAGAAAAGAGCCTAAGGGTGAAGAGCAACAAGAAACTGTAAATGAACTATTATCAAACGTTGCCAATATTTTTAAGAAAGAACAATTAGAATTCTTTAGGATTCTTGAAAAAGGAATTGAATTTAGTGCGGATTATGGTTTGCCAAGAGGCACGATTCCCGTTGACCCTACGGTGTTCTTATCCTTTAAGGAGCTGGAAGGCTATTTAATGTCAAACATTAAGATTTAAAACAAATCTTAAATGGTAGTTTTGGGAAACAAAATTAATCCACATGAATACGAATAACACTAGGGTTTACCGAATGTCGTTTGCCAGCGTTTACCCACATTACCTTACCAAGGCGGAGAAAAAAGGACGTACCAAAGCGGAAGTAGATGAGGTTATATCTTGGCTAACGGGTTATGATGCCAAAACTTTACAGCAGCACATTGATCATAAAACAGATTTTGAAACCTTTTTTGCTCAGGCGCAGCTCAATCCCAATGCCTCAAAAATTACAGGCGTCATTTGTGGATACCGCATAGAAGATATCGAAGAAAAATTGATGCGGGAAATACGCTATTTGGACAAATTGATTGATGAACTGGCCAAAGGTAAAGCCATGGAAAAAATTTTAAGAAAGTAATTTTCAATAAGAACCAACGGAAAAGATGGAGATGGAATTTTATAGGCCTTTGAACGAGAGCTTAAGTAAATATATTGAAGGTTATTACTTTATCTCGCCAAGCAAAACATCAAAGCCGTTGCATTATTGGACATTCCCCAACAATTTCTTTATTGTTTCGGTAAGTAAGGATATTGAAATTGAAATGCAGGAAAGTAAGTTTGTCATCAAACCTTCTGCGCAACAAAATATCATTGCCAACTACGTGGCACGCTACACTGCTCCAATTGAGATATTCTGCGAAGGTGCTGTGAATGAAATCACCATTTATTTCAAACCTTTAGGGATTAATCATTTCGTTGATGATTCACAAGCGCTTTTAAAGCGGAGGAGTGCAAAGGATTTTAATCCATTTCCCGATTTTCTTTCAAACATGCAACAGATATTTGAAGAGCAGGATAGAAACCTTCAACGGAGACAGTTAGAGCAGTACTGGCTTTCGAAACTGAACTCAAACGAGCTTGTTTTAATGGAAAGCATTTTAGCTGATGTAGAGGCCGACTTAAAGATTGACGATATTGCCCAAAAAAGAAATTTTTCAAGACAATACCTCAATAAAATTTTTACCAAAAGTGTAGGTAAATCTGCTGCGGAGTATCGAAAAATACATCGCTTTAGAAAGACGGTCATCAAGCAGCGAGAGACCAAAAACCTAACAGAACTGTCTTACGATAGTTTGTTTTATGACCAATCCCATTTGGTGAAGGATTTTAAACAGCTCACCCATATTAACCCATATGCTTTCTTCAAAAAGGTAGATACCCAACAGGGCAACCTTTGGCTTTTCATTTAGTGGTTTACATTTTTACTATTTTGATGGCGAGGCGTAAATTACCTTTGTCGCTACACAAATAGGTCATCAAACATGAAAAAACTACTTTATCTACTTATCTTAATCTTTCCCTTATCCATAGCTGCACAACAAACCAACTGCCCTTGCGAACAAGTTTTAGGTCAACTCATCAAAAAGGTAGAAGCCGAATATCCAGGCTTTTCTGCAAAAACTAAAGAAACTTTTCTGTACAATGGCTTCAAGGAAAATTTAGCCAAGCAAGCCAAACAAGCAGATAGTTTAAACTGCCAGAAGCTGTTAAAACAATATACTGATTTCTTTAAAGACCCCCATTTATGGGTAGGCGCTAATGGGTCGCCTTTTTCTAGTGGTACAACAGGTTCAGTAGAAAGTGTAAACATTGATATCCAAAGTTTCCAAAAAGAGGTAAGCAAAACAAAGGACAGTTTAGAAGGCATTTGGTCAACGGATGGTTATCGCATTGGTGTTAAAAAGCTGGGCGAAGATGGATATGTGGGTTTCATTATGGAAGCAGTATCTACCCAATGGAAGCCCAAAGAAATTAAGTTCAAATTATTTGCTAATGGTACATTTGAGTATGCGTTGCGAGACAAATCTTTAAAAACAGGGAATTACACTTTGTACAAAGAAGGGGTTTTGTTTTTAAGTGAAGTAAATGTCGTGCTGGTAAAGCAAAATCCACAACCAACCATAAGTAAAGAAGCCGTAGCTAATCGTTTAAATGAACTGGAAGGTTTCTACTTTAAAAAACTAACGGCTAAAACAGCCATTCTTAAATTGCCGAGTTTTGAGTATCAATATTTGAAACAAATCACACAGTTAATTGAAGATAATAAAGCAGGACTTGAAAATACCGAGAATCTGATTGTTGACCTTAGGGGTAATCCGGGAGGAACTACCAGTGCTTATCAAAAATTGTTGCCTTATATCATGGGGAAATCGATCAGGAATACCGGTGCCGAGTTTTTAGCTACGCAAACCTACATCAACAATTTGGAAGCGTATAAAAAAACACTTGATAAAAATGCACCTACCACCAATATAGATAAGAACATCGCAACGCTGAAAGCAAATTTGGGACAGTTTGTTAATTTTAACGATGCAGGTCAGCCTGTTTACATCGAGAAAGTAGAAGTTGCTCAAAAAAGTCCTAAGCATGTCATAATTCTTGCCAATAAAGGCTCAGGTAGTTCGGCAGAATACTTTTTGTTCTTGGCCAAGCAAAGCAAAAAAGTTAAAATTTTGGGAATCCCAAGTTATGGTGCCCTAGATTATGGGAATGCTTATTTTGTTGATTTTGGCTGCCCTGGTTACCAAGTATTGATGCCAACTTATAGGGCGCTGCGTTTGCCAGATTATCCGATAGATAATATTGGTATACAGCCCGATGTTTACCTAGATAAATCAGTAAAAGATTGGGTGGCTTTTGCCGTACAATATCTCGAAGAAGAATAATTAAATAAGGGAGCAGGTTTGTTGATTTGCTTCCCTATTTTCTCAGTATTTCTATCTGTTTAGCAGCGTTATTATTGTTAGGGTCGTATTTTAACGATTGTTGATAGTTATAGATGGCCAATGCCTTATTGCCCGCATTTTGGTAAGCCTCTGCCAAGCTATCATAAGTATTACCACTTTGCGGATAGAGATAAACATTCAGCTTGAAAATTTCTAGAGCCTCCGCTGGTTTTTTTTGAGAGATAAGTAAATAGCCCCAAGCATTTACTTCTCGTTCTGTAAGGGTATAACTAGTGTTTTTCTTCTTTTCTGTTTTTACCACGTCAATGGCTTTAGCGAAGCCTTTTTGAAGTAAGTTGGCTCTTAGCTGTTGGATAGTAGGAGGCAAGCCAAAACCATTTTCGGCAAGCATGCTAGGGATGTAATGGCCCGCAATTTCATCAATAAAGCTTTCAGGACTTGAGCCTTTCATGTTGGTGAGTATAATGACCACCAAATCATCTGAAGGATAAATAGCAATGGCAGAGCGGCCACCCCCTGTTGGTACTATTGCTGGATGTTGTTCACGTTGGGCTACAGGCCATCCTAGCGCATATCCGTTCAGCAGGGCATTAAAGCCAGCAGCTTTGCCATTGTTCAATAAGCCTGGCGTCCACATTTTTTGTAAACCGCTTTTTGATAATAAGGTGCCATTTTGTAGCGCGATGATCCACTTGGCCAACTCGGCTGCGGTGGCATTCATGCCTGCTGCCGTGCGTAAAAACGGAGGTACCTCCTCAAAAATATTACTGATTTCATTGGTGCGCACTATTTTGCCGTTAACGTTGTGGAAATAAGTATACCCCCTAGCTTGACCAGTAATAACGGTATGTGCATCGCCAAAGCAAGTTTTTTTTAAACCTATAAAATCAAGTTGTTCTTTTTTTATGAACTGGGCGAAGGGCTTACCACTCAATTGGTCAATAATTTTCCCTAAAAGCAGGTAGTTGGTTTGGTTGTAGCTAAAACGCTCGCCTGTTTTAAACTCCATAGGCATGTCTAATACTTTTTTCCAAGCAGCCTGTTCCTGCCCTTCAGGTACGGGGTCATCTCCAAAAATCTCTGGCAAACCCGATTGATGGCTCAATAACTGTCGTATTTTTACAGCATGCCAAGCTTGGGGCAAGCTATCTAAGTACTTTGAAACCGGCTGCTCTAAGTCTAATTTTCCCTGTGCTACCAATTGCATCACCGCAACACCTACAAACGCTTTGGTGATGGAGTTAATAGGGAATAAAGTTTCGTTGTTCACTGGGATCGAATCTTGGATGTTGGCCAGGCCATAGTTTTGCAGTTTTACCACCTTTCCATGCTGTACCACGGCCAGCTGTAAGCCTGGGATGCGCCTTTCCTGCATCATTTGTTTAATGTACTGGTCTAACCCGATGCTAGCGGACTGTCCAAAAACAAGCACAGCATTGATGAGAAAAAGTAATAATAGGGAGGCCGATTTCATGAAATAATCTTCAAATAAACACGTGTAATTTTACGAAATTAGCTTCAAATAACTTTTATAAGAGAAATAATCTACCATAATTCACCAAAAATGAGTATCTTGTTGTAAGATAAGAGCTTTTCTGTGTTTAATATTTCGTGTTGCATGGAATTATATCCGACCTTGATTACAAATTTGCGTCCATAAGAAGTAGGCGAAAAATCCACAGTACCGTTCGGTTAAAATATTTTTGAGAACTCCCTTTAAACAGTCATTGTTTCTGAAATTGAGTTTAGAAACAAATAAAATTAGGAATCATCACAAAATAAAATTGACGTATGGAAAATATTTCAAAGTATCTTCTTTTTCTCTGCTGTATCCTTTTATTAAATTGTAAAAACAACAACCAAGGCGATGCCGTGTATTTTGGTGGTGCCATCATCACCATGGAAGACGATTTACCTGAAGCGCAAGCTTTAGTCGTGAAAAATGGAAAAATTATCTTCGTGGGTACCAAAGAAAAGGCACAGGCCTTTATAGGGAAACGCACCAAACAAATAGACCTAAAAGGAAAAACATTGCTTCCAGGTTTTATTGATGCACATGGGCATATCACTTCTCGTGCTGGTATGGAACAGGCGATTGATCTTTCTCCAAGCCCTTATGGAACGGTCAACTCTATTCCAGATCTGCAAAAAACTTTAAGAAGAACTATTCAGCAAAACAAATTATCTCCCACTACACCCATCTTGGGAAATGGGTACGATGATGCCATCATGATTGAACATCGACACCCTAACCGACAGGAATTGGATGCGGTAAGCACCACCAATCCCATCATTGTTATCCATGCCTCTGGGCATGCTAGTGTGGTTAACACTGCCATGTTGAAATGGCTGAATATTCCAGAAGATGTAAAAGATCCAGAAGGTGGACACTATGGGAGAGATCCCAAAACCAACCGTTTGAATGGAAAGCTGGAAGAAAATGCCAGTTTCGCGGCTTTGATCAAGATCACAGAAATGATGCCCAAGCCTAAACAACCTGCTGATGGACTTTCGCAATCATTAAAGGATTTTGTAAAGGCACAAGATGAGTGGTTAAGCTATGGACAAACCACTATTTGCGATGGACGCTCAATGGGAGTTAGCGTAGGCTTATTGAAAGAAGCTGCGGAGAAAAACCTCTTAAAAGCGGATATAATCTATTTTCCAGATTTTGATGCAAATAGAAAGGAGTGGGAGTCCTTTAAGCCCCATTATATGAAATATGAAAAGCGGTTGAAATTTGGTGGATTTAAATTCTCAGACGATGGTTCCCCACAAGGCAAAACAGCTTGGTTAACCGAACCTTATCTCGTGCCACCAGAAGGACAGTCCGCAGGTTATAAAGGCTTTCCTATTTTTTCAGATGAGACCCTTTATGCTGATTTGAAAACCATTTTTACCAATCATATTACTGCACAGCTTCATGTTAATGGCGATGCGGCAATTGATCAGGCACTTCGGGTAATAGGAAAGCTAAAAGAGGAAGGGATTTATCAGCCAGAAATAAGGGCTACTTTAATCCATGTTCAAAATAGCAGACCCGATCACATTGCCAAAATAAAAGCCATTGGCGTTATCCCTTCTTATTTCTCATCCCATGTATACTTATGGGGCGATTGGCATTACCAAAGTGTTTTTGGTCCTAAAAGGGCGGCATTTATCAGCCCAGCGAAATCTGCAAAAGATGCTGGAATTATTTTTACCATTCATCATGATTCCCCGGTTACCCCACCCGATCTGTTGACAGGTGTTTATGCCGCCGTTAACCGTACTACACGTTCAGGAATGATCTTGGGACCCAATGAGCGCATTGGCATTATGGATGCTTTGAAGGCCATTACCATTAATGCCGCTTATCAATATCAAGAAGAAAAGCAAAAGGGTTCCTTAAAAGAAGGAAAGTTGGCTGATCTGGTGATTTTAGATCAAAATCCCTTAACCATTGATCCTAAAAAACTGAGAGATATTAATGTACTGGAGACCATTAAGGAAGGAAAAACAGTGTTCATCAAAACTAAATAAATCATGTGATGAGAAAGTTCTTTTATTTGCTCGTTTATTTGCTGTCGGGATTAAGTGTTTACGGACAAGGCCACTACAACGGTTCGTCGTTTAACCCTAATGATTATTTTGCGCCACACGAAGGTTTCATCATCCCAGTTTGGTATGGTTATGCCAATATGAATTACTTTAATACCCAAGGCAAAAAATCGGATCAATTGATTAATCCCGTTCCGGGAAACCCAACCTCTTTGCAAATAGAGCAGAAGGTGATTACCCATTCTTTTATACTGATGGCGATTTACGGAGGCAAAGGCAAGATTTTAAATGCCAATTGGGGGATGATGATCATTCCAACATTAAATAGTCCTACAGCCAATATCGCGTTAGATTACTATTCTTTGCAAACTGGACCAGGAAGATATGTGTTTACGAATAAAAGCTTGGGCTTTGGAGACATGTACATTCAGCCAATTTGGTTGTCGTGGAAGCAAGGGAAGTTTCAATATGCCCTAAATTATGGCGTTTGGGCGCCAACGGGAAAATATGAACATGGCAGTTTGGATAATGGAGGACATGGTTATTGGTCGCAGAATATACGTGGAGCGGTAAAGTTTAAGCCAAATTCGAAAGTCAATTTAAGTCTTGCACCCACTTTGGAAATTAATCACTGGCAAAAGAATACCGATTTTAAGGAAGGGAGTCATCTTACCTTTGATGTGGGAGGTTCATATCTTTTGAATTCGAGAGGAGATGAAGTGGGGTTATTTGCACACTATTCCAAACAGATATCTGATGATAAAGGAACGGAGGGTAGTTTCTTATCTGATCAAAATGCTGGAATCGGTGGCTTTGTTTCCTACTGGATTGTTCCGCATAAAATAGGATTGATGGCCCGTATTACCCAAAATTTCGCTACAGAAAATAGGTTCGGAGGAATCGCTTTTCAAACTGGTGTTAATTTTTTGATCCCAACAAAGTAGCTTAAGGTTGTCGATATTTCTAAAATGCCAGAATTGGCTTGGCATTGCTATGCTTTTTATCTCAAACAAGTTGTCCAATTCGGTTGTTTACTTTTCATCAATGGTAGACATTTAAATGTGTAGCCTACTTTCAAGAAAAGGAAAAAATTAATTAAATTACGAACCACAGAGCCCTTAACGCTTAAATCTAAATCATCGCTCATCCACCTAGTATTGCCTGTTTAAAACATTACTAAAATAGATTTACGCTATTACCATGGGGCCTAATGTTAAAATTAGATGCCTTGCTGATGGATACGACACGTTCACTAAAGAGAAAAGATTTTAAAGGAATTGATTTAACCAAGTTTATCTTGGCTATTTTGGTGGTTGCTGGGCATACCCATCCGTTTAAAGGCATTACCAATCCTGTTTTTGTTGATGTATGGGAAACGTTGCTGCTTTTTGTGGTGCCTTATTTCTTTATTGCAGCAGGGTTTTTCCTCTTCCCTAAAGTTTACAAAAGTCCCGATAAAACAAGTCAGTTACAAGCGCTTTGGTTGTACCTCAAAAGAATTATCAGTTTGTATATTTACTGGACCATCATCTTTCTGCCCGTTACCCTGTGGCACTTTGCCAAAGATGACTTGATTATAGAAAAAGATGTCGTGCTTTTCATCAGAGGGACTTTTTTCTTTGGCGAAAACTTCTATTCGTGGCCACTTTGGTTTTTGTTGTCTATGGTTTACTCCTTAATATTTATCAGTCTTTTGATATTTGTCAATTTGAGGTTAAAAACCATATTCTACATTTCCATACTGGTTTTTGCGATGGCGATGGTCTTTAATTATTTAGTAACAGGGGAGAACCACAATAAGTATTTGATCATGTTGGGTAAAGTCATCAAATATCTATTTTTAACGGGAAGGTTGTTTACTGGAATGTTCTACCTCGTGGTCGGCGGACTCATTGCCATGAACAAAATGAGGATATCCAAATTCTTGATGGCATTAATGCTGGTGCTAGCTATTACTTTTCAATTTGTTAAAATTGAAATGATCTCTCCATTTTTATTTTCGATATTACCTGTAACATTATTCTGTCTCACGGTAGATTTAAAGTTAGAAAACATCAAAAATGGCTTATTCTTGAGAAAATGCAGCACCGTGATGTATTTTACACACATGATTGTGTTCTTCCTGTACACTTTGATTTTTAAAACATTTCCTTATTTCGGTTGGGATGCGTTTCTGATATCTGTGGCAGTGCCAATGATACTTACGCCCATTATTATTCGTAACGAAGAAAGGTTTCCTTTTTTGAAGCAGTTGTTTGGATAAAAAAAAAAGCCCAATCTGAGTTGGGCTAATGTAAGTTCATAATGCTCAAATTTGGGCTAATCGAATTCAAAAAGATCTGAAAGAAATGATTTTTTCTTTTTGGGATGCTGCTGATACTTGTGGTCGGAAGAATAGCTTTCGCGATGGTCTTTCTGATGATCGTTCCTGTTTCTTGGCTCTTGGTAAGGTTGAGCGTCAGCTTGTGCTAAAATTTTGTCTAGCTCGCCACGGTCCAACCACACCCCTCTGCAACTTGGGCAATAATCAATTTCTACTTGATGGCGTTCAGTAATCAAGAGTGTTTCGTTACAATTTGGACATTTCATAAGCTTATCTGTTATGTTTTGAGTGATGTCCAATATAAGCAACCTTTGAGCCAAACACCTGCAGGTAATTGTAATATTTGCTTTTCAAATGAGATGAAAGAGGGGAGTGGGTAGTGTAGAAAATAAAAAAGCCCACATTGCTGTGAGCTTTTACCAAGTAGCGGGAACGAGATTTCATTGGAACAAATAATTCAATTTTTAAAGGTTTTAAATCAGATTTGAAATAAAATGTAGGTAATGCCAATCAGACAATTCTGCAGCTTTTGCCTTAATGGGGAAGGGAGCCAATACCTTTACTTTTTGTGGCAAATATGGTAGCAACTCCAATCTGGTTTGTTGATATCATTGAAATATTAAAATATATCATTAAAGAAGCCATAATTTGAATCAACTAAAACCCGCCTATCTAGTCCCAAATTCATTTCTTCACAAGCGGTTTCAGAAACTAACGAACAGGAAAAACAAGCAGATAAATTCAAATCAAGAATTCCTTGTCCATCAGATTCCCAACATAAAGGATCAGAAGAACAGTTTTCAGATTTTTGGAGTCCTTTTTTTAAGGTTTCTAATATCTTTTCAGGTTCTCCTTGGGATACCAGTCCGCCCATACTTCCTTCAGAACCTTCTGCTGTGTAAATTAACACACCGGACATTACTTTTTCAGGAGTATTGGATATATACAATCTTTCTTTTAAACTAGCTGTAGGATAACCACAAGAAAATTCGAGTTCTCTCATCATTAAATGAGAAAAGGAGTGAATTAGAAAATGCTTTATTCTATTGTTCTTTATTGTTTGCTTTATTCCTGCTAATTGTTCTTTTGCATCAATTTCTTTGTTAAAGAAGCTTGAAAACCTTCCTTCCAATTGTGAGGAATTATCTTCTATCCATTTATTGATAGCGTCATCGTTGAATTGAAAAAACAATCCTTCTCCATAGGTTTCATTTGCAGGAAGTACAAATAATTCTTCTTTTTTTATTGAGAAAGTGTTTTGACCAATAGATGCTTCTTCAACAACCTTTTCACCACTTTCATTTATGCGAACTATTCTTTCTTTAGGCCTTACCCTTGTGAAATCTAATTGGATATTGGTTACTTTTAGTTCTTCAACTTGCTGTATTTTAGTGAAAAATGGCTCTAATTCTGTAGGTAATTGAATATCTTGAAAGTTAAGTCCTTTGTTTTCATTAATGCCAGAAATTGATGGGTTTTGAGAAAAACACTTATATTCCTGCCATCTATATTCTTCGTGTAGGTCTTTTATTTGGTCAATATCAACTTTTAAAAACATTTTTTTTAAAGAATCCTCAAACTGCAATTTATCAGTATTTATCACTATTGCATTATCATCCAAGAATTCATCAAAGTTTGTAGCAACTTTTTTATTCCAAAACTCGTCTTTTGAAATAGGGCTGTTACTATTTCTCTTATTATATCGTTCGTCTAATATTTCAAAAGCATCAAGTAACTCTCTTGTTATATTTTCAGCTAGGTGCATTGGGATAAATAAACTGGAAAAACCATTAGCATAATACACATTGTTTGCTGTTACTAATGAAACTTGCATTTTCTCGCAATCATTTTGCTGTTCACCACGGATATAGCATTTTTCAGGAGGAATAAAATCAGGATTATCTAATTCAATCTCCCAAGGTCTATGTCCCTTACAATTAGGTTGTAGACTATTAATTCCTTCTAAGTTAACTTTAGTACGGCAGTTTAAGCACTCTATATAAATACTTGCATAACCTTCTGATTTTGTCGAATTTTCTGTCCATTTTAAATTGGAATTACTACAACAAGGGCCAATCGGATCATTATCAAATAAGTTTTCACCTTTGTCGCTCGATGGGAGTTGAAGAGAATCTTTTAAGCTTTTCCATTTTAAGAAATTAGACCAAGGTATATCGGATAAATGTCCATTAGGACAAATTAGAATAAGATTAGTTTGTTCAAGCTCCCTATATTCTCTATAATTTATTTCCTGTCCTTCAATATTATATGTTTTGAACTCTTTTATAAAATCCGAAGCATCTCGTGGAGGAGCAAAATCATTAATAGTAGGTGTACCTCCATTTTTTTTGCCTTCATTTTCCCACATTTTCTTCCATTTAGAAATTTCTTTTAATTCTCCTTTTCTGTTCTTGAACCATTTTGGAAAATGTGTTCCAACTATCATAAAATCACTTGAAGTTCCATTATCACCAGTTCTTTCTAAAGCTGTTTTTATTGGATGATTTTTCCAGTTAGGTGTGTTAAAAGACTCATTAAGAGATATATGTGGTACGCCTATTAGACAAACTAGATTGTTTAACTTTTTTTCATTTCTAATAAAACGAATAAATCGTTGATCATCAATAAATTCAAATCCACGATTAGACATTTCTATCTGGCTAACTTCATAAACCTTTCTATTGTCAGAATTATTTTTACGAATTAATTCTATTTTAGTATTTGCCCATTTGATGAACTTCCATTTATTCATGTCAGAAATCAATATATAAGATCCAACTTTTGTAGTGATTATAGAGCCTACACCAGCCGTAGAAGAAAGTAATTTATATTTACCGATTCCTTGATTATATTGGTTTGATCTTAGTATTTTCATTTTAAATTGAATTAATTTTAATAGCTGCTTCAGGTTCTATGACTCTTAATGACATAGGAACCTGCCATTTTTTGCTATGAATATTTCCTTCGTATTCTTCAATGTCAACATACAGTTGTTCTTGCTTTCTTTTCTGATTTGTCATATTTTTTTTATTATTAAAGAACAAATCAGTCGTAGGGTCTAATCCTTTATTTAATGTTTTCCACTCATCAAAAGCTTCCTTAATCCATCCTTTAATTTGAATTATATTCTCCTGTTTTAACAGATTATTGATGAGCTTATCGAAATCTGAAAGTCTTTCCTTTCTTCTTTCAAAATAATTGGTCAGTTCTGAAATAATAGATGAAAGTTCATTTTCGCTAACTAATGAAATGTTGCTTGCAGAATCTCTGTCTGTAAATCGTAGAAGTGTATGTCTAATCATTGTTGCTAAATATAATCCCATATATCTTTCAACAGATTTTTTTGTAAATGGGGTAATCGATATTGGTTCAACGTAGCTGTACATTTTTTCATGAAATTCAATAAATTTTTCATAGTGTGATACATCTCTTGCTCTAAAAGGATGATGTACTGTAAGCACTAAACCATAATTATTTCTTGCTACACGACTACTTGCCTGAATATATTCAGCTGTATTCCTCGGCATTGAATTCATAATAATCGTATTGAATCGTGATACGTCAATGCCTACTGATATCATATTGGTAGCAACTACAAATTCGGGAGGTAACTTTCCTTTTAAGTTTTCTCCATTCTGAACACTGGCAAATCTATTTCTCGCAACCCAATTTGTCTCTACATTTTTTAACTCGTTTTTGACTTCTTCTCCGGATAGCCTACCAGTTAACTCAGCATCACGTATCGGGCCATAAGTATAAAAAGCGTGCATGAGTTTTTGAGGACGGATTACCCGATTATAAACCCGTCTAAGTTCTTTTAGAATATAGGTCTGTACCTGAGATTGAGTTTTTCCAACTTCTTTCAAGCTATTAAAATAGGATATTGTGGTATGATAAAAGTTCATGGCTTTTTCAAATTCCTCGGTATAGCAATCAAAATCAATGGGAGTATTTTCTGATAGTTCCTGGAGTTCAAAAATAGCCCGATGTGTCATAATAATAGCTGACAATCTCATTTGCATCCAAATTTGTGTCCTGCCTGTAGGTAATACTCCTATGTATTTTCTTTTAGACAAATATTCCTCACCTATATTTCCAGCATTTTTAAATTTTCTACTATAAAAAGCAAAGAATGAATCATCGCATTCTACTCCGGGTTTTGGAAATAGATTGACTTTTCTGTCGAACAATGCAGCTATCTGTAATTGTGTATTTCTTGTTGTTGCTGTTGATGAAATGATTTTAGGCCTTGTTCCATCTTCCCGGACGCAGAGCTGATCGACTGCTGATTCGAATAATGCAACTGCTGAGCCTAATGGTCCAAGTAATAAATGAAGCTCATCCTGAATTATCAGATCAGGAGGTAAATAACCATTCTGAGGTTTGCCCGCTTCCCAATTACCTTTACCAAAAAGACGTCTTGAGTCAGCATTTCTTCCATTATCTTTTCCATTTACTTTGTGAGCCAGTTGGGCAAATTTGTCTACTGTTCCAAATAATAATGTTGGGGGATGTTGATAAATAATTTCGTCTGATAAGCATACAGGTATTGCTCCCTGGTCATTACTTCTCGTGGCACTTCTTCTTTTAGGATAGGAAAAGGAACATTTATTATTAACACACTTCAAATGTACTTTATTAGCAAACCATTGATTTTCTCTACTACTCAGATTTTCTGTATCTTCTTTATCTTCTCCTTCAATATTACTTCCACACCATGGGCAATTTGAAAAGGGTATTTTATTTGATCGCTTATTTTTTAGATTCTCATATTCTTTAATTAAATCTTCAGTTTTATTAGGTAGTGAGTTATCTCCAACCCATAAGCCTATAGTAATAGGTTCTACACTTAAATTGTATGTGTCCCAACGTCTTATTAATTCTAATGCCATTATGACTAAGGTGGCCCTCTGAAATTGCTGCATAGTAAGAAGACGTAATGTATATCTCATTATAGAGGCAACACCTCCGCCTTGTTCCTTATGAAGCTTTCTGCGATTTATAATTGTAAGGGCTATCAATCCAAGATATGCCTCGGTTTTACCACCCCCGGTAGGGAACCAAACTAAATCTACCCATTCGTTTCTTTTTGACCAGTTTTCATCCGTATCAAGCTTAAAAACACCATCAAGATTGAGTAGAATAAAGGCCAGCTGAAATGCTCTCCATCCTGCTGATTCTGTTTCGGAAAATAATTTATCATCTGCTTTTTTATAGAAATCAAGGTCAAAAACCTTAAAATCTCCGTTTTCAATCAGTGAAATTACTTCTCCCTCTTTAACTTTTTCAGCGTGCCATAGTTGCATAAACATAGCTGCATTCATCAAACGAAAAGTCTCGAGGTTGTCTTTATTGCTATCTCCTTGCAATAATTCCTCAATATTCTTTTTCATTCTATCGTAGTCATCTTCACATCTGCGTAGCTCCTGATGTGCTATATCTTTCAGTTTGGATTGGTATTTTACATCCTTTCTCTTATTCTCAATCCATTTTCCATAAGAGTCGACAAAGGCGAGTAATCCATCTACAACTTCTTTATTCTTTGCATCAGAAAGTATAGACAGCCATTTGAATTCCTGAGATTGTGAGTTTTCTAAAAATAGCGGAGAAACATAATCTCCATCTTTATTTTTTATTGCCGGTTTGCTTTTATCTCTTGGAATAGGATCAATATCGGGTGTCTCACATTCTGGAAGATATTCTGTTTCTATTTTATTTATTGCCTTATCCCATTTTACAGAACATCCATGTCCAACACCATAATCCCTAAACTGATCATAAATGAATCGAGTGGTTGTATCTTCATCATATTTGTTTGTTTCATCTAAAGGATATTTATAATCCGAATAGGGAGCTAAAAATTCACTTTCAACTGATATTTTAACGCCAAAAAAAGCTCTCTGATTTACAATTTCATTGAAAGTGGAATAATACCTACTGTCTTTTTGTTTGTCTAAAACGAATGCAGTACTCGTATTAAGTAATTGAATTTTTATAAAGATTTTATCATCATCTTTTCTTGAATCTCTGGTTAATTGGACATTCGCCGAAAGTGAAGCGTATTCATTTTTTTCCTCATTCAGATTAAACTTAAATATATTTGATAGTCCGTTTTGCTCAATTTCGTTTTCATCAATTACGGTAATATTTTGATCTTGATTTGGTTTGTTGTATAAAAAAGATATTTTACTCTGTGGCTTAGGAAAGTTAATGTTCTTTAACTTAACCACTCTTTTTATTGGAGTAGATTGCCACAAACCATATCCACCAGAATAGATATCTAATAAATTTTTTAAATGATCCGTAATATTTTCAATCAGCTCTATTTCTTGAGATATTTCGTAAAGCGTTTTTCTTTTTGCATCATCAACAATCGAAGCTTTTAACTCGTAGTATATAGTTGATTTCAGGTTACTTAAATAACACTTTTCTTTGCTCAAAGAAGAAGGGGGGCTTATTATCTCTTTTGTTTTATCAAAGAGTTTTTCTGCATATTCTTTCTGAATGTTACGTAAAATATTCTTCAGGTTAGAGATTTCTTCCGTCGTAATTTTTGATAATAAAACAAAAACGTCTTGCTCTACGGTCTTAATAGTAAATTGAGATAATTTATGGAGGGTTAAAAATTCTTCAAAATGTTTTTTATCCACTTCACATAGCAAACCATATTTTTTATTAAATAGTCCTTCCTTGTCTTGTTTAAGTTTTTTATAATATCTGAATGAAACAGTAAATGCTATTTCGTTACTTTCTAAACATTCTTCTTCCAAACAACAGGTTAACCCCATCAATTTTGGAAACATTTGATTTAATTCTATTTCATTTTCTTTGTTTTCTGGATCTAAGCTATTGTCCTGAGAGTCTTTTTCTTCTTCACCATCTTGTTCATCTCTTTTTTCATTATTATCCATAGCAGCTCCTTGACCACAAGTTCCGCTTTTATCTTCCGGAAAAAGAATTCCTGTACTATAAATTGCGGCAGGAACAATGTCTAAAATCTCTGAATCATAGTTGATGTAAGATTCAGTTTTTAGATTTTTTTTTATCAGTGAAGTGTCTTCCAAATCAACATATTTATACCCGTTAATTCCCGGGCCCAATGTTTGTTCACGAATAAAGGTTTCCAAGGAATTTCTTTTCTGTAATATTTTATTCATTATTTGGTCTTTTTGAATTTTCTATTTCTTTTAATCTAATCTCAGGTTTTATTAATTGGACTAGAGCAATTAAATTCTTTCCGAGATATTGTTCATCTATACCCAATTCATCTAAAGGATGTTTGATTTTGTAACTTTCAAGATTTGAAGCTATTATTTTATTCAAGTTAGCCTCATCATCAAAACAACCGTCATTAAATAAGTTCTGTAAAAGCCTGTTCATTTGTTGAGTACTTTGACGGGATGATTGTTTAAGTGTATTACGTAATCGTTGTATAAGCACAAAATATAACTTCGGTAATTCAAGGAAATTACATAATTCGATAAATACTTTTTTACTAAGGGGGGCTATCGAATCACTTTCAGGATTTAGCCAGTTATTTTGAAAATGATTTAGAGAGACTATTTTGAGATCTTTCTTCTCGAAATGCTTTTTCAGATTATCATATACAATGTTTTCCCCAAAAGAATGAGCTTTCTTTTTCAATAAAATTTTCCAGAGTCTTCCTGTTATATCTTTTTCAATATCAAATTCTTTACGGATAATATTCAATTCCTCCTCATGCTGATTTTTATCTATTATCCTTTCGTATATATTTATGTTTTCTTGTATTTCGTCAAGATTATGAACAGAGTATTCAGTAACATCATCTGATAGATTAATGATGTCGCCAATTTTTTCTACTCTAAAACTTATATTATCTATTGAATAAATAAAGAGATCCGAACTATTGAAAGTTTTTTCTCGTGCACCTTTTAGTTTTAATTTAATTGTTTCACGTTCAGAACTCCCTGCATATTGTTGTTCTAAGTTCCAATCTATTTCATCTTCTTTTTGTGGCCTTAAGTTATTTATGGAGTCTTTCAATCTTTCCCAATGGAAATATCTCTTTCTAATAGGATGATCTGTAAGCTTGTATATTTCTTTTGATATGTTATGTTTTGCCCATTGGTATCTATTGTAAAATAAAAACTTATGAAATATTGCTTCAACAGCTGTAGACTTAGCAACTGTTGTTTCAATTACATTGGGATAAAAATAGTATGGATATTTTCCTTGATCTTGATAGGATAAAATAATGATTGCTTCGTTTTTAAGGTTTTCGAAAGCAGACCAAGAGACCAACTTATTTTTACCCGTTAATAAAAGGGATGAGGATATCAGGCTATGTAACTTTTTTGAATTGAGTATGAAATTATCGACTATAAAAATTGTCTCACTTTTTATTTTATTGCTTATAATCTGTTTTATGTCAGAACTAATAATAAGATTTAGCATATTCTCTAATGATTCTTTTAAAGCTGATAAATCATCACTTCTTAGATATAATAGTTTTTGCTTGGTTTCGTCTGATATCAAATATGAGGTTTCTGCTTCTGAGAATATTTCCTGAAGTATATGATTTTTGATTTCCTGACTAAAGCATAAAGAATATAAGTTCATCATCTTTACTGACCTTAGCTCATACAAATCCTGAATGTTTGTTTCAAGCACAAAAGTGTTCCAAAAATGAGATACTTCTAATCCAATAAATGAAACAGGGATGTATTTATTTGATTTGTTACCTAAAGTGTAGTCAATTTCAGATCGAATGATAGGATAGCTATTTTCACTAGCTACCTTAAACCTATTTTGTATCAAATTTATTCTATCCCGCAAATTTTGAGTAGAAGTACTTTTAGTACCAAAGGTTATGATTAAATATTTTTTTAACTTTATCTCATAATCGCTAATGTCTTTCAGGGAGAAATATTGCATCAACTTCTTTCTCTCACAATCAAAAAGGATTGTGGTTTCCAAATTATCAATGATAGATTTATCTCTTTCATCTATTTGGTTTAATGTTAGCTTTGTATTTAATAAATTGAATGTAAGGAGATTATTTTTGCTTTTAATTTCTTTAGCATACGGTCTTGTTTCAAAAATAGTGTTCAAAGATTTTGCTAATTGAACCTGACAATTAAAAAGAGCATTAGTAGATATATCAACGTTGTCATTTAATTGATTATAAAAACTAATTAATGTTTTTACATCTTTTTTCTCCCTAATCCAGTCTTTATAAATTTTGCTTCCACCTTTAGCTCCCTCGGGACATTTTTCAGATATTCTTTTCTCTATTGATCGTAATCTTATTTTTAATTCTTGTATTTTAGTGATATCATCATTGTTAATTTTGTTCGTGTTTTTATTTTCTTTAAAAAGATGTATTAAAAGATATTGAGCAATTACTAATAGTGAATCATGATTAAGATCATATTCAAAATGTAAGTGGAGCGTTTTTGTTTCTGATATTTCTTCTGGAAATACTTCATTTAATAATAAATGAATATAGTGGAGTAGTAGGTAATGATCTTGTTTTACCTCACTTTGAATTATCTCAAAAATGTCATCAAATAGCGAATCTCCTTCATTTTGAAAATGAAGTAAATGTTTACCAATATGTTTATCTACTATGCTCATTACTTCACTATATTTATTTCAAAATTTAATATTGCACGAGTAATGCCCACAAATATTTCGTACTTGTTGAGATCTGATGGCTCGGAAATGACCATATAAACATTCTTTTTCTCTAATCCTTTATATTTCAATATTGAAGTATATCGCAATTTGTTTGCAGTATCTCTAATATTTGATTCAGATAATTCTTCGATATCTTTTATGATAAGTAACTCCTGCAGATCTTCTTTTCCTTTATAGTTGCCTTTCAGAAAAGTTGACTCAATTAGAACAATACAATCATCACCTTTGAGGGATGAATTGGTTTCACGAATAGGTGTTAAAATATTTTTTACAATATGTTTTTTTACACTTTCTAAATTATCGTGGTATAAAACAGGTATATCTGGGTATAAATTTTGAAAATCTGAAGTATTGATTATTCCCGGGCTATCCAATATCTCGGAGCTTAATTTTCTAATATCAGGGTTTTGGGCACTTCTTTTTACTTCATTTAATTTGAAATGAGAATAATATTCTGATATCAAATCAGCAAGCTCAGAAACATTCCTTCCGCTGTTTGAATAGCTTTGATCAATATCATAGAGAATAAGAGAATTTCCATTTACAAGTCCTTTCTTATTATATCCAGAAAATGAATTTATGAATAAGTCTAATCCTCTGTCAAATAAATCCTGCGCTTCATCTATGACTAAAAAATCATAAGGAATTAGCTCACCGGTTTGCTCCAATCTTGCAATTGTTTCTTTTACCAAGGCATAAAAATCATCCTCATTGAATGAACTAAGTGTATGATAATCTATATCTTGATTTAACTTTTGAAAATAGCGGAAAAATGTAGTAACCTCTACATTATCCAATATTCCCCGTTCATTTAGTAAGGCCTTGGTGTAATGCATCAGCAAATTGTTCCAACATAAATAAATTCCTTTTTTATTCTGTTGTTTATCAATAAAGGCTTTTGCAAGAGTTGTTTTTCCGGATCCGGGAGGCCCCTCGAGTAATATTCTTTGGTTTTTATAGAGTCCCTCCAGAATTTCTATATTTTGAATACCAAGCCACTCCAAGGTATTTATAGAATTATTGTGGTTTCGATCTCCTATTATGGGGCTAAGTATTTTTTTTATGGTAGTATACTCTTTCAGAGAAAGGTCATTATAACTTCTAAAATGCCTTTTGTGTTTGGTTTTAGAGTGAGTAATGGCATTTAGAAGAAACTTTTCAATAGACTGATCAAAATTACAGGCATTATGTGCTGTCCAAAGCAGATTTGGGTCTATTAATTTTGATTCGAAAGGGTAGTCAACATGAGGAAAGGCAACAACCTCACAAAAAAAACAACTCTTTAAATTGTTGAGTATGTTGTCTTTCAGCGTGAATTTATATCCTTCAACTTGCTTGAACGGATTCTGCTTCATTGGAGTATCAAAGTTCTTTCCATAATAGAACTTGTTCGACATCGTAGAAACTGGCCCTCCTTTTACTTCCAATACAATTAATCCGTGTTTGGAAAGTATCACAAAATCAATCTGAGAACTTGTTTTTTTGTAGTAATTAAAGTGGTCTGAATGTTCAGGTAGTTTTAGATCATGCCAAACATCCCATTCTAATTCACTTTTACTTAAATCATCCCACAATTTTCTATAGATATTTATTTCTCCATGGAGAGGGCTCCCATCTTCTTTTACAAGAATGGTTTCTAAAGCATCTATCGGGTTATTGGGATAAAAATGAACTGGCATAATTTTAAATTTATACTACATCTGTTTCGTTTGTAAGTGAAGCTATTTTGTTCACAGCATATAAGGCTAGAATTTGTTTTACAGGAACTTTATCCTTGAATTTGAATATTGTATTTGACAGGTCTTGATTATATAGCTTATTATCTACTTCAATATCATTAATTATTTTTTTGAGATCGTCCATCAACTGCGTAGGTTCTCTTTTTCCATTTTCACATTTTTGATGCTCGTACATTTTTTGCATCAATGATGAATGGGCAATTTTCTCAGAAAAGCCATTGTTTATGATTTTGATAAATAATTCGCCTTTTTTTACTTCCTTTTTTATAATTTTTTCGAGCTTAGGATAGAAATTATCACTGATTTCCTGATGTTTAAACTTGGCTCCTGTACCATATTGAATTGATGTCAGCCATTTGCCAGTCGTTTTTTCATTAGTTGAAATATCGAAATTGGAAAGTGTAACGGTTAGATTTCCATCTTTAATTGGGTGTCTTCTGTATTTTGAATCCTTATTCCTTTTTGGTGGATTTGTAAAAATGCCCTTAGTGAAAGTATTTAGGTTTATAATTTCGTCTAATTTGACTTCTTTTTCCAGAATACACTTTGCAGGAATAGGATAGTTGTTTTGCTTTAATACTTCAATAGCTAAGGCTCTACTTATTGATGGGCATACGGCATTTCCAACCTGTCTCCATTTCGCATACAAGTTTCCTGTAAATTGATAGGTTACCGGAAACCCCATAATAGAAGCTATCTCCCGGACAGTAGGGGAGCGATATTCTCCATTGCCTTCACGATTATAATCAGATTTATATACCAAGCCTTCTCTGGATGTTCCGCTTTTTGTTGCAGTAACCGTTCTACTAGGTTTTTCTAGATTTTCTGGGAAAGCCATTTTACCCATACAATGGTGATTGGTTTTTAGTTCCTTGGACTGGCGCCATTCACACTCATAAAGACCACTGTCATAAAAGTGATCTGTTAGCTCTAACTGTTTTATTTTTATATCAGGATATATAGGGTCAATAACTTCTCCTTTTATTGTTTCCTGAGCAGGGGATGGGAAGTTATTGATTAGTTGTCCAAGAGTATTCCATGGCATTAAACCTTCTCCATTTTGATCATGTGTTGGTTTAGGAGTTACAAAAGCCTGTTTAGAAATAATTTCTCCTGAAATAGACCTTTTTCTTGCCTGATATGAACCATAGTCGGCAGAATTCATAACAACTGTGTTTTCGAATACTCTTAATGCTTCCCCATTAGGCGATTTTCCAATTGTAACGGCCCAATCGCCAAGATCTAAATCATTAAAAGTATAAACCTCCTGTAAATGCTTTTTTGAATTCACAACATTCTCCATAAACCACCCTTGAAGAACTGAATTGGGCTGGTGTTTTTTTACTGCAACAATTCTTAAAAACGTTTTTATTAGCCGTAATCCTAATTTCTTATCGGCTTTTCCTGATTTATTTGAATTTGAAAAGCTCACACAAGGGGGACTGCCCAAGATGATTGAAGTGTTAGGTATATTTTGAATTTCTTCAATTGAATGTTCAAAATCTAAAATATTTTTTATTTCACATTGAAGATCAAAATTGTGATTAAAAGTGTCTACGGCTGGTTTCCAATAATCATAGCCATGGACGATATTAAAGCCCATTTGTCTGAAACCTTCCGAAAAACCCCCTGCCCCGCAGAAGAAATCTAATGTCGTTAAAGAGTGATATGTTTTTATCAAGTTGTCTTTGTTCATGTTTAAAATCAATTAATAAATGGGCATATATATATATATATATCAAATCCTTGCAATAGAGAAAGGTTCTAAAATGAGTCCTCATTATTATAGAATTTATTTTAGTTAACGAGTCGTTTTGTTTCTGGTAATGAATCACTTATTTTTCAACTTATTGTGTCTAATTTTTCTTTACGTTATGCATCATAAATTCCTTTTCTTTTTTACGTAGTAAAAAAGAGATTTTATATAAATTTAGTTATGTAGCATCCCAAATACAAAGAAGCATATAGAAATCTTTGTCTAGTTTTATGAAATATTCTTTTTAGGCCAATTGATATGTCGGGTTAAAGCGACATTGTATGAGTTCATAAACCTTGGAAATATATATAAGTTTTATAAAATATACAAGCTTTGCTATTTATATATTAAAGTACTTACAAAGAAAATAGAACGTAATTATAATCTGAACTGGACTAATTAGATTTGGTTTCAGATTTATATTTACTGGAATTTTTTTCGACTGGCTTGAAGTTTCATTTGGGATCATAAATATCACAATAGCTTAAACCACAGTTGATTTCATATGATTAATTTACTATTCTAAAAACTCACGGTTATGAATAATGCTGTTGGATATATGCGTTTAATTTTCAAGGACCAGTCGAAATACTCTTTGGATGTCCAGGAAGCAACCATCAATACTTATTGTACCAAATATGGGCTCGAGCTCGTTGCGCTTTTTAAAGACAATGGGTAGCAAAGTTTCTCTTTCAATAGACTGGACTTTAAATCTCTAGAGATGTATGTAAAGAAGAATAGGGGGTTGGTGAACTATATAGTCGTCATGGAGCATGATCGCTTCAGCAGGGACCTTTCGGAAGCCCTTTCAAAAATCAAGAAATTTGAAAGCATATACGGTATTAAAGTTGTTTCTGTAGATGAGCCGCTGGATATCGATACGGAAGATACATCGGTATTTATTAGCCGAGCATCCGATATGATACCGCAAATGCAGAACTCTTGAATATAAGGGCTAGGACAAAAAGGGGAATACAAAGAGCGCGACTAGAAGGCAGGTTTATCGACAAGGCACCATTTGGCTACATAAATAGCAGTGATTTTTTTGGAAAAAGCATGCTTATTCAAAATATGGAAGAGGCTGAGATTGTTAGAAAAATCTTTAGCTACTATCTGTCGGGATATCTATGGGAGATATAACTACCAACGTCCGTGAGATAGATTTCCCGCTCAAGGGACATAATGCAGTAGTTGGCATATTGGATAATTTTCTATATCCTAGACTTGTCAAGTTGAATAGTGAAAACGGATTGGTAAAATATATAAAGGCCCTGCATGAAGCGATTGTTTCCGAAGCGGATTTTTGGCTCGCGCAAGAAATGAAGAGCCCCAAAAAGCCATTCCTATTTTTAAGTATATTTAAATTGAAATTAACAAAATATAAATCACGTAGTCGTAGTGCCGTACAATACAAAAAAGACAAGTAAAACTGCCTTAAAACAAAAAAAGCCCACATTGCTGTGAGCTTTTACCAAGTAGCGGGAACGAGAGTTGAACTCGTGACCTCAGGGTTATGAATCCTGCGCTCTAACCAACTGAGCTACCCCGCCAGAAAAATTTCGAGCTGCAAATATAGGATTAAATACAAAAAACAAAGAAAAATATTTAAAAAGGTTTTTTGTTTATGCTATAGTGCTGTTTTTTAGGGTTTTTATATTTCCGCTACGAATGACCTAACCTAAAAAACTAAAGCCCGGGAATAAAAAAATACTTATTCTCCAAAACTTTGCATTTATAAAAGAAAATACTTTTCTTTAGAAAAAATAGGAAAGCAAAAAATAGAAGTAAGGATGTCAGAAAAGAAAAAATTTACATTAGAATATGCCATAAGGTCATCTCCTCGCATACTATACAGCTTTATTAGCGAACCAAATGGTTTAGCACAATGGTTTGCAGACGATGTAGTTTTTAGAGACCAAACCTATACTTTCACTTGGGATGGAGAAGTGCAGAAAGCTAAACTCATTAGCGTTAAAGAAAATAAGCTGGTAAAGTTTAAATGGGTAGACGACGAGCCTTATTGCTATTTCGAAATGGAAATCATACAAGATGAGCTGACCAATGACGTGGCATTAGCCATCACTGATTTTGCTACCGAGGAAACTTTGCGAGAAAGAACGCAAATTTGGGATAACCAAATTACCTATTTATTGAGTGTATTGGGAGCCTAGTGGCTCAGTTGGTAAACTTTAGTCAAAACCTAACCATTAACGCAAGCTAAATTTATAACTTTCTCATTGGCATTGCCTATCTTTGCATCATTGAAAAAGATCCATTTACTGCTAATCAAGGCATTTCTTAGGCCCTTTGCCGTCACATTTTTTATTGTGATGTTTATCCTGTTGATGTTCTTTTTATTTAAGTACGTCGACGATTTGATAGGTAAGGGTTTCGAATGGTATGTGATTGCCGAACTCATGATGTATGCTTCGGCATCCAACGTGGCCATGGCATTGCCTTTGGCTATTTTGCTTTCGTCTATCATGACCTTTGGTAACTTGGGCGAAAATTATGAGCTGGTGGCCATCAAATCAGCGGGAGTTTCCCTGCGAAAAGCCATGCAGCCCCTTTTGGTGCTCATTGTGGGGCTGGCCGTTGCTTCCTTTTTCTTTTCCGACTATATGCTCCCCAAGGCCAACCTCAAATATGGTTCTTTACTGTGGGACGTACGTAATAAAAAACTATCTTTTTTAATTAAGCCAGGCGTATTTAACAATAGTATTCCAGGATATTCCATGCGTGTAGAACGTAAGGGCGAAGGCGCCATTGATTCGCTTTACGGAATCATGATTTACGACCATAGCAGTAGTAATGGTGTACCGCAAATCATCATGGCCGAGAAAGGAAAGATGTCCAAAACATCTGATGGGAACTACATGGTGCTAAATTTGATGAATGGCGTTCGTTATCAAGAAGCAGCTTCAAATAATGGTTCGTATAATCCTCGTCAAACCCTCACCCGTATGCGTTTCAAGCAAACAGAAGTGAAGTTTGATTTCAGCAGTTTTAAGGACATGACCCGTACGCAGGAAGAGAACTTTAAAAATAATGCGCCAATGCTAAACCGCAAGGAATTACTACATCGTAGAGATTCCCTGAGTAAAGGTTTGGATAGCGTGACCAAGGCCCTGCAAAAAAATGCGCAGTACTACTTTAAACAAAGTAGTTATGTGAAAGGCTATACGAAGGTCAAGACACCACCTAAAGTAATTAAGGGAAGTATACTGAATGTTATTCCAAAAGATCAGCAATCGCAAGCTTTGCAAAGTGCCTACGACCAAGTAGATGCGCTTAAGCAAACAGTAGGTGCGCAATTGACGGAATACGAGTTTAGAACCAAAGAAATTCAAAGGGCGCAGATTGAATACCAGCGTAAATATACCTTGGCGGTTTCCTGTTTGCTGTTGTTCTTTATCGGTGCGCCATTGGGAGCCATCATCCGCAAGGGCGGTTTAGGCTTGCCCGTAGTAATTGCCGTAATTTTTTTCCTATTCTATCACATCATTTCAACGGTTGCGGAGAAATCAGCTAAAGAAGGTTCGCTAGACCCAGTATTTGGAATGTGGATGGCTGTTATTATTCTTACTCCAGTAGGAGTGTTCCTAACCTATAAGGCTACGGTCGACTCTGCACTGTTTGATATCGATTATTATAAACAATTGGTGCTAGGGCTCTTTAAAAAGAAGAAAAAGGACGAAGTCCAGTAAATGAAAAGCGGGCATTAATGATCTAATCCAAAGCCCCTAGGAAACACTAACCGTTCCTTCGCGATTTCTTACTTCATAATGATAATTACCTACAATAATTGCTTTTAAAGGTTGTACCTTTGTACACAAATTAAAAAATGGGTTAAACCCCATTCATTTTGTTATTTGCCAAAATGGAGATTAAATTAAATACCATAGAAGAAGCACTGTCCGATATTAGGGCAGGCAAAATTATCATAGTAGTTGATGATGAAGATCGTGAGAACGAAGGTGACTTTGTGACTGCGGCTAGAAACGTGACCCCGGAAGTCATTAATTTCATGTCTAAATATGGACGTGGATTAATTTGTGCTCCGTTAATTGAGGAACTTTGCGATAAGCTCGAACTCAACTTGATGGTTCAGAACAATACTGTCTTGCACCAAACTCCATTTACTGTTTCGGTTGATTTGATTGGGCAGGGATGTACCACAGGGATCTCGGCACATGATAGAGCGAAGACTGTACAAGCGTTGATTGACCCTAATACCAAACCTGAAGACTTGGGTAGGCCTGGGCATATTTTCCCTTTAAGAGCTAGAAAAGAAGGGGTATTGCGTAGAACGGGACATACCGAAGCAACCATCGACATTGCTCGTTTAGCGGGTTTTGAACCAGCTGGTGTATTGGTAGAAATCATGAACGAAGATGGAACCATGGCCCGTTTGCCAGATTTGATGATCACCGCAAAACAGCACGATTTGAAAATCATTTCTATCAAAGATTTGATTAGCTATCGTTTAGCTGCAGAAAGCTTGATTAAAGAAGAGGTGACCGTGAACTTGCCAACACAATGGGGCGATTTTAAAATGACTGCCTATACGCAATTAAGCAATGGAGCTACCCACATGGCTATTTCTAAAGGCGAGTGGAAAGAGGATGAGCCAGTGCTTACACGTATCCATAGCTCATGCGTAACAGGTGATATTTTTGGTTCTTGCCGTTGCGACTGTGGACCGCAATTGCACAAAGCCATGGAAATGATTGAGAAAGAAGGCAAAGGCTTAATTGTGTACATGAACCAAGAGGGTAGAGGCATTGGCTTGGTGAACAAACTTCATGCATACAACCTTCAAGATGCTGGATTAGATACAGTAGAAGCCAATATTCAATTAGGCTTTAAAGGTGATGAACGTGATTACGGCGTGGGTGCACAAATTTTAAGAGCACAGGGCATTACCAAAATGAAGTTGATGTCTAACAATCCAACCAAAAGAGCTGGTTTAATCGGTTACGGATTGGAGATTGTAGAAAACATTCCAATTGAGATAGAAAGCAATAAACACAACGAATCCTATTTAATCACCAAAAGAGACAAAATGGGACATCATATCCTAAAAGGATAAAAACGATATAAGCTTAACTAAAGCCAGAGGTAAATGCTTCTGGCTTTTTTGTTTTCAGAATATTCGGTTATTCAATAAACATTAAGGAATGAAGAAAATTAAGACATGGAACTATAAAAAGAAAACTTAATGTCCTTAACTTCTTAATGGTTCAAAACTAAAATATAAGAGGAGATAAAAGAAATAAACACCTAAGCATAGCCCAAAAACTAAAATGTTCTTAGATTTCTAAGGTGGTTCAAAAAATGCTGGGTAAAAATCTTAATGTCCCTTAACTTCTTAATGGTTCACATTAATTAACGGTTCAAAAAACTAAAATACCCTTAAATGTCTAAGTTGGTAAAAAATAAGAATGAACACCTAAGTTCATCTGAGCATAGTCCCAAAAACTAAAATGTTCTTAGATTTCTAAGGTGGTTCAAAAAATGCTGGATAAAAATCTTAATGTCCCTTAACTTCTTAATGGTTCAAATTAATTAACGGTTCAAAAAACTAAAATGCCCTTAAATGCCTAAGGTGGTAAAACCCAAAAACTATTTCTTCTGCCCCTTCTTATTCTCTCTCAAAATTGCCTCTTTATCCAAGCGCTGCTTCTCCTTCTCCGCTTCCTTTTTCTTCTGTTCGCGACGATACTTGCCCGATATCTTTTGCAGTAATTCAGTGAAAGTATCAAACTGTTGGTTATAGATCAGGCCAATCGACGTAATATTCTGATAAGGATTAATACCAGGGTTCGCAAAAATACTCTGTATAGTAGGAGGTTTGTTCGCTATTTTACCCACCAAGCTGCCATCTTTCTTAATCAATCCTAAAATTTCTACTTCGCGGCCCACTTCATTTCTAAAACCAATGCTATTGTCAATAGAGCTTTTGCTGATGTCGGTAATACCCGCATTCACAATAATCCTATCGTTAAAGAATTTAAAAGACGCACTGGCCTCATTAAACGAACGAATGTTGATGTCCACAAAGTTGAGGTTTAAGCTCGAGAGCACATTATTCAGCTGGTTAAAAATTAAATCCGTAGCGGTACCCGTTCCTACCGAACCAAGTTGCTGACTAAGGTTTTCGGAACCTGTACCAGGAGCAAACCTACGTTGGATGATCAAGCTAAGCGCTTGTGTATTGAGGTTATTCCCGTCATTAAAATACGACTGTAGCTCTTCCTTGATGGCTGGGTTGGCAGGGAAAAAGATATCCAATTTAATATCAGGCTTCATCAATAAGCCCGTCAATCCCATTTCTACCTCTGTTTGAGCCGTCTGTGTGGCATTACTACTGCCATCGCGGTTCGCAGCACGATATAAATCTCCAAGGGCAGCTCTAACGGTATAAATCGCTTTTAGGTTAATCTGGGCGTTTACAGGATTACCCGTCCATCTAATACTTCCACCTTGTCTAATGTCAAATCGCTTGTTAATTACCTCTCTGGCCGTAAAGTCGAAAACACCACTCTCGATAATATAATCACCCTTCATTTCGAAGTCACCTACTTTGGTGATGTTCAGTTCCAAATCAGCATTTCCCGTACCACTAAGCTTACCCAATATGGTATAAATATTTACGGTGGTGCTGGGGTCAACCGACAATTTAAAACTCATGCTCAATCCTTCAAAGCCACTCAGTTTCTTAACTACCTTAGTGGTGTCTTTGCTTACAAAAGTGATAAACTCCTTGTCGCTAATCGTTTCAGAGCTGTTCAGTGGCAGATTAAACACCGTTCCTTTTTCTGTTTTCGCATCAATATCGATAAACATGTCATTGGTAGGTCCTCTAAATGAGAATTTTCCAGTGCCATAAGCTTTTCCGAAATAAATGGCATTATCCTTTGAAGTTGTATTTAAGGCCATCAGACCATTGGCCTGCAATTCAACCTGGATATTAGGATTGTCAATGTTTTTAAGATCAACTGTGCCATTTGCCGTTCCAGTATGGCCCTCAAGATCTTTTAATACGAGGTTAGTCAGTCCAATGGTACTGTTAGCAACGCTCACCTGATCATTAATGATATAGGTGGTTTTGAGGTAATTTACCATAAGTTGCGCGTTGTCCAGCTCAATATCGCCATTAATTAAAGGCTGATCGAAAGGGCCTTTTACGGTTAAATCAGCAGATACCTTACCCTTAAGATTAGATACCAGTTTATTGACAAAAGGCGTAATGATGGCCAATTCGCTGTTATTGAGTTTTACCTTTAGATCAATCTGTTTCTGGGCAATATCCAGATTTCCAGTGATGTTAAAAGTCTCTCGATCGGCGGCGATAATTTTGGTATAAACATTTACCAATTTACTGGTGCTGTTAAATGAAGAAGTATCCGTTAAACTGCCGATATAAGTATTGTTAAAGCTCAGTGAATCAATATGCAAGCTGTCTGTAATCTGTGGCGATTTTAGCACGCTATGCACCTTTGTTTTTCCATTGGCAATACCCGCGAAATTGATGCCCATACCCTTCACAAAAGGATTAATGGTTTTAAGATTGAAATTCTCCAGCACTACAAAAAGTGCATCGGCTGGGTCATCTGAAACCACGCCATCAATTCTTAAGTCCTGTTTGCCATTACTTAAGGAAAAGTTCTCTATTTTGGTTTTTCCGCCATTAAAACCTATTTGCACCTTCTCTTCAATGTTCCAATCCTCACGATTAATTTTAAGGTTGGATGGCAAGATGCTGATATTGGCAGTATCGGGGGAGAATTCTACCAAACCGTTAAGGTCAAGCTGATTGGCATCATCCGCATTCGAAAGTTTAACATTCAGCGTAAGGCTGTCATTCCGTAAGATATTCGAAATGTTGATGTTCTTGATATAAAGGCTGTCGTTAAGGTCAATCCTGTCCGAAGAAATAATAGCCGTAAGTTGCTGTGGGGAAGTGTTTTGATCAATAATGATATTACTGGCCACGATTCCCTTGTATTTCAGCCGTCGGACAATACCTCCAAAAGTGGCTTTGTTGTTCTTCGAATCAAAAGAGCCTACCAAGAGCGATTCCTTGTCTATTTCTAAACCTGGAGAAACAAGCTCGGCAATAGGTTCAAAATCTTTAATCTTCAGCCTAAAATCGAAAACCTGTGTTTTATAGTTGACAATTTGTGTTTTAAGAGAAGGAATGTAGGTTTTGGCAATGGTTTTAAAGTACGAAACAATGGTGTTCAAATCATACTGGCCTTTTATTCCTGCCTCTAAAATATCAGAATAGATATTCAAGCTCCTGTCCATGCCAATTCCTTGAGCACTGAGGAATACCGAATCCACCTTGTAAATCCCTCTCAAGTTATTAAGGGTGATTTCCTGTAGAAGCAAACGGCCTTGTAGGTTATCGAGGTTGGTGCCCGAAAAATTGGTACTGAAAATAGCATCTACTTTCAGCGAATCCTTATAAAGCTTTAAGGTTTTTAACTTGGCATTTCTAATGTTTGCCTTAAAGTTGAAAACGGGTAGTTCTGGATTAAGGTTTACCCCGCCATCAAAATCTAACTGAACATTTTTGTCATTGATTTTTAGGCTTCCGTCAAAGAATTTCTTTTGGAAAGTGCCGTTGATATTGATGTTTCTATATCGGTAACCTTTAAAATCAAGGTAGCTAATCTGTCCCTTCAATTCCTCGTTCAGCTCTTTTATTTCAGTGCCACGACCTTTAATGTAAAGCTCAGACGTAATTTTGCCCAATAACTTTTCATCAATCAAATTGCCAATATCAAAGTCATAGGTTTTTACATTTCCGGTGTAAGAAGGAATACCCTTCTTGTCAATCTTCATGTTTACATCCGATTGTAAACGACCTAGTTTAGTTTTAAACTCGCCATAAGCGACAAAATCATTTTGAAAACCAGTAAAGTGCCCATTAAAGTTAATGTTGCCAAATTTGTTAACAATTTCAGGGATAGCTTTTACACGTTTTCCCGTGAGGTCAGTCAATATTTCATCTAAGTCCTTTTTATTGGTGCCCGCCAGCTCAATCTTCATATCTAGGAAAGTTTCATCCCAATTAGGAAGTCCTTGTAAGCTAAAATCTCCCTTAACATAGGTAGCTCGTCCAGCTTTTACAGAAAGTTTTTTGGCTCGCAGGTTATTTACTAAACCGGTAATTTGGCCATCCACCTCCACATCCAATTTCATTTTCTTCAGAGCCGGTGCAAAAAAGGCAACATCACTTGAAGAAATATGACTGTTTTTGAAATCGGCTTTCATCCTTACCTTATTTTCATAGTCCTTAAAGTCCTTAAAGCTTTTGAACTTCATTTGATAATAATCTGTAAGACGGGTTTTGCTGGTCACCAACATCAAATTTTTAAGCTCAATAGCATTGCTGTCAACCGTGGTAAAGGCACTTAAATTTTTAAGGTAGAAACCACTTTTTTCCTTTAGTGTTAAGTTTTTGATATTGGTCTGAAGAATATGGTCTTTAGTCTTCAATCCTTCGAAAATGCCATTCATCTCCCTTACATCAATATCATCGAAGTTGACACCATCCTCTACTGTGTTGCGTTTAAGGTTTTTGTACTTAAAATGCAGGTTGTTGATAATGATACGGCTAAAAAGAATTTCGAATTTCTTTTTCTTCGAAGGTGTTTTCGGAGCAGGGCTATCAAAATAATCAATAATGAAATCAAGGTTGGAGTTGCCGTCCTTTTGATCCTTTAAAAAGAAAGTGCCGTTGTTAAGCTGTACTGTATTAATGTCTAGGATTCTTTGCTTAAGCGAAAAACGGTCAATATCAACCAAAAACTTGGGGAAATGGGCGAGCGTGTCTTTTTGAAGGTCTAATACCAGTAAATCTTCCAGTACAACAGACTTGAAAGGCCTTACATAAAGCCCGCCAATACTTACCGTAGTTTTTAATTCTTTAGAAAGATAATCGGCTGCTTTTTTAGCTACAAAAGTTTGTACAGGCTTAAACTGTAGGGAAAAAAGTACGCCTGCAATCAAAATAATGATCGAAGCGATAATCCAAAGAAGTATTTTTAATAGTTTTTTAATAATTTTGTAGCTTAAATATCTTATCAGTGCCTGTCATCCTAGCTATAGAATCATCCTGCGACGAAACTTCGGTTGCCATTTGTGATAACGGCAAAATTACTGCCAATGTTATTGCAAACCAAACAATTCATGAAAATTATGGAGGGGTAATTCCTGAGTTGGCTTCCAGGGTGCATCAACAGAATATTGTACCTGCCGTGCAGCAGGCTTTGGCCATTGCCAAAATAGAGAAGAAACAACTTGATGGTGTAGCCTTTACGCAAGGGCCAGGGCTATTAGGCTCCCTATTGGTAGGGGTTTCATTTGCTAAATCTTTTGCACTGGCACTCGATCTTCCATTAATTTCGGTGAACCATATGCAGGCCCATATTTTGGCGCACTTTATAGATGAACCGATGCCAAAATTCCCCTTTTTGTGTTTAACGGTCTCAGGTGGCCACACACAAATTGTGTTGGTGAAAGATTATTTTGACATGGAGATAGTAGGAGAGACCTTGGATGATGCCGCAGGCGAAGCCTTTGATAAAACAGCTAAGATCCTAAATTTGCCTTATCCAGGTGGGCCATTGATTGATAAAAATGCCAAACTAGGTAATCCTAAAGCTTATCAATTCCCTGAACCACAAATAAAAGATTTGAACTACAGTTTCAGTGGTTTTAAAACCGCTATTCTTTACTTTATTAGAGACAACCAAAAGGTGAATCCTAATTTTGTAGAGGAAAACTTAGCCGATATTTGTGCGTCCGTACAACACAGTATTGTCAATATACTACTTAATAAACTCAAAAAGGCAGCTAAACAGTATCATTGTAATCAAATTGCCATTGCAGGTGGTGTTTCGGCAAACTCTGGTTTAAGAGATACCCTAATGAGCTTGCAGGATAGTTTAGGTTGGGAAGTGTTTATCCCCAAATTTGAATATTGTACCGATAACGCCGCAATGATTGCGATTGCAGGTTATCACAAGTTTTTACAGAATGATTTTGTTGGCCAGGAAGTAGCACCAATGGCTAGAATGAATTTTTAATGATATAAATTATGCAGACAGGAAGTTTTATCTTTTTTGGATTATTGGCTATCCCCCTTATTATCTTTTTAGTTTGGACCATTAAACAAGACAAGAAGAAAAATTATTTGGGATTAGCGTTATTGTTGGTAGGTGCAATGATTGCTGCATATACCATTGTGAGGTTAGATTCTTCTTTTGTAAAAGAAAAAGGTTTACAAGCAGCTCCTAAACCTTCGAGTTTCAAATAAACCATCAAGGAACGGAAATGTATAAAATATTGCTATTTCCTTTCTTGCTTTTCTTTTTTCATTATTCGGCTAATGCTCAAGCCGACTGGACTTTAAAAAGAACCCATGACGGTATAAATATCTATACCAAAACAGTTTCTTCCACTGGCTTAAAGGGTATAAAAGTCAAATGTAGTTTGCCTGCCAAGCTTTCGCAAATGGTGGCCTTAATTATGGATGTTGATGCGGGCGAAGAGTGGGTTTACGGCACCAAATCAAGTACCTTGCTTAAAAAAGTTTCCCCTTCAGAATTGTATTATTATTCAGAAGTTGATATTCCTTGGCCGTTGAGTAACAGAGATTTTATTGCTCACCTGATTGTTAGCCAAGATCCTCGAACAAAAGTAGTGACCATTAACGGGCCTACCGAAGCTAATTATTTACCTGTGAAGAAAAACATCGTGCGGGTAAATCATTCCAATGGCAAATGGGTTTTAACGCCCACAAAAAATAATTCTATACAAATAGAATATACCTTGGAAGTGGATCCTGGTGGAACAATTCCTGTTTGGTTAGTGAATCTTTTTGCCACTAGTGGCCCCACAGAAACTTTCAAAAAAATGAAAGCCCAAATTCAAAAATCTCAGTATGTAAATGCCAATCTGAGTTTTATTGAGAACGATTAGTTAAAGCTCCCTAGATTGTTTTCTCGAAAAATCCAAACAGACTGCTTGCAATAACATTTGTGTTGCCGTCATTGTGAGGAGGAACGACAGCTAGCTCCGACCCATTCGGAGAAGCAATCTCATTCCTAGACAAGCTAGATAAATATTCATCAAATTACTTCGGTATATTGTTTTAAGATTGCTTTCCCAAACTTCGGTACAAGCCCTACTTCGCAATGATGCACATATTTTTGTTCTTGCTATAGTTTAATCAATCATTGCTCAATAAAAAAGGCCATCATTAATTAAAATGATGACCTTTTATTTATGTTTTAATAACGTCTAGTTATTGTCTTCCAAGTGTTCGCCAGTTACTTCTTCTCTAATACGAGCTTCTATTTCATCAGCTAATTCAGGGTTATCCAATAATAACTGTTTAACCGCATCTCTACCTTGTCCTAATTTAGTATCACCATAAGAGAACCAAGAACCTGCTTTTTTCACGATACCGAAATCTACACCAAGGTCAATGATTTCACCAGTTTTAGAAATACCCTCTCCAAACATGATGTCAAATTCTGCCAAACGGAAAGGAGGGGCAACTTTATTTTTAACGATTTTTACTTTTACACGGTTACCAGAAACCTCATCAGAATCTTTAATTTGAGAAGTTCTACGGATATCTAAACGTACAGAAGCATAAAATTTCAAGGCATTACCACCAGTAGTCGTCTCAGGATTACCAAACATCACCCCAATCTTTTCACGTAACTGGTTGATGAAAATACAGCAGCATCCTGTTTTAGCAATCGTTCCAGTCAATTTACGTAAGGCTTGACTCATTAAACGAGCCTGTAAGCCCATTCTGCTATCACCCATTTCGCCTTCAATCTCTGCCTTAGGAACCAATGCAGCAACCGAGTCAATCACAATTACATCAATAGCCCCAGAACGGATCAAGTTATCCGCAATTTCCAAAGCTTGCTCGCCATTGTCGGGTTGCGAAATCAATAGGTTATCAGTATCTACACCTAATTTTTTAGCATAAAATTTATCGAAGGCGTGCTCTGCATCAATAATAGCGGCAATACCACCTTTTTTCTGAGCTTCAGCAATAATATGCGTAGCTAAAGTAGTCTTACCAGAAGACTCAGGGCCATATATTTCAATAATACGACCTTTAGGAACACCACCTACACCTAAAGCAATATCCAAACTGATAGAGCCTGTTGAGATAGTTTCCATACTTTCTACGGCTTGGTCACCAAGTTTCATGATAGAACCTTTACCGTATGATTTTTCAAGTTTATCTAAAGTAAGCTGTAATGCTTTTAGTTTGTCTGTGTTTGGATTCATGTCTTTTAAATTGAGGGAATAAATATACTAATACGTTTCGGCAAATACTTAAATTACGTTTGACTAATAATTTTAGCAAACATATCGAAATGTTTTAATTAAATGCAAATAAATTTATAAATATTTTTTTGTTGGCTAATTTTTGCTCACTTTTTTAGCTTTTTGTAGCTTCTCGTAATATTGGCAAAAATAGGTGAGTTCGCAAACATCACATTTAGGGCTACGAGCTACACAAATATATCTGCCGTGCAAAATTAACCAGTGGTGCGCTACCGCAATGGTATGTTCTGGCAAGTTTTTAACCAAATCCTTCTCCACGGCCAAAGGCGTTTTTCCCTTGGTAAGCCCTAAACGGTTGGCTACCCTAAATACATGGGTATCTACCGCCATCGCAGGTGCATCATAAACCACTGAGGCAATTACATTAGCCGTTTTGCGACCCACTCCAGGCATTTTTTGCAATTGGTTAACGTCCGAAGGTACTTCATTGTTAAAATCGTTGATTAGCATATTGGCCATACCCACCAAATGTTTGGCCTTGTTGTTAGGATAGCTCACACTTCTAATGTAGTCAAACACAATGTCGGGCGTGGTTTCAGCAAGTGCCTTAGCATTAGGAAACCTTTGGAAAAGTGCAGGTGTTACCTGATTGATCCGCTTATCCGTACACTGTGCCGATAAAATTACAGCCACCAATAATTGGTAGGGATTGTTGTAATGCAGTTCTGTTTCGGCATGTGGTTGCTTGGTCGAAAAATGCTCCACAAAATGCTGGTAACGTTCTTTTTTTAGCATGAACAAAATTACGATTTAGGAATCAAGATTTACGATTCGTCTTCGCGTTCTTTGCGTAACTTTTTAATTCTTTGCGTTGAAAAAATAACCGCAAAGGTTTTTGGTAAGTATTCGCAAAGACCGCAAAGTGGGGTATGACCAAGATTAAACTTACTTAACATCCATAAATGGAGGCTCCCTATTAATATTTTGTTTGAAAATGTTTGCACAGTATCCTATCGGTAACAGTAGTCCCGTTTTACACTATAGCCCTCGTTCCTCGGGGCTGCCGTTCCAACCAGGTTTAATTAACAAGAAACGGTGTACAAAACTTCGCGTTCTTTGCGTAACTCTTTAAATCTTTGCGTTAAAAAAAATAATCGCAAAGGTTTTTGGTAAGTATTCGCAAAGTATAAATGCCCCATATAAACTCGTAACCGATAACTCTCAACCCATAACTCGTAACCCGCAACCCATTACTAATACCCATAAAAATCCTAACTTTACAGCAATGGCTCGTAAATCAACAAAACAAAAAGGAAAGAAGTCCCTATTTAAGCGTATAGCTATTATAGCGGGCAAGGTGCTACTATGGTTCTTTATCTTCTCTATAATTTGGGTAGTCGCGTACCGATTTATCAATCCGCCCATTACCTTTTTGATGGTACAGCGTAACTGGGAGCGTAAAGCAGCTGAAAAGCCTGCTAAAATCAAAAATGAATGGGTGAAGTTTGAAGACATTTCAGACAATATGAAGCGTGCCGCTGTATCGGCCGAAGACCAACTTTTCTTAAAGCACATGGGGTTTGATATAAAGGCCATTGAAAAAGCCTATGAGAGCAATCTCAAAAAAGGCGATAAAAAAATCAAAGGTGGAAGTACCATTTCACAGCAAACGGCCAAAAATGTGTTTTTATGGCCAGGGAGGTCTTATGTTAGAAAAATTTTCGAGGCCTACTTTACTTTGTTAATAGAAGTGTTTTGGAGCAAGGAAAGAATTTTGGAAGTGTATTTAAACGTGATTGAAATGGGTGATGGTATTTATGGAGCCGAAGCTGCTTCCCAAAAATACTACGGACATTCCTGCAAAAAAATGAGTCGTTCTGAGGCAGCATTGTTAGCCGCATGCTTCCCAAATCCATTACGCTGGACTCCGAATAAAGCCACCCCATACATTAAACATAGGCAATACCTCATCATGAGAAACATGCGTAGGCTAGGACCTTTGGATTTTTAAACACGATTATCGTTTGTCATGCTGAGTTTCCCGAATGATCGGAACAAATTGTCGAAGCATCTGTACAACCGCTAAAACAACTTATTCTCCAAAGCAAACTGTAGCAGTCCAGTTTTTTTATCAACCTTAAGCTTGTAGATCATATTTTTTCGGTGGGTGTCAACCGTGAACATGCTAATGAAAAGCTTCTTAGCTATTTCCTGTGAAGTATAGTTTTGTGCAATTAACTTTAAAATTTCCAACTCCCGATAAGTCAATTTATGCTTCTTTAAAAAGATATCCGTCGCATTAAAGTTATTACTCGTTTCTTGAAGAGGTTTGGTTGTTGCAAAATAGGTCTTCCCCCTGGCTACATCCCTAATCACTTTAAACAATAGGTCTGT
>NZ_JAELTX010000449.1 GCF_016429065.1 Pedobacter sp. ASV17
CAGCCACATGCTTTTGTCCGCCCTGCAGTGTGCTGAGCGCGGTCTTGAGTTTGCTGCTGTCCACGACTCTTTCTGGACACATGCCAGTGACGTCGATGTTATGAATGATGTCATTCGCGATGCGTTCATTAAGATACATGAAGAAGACGTTGTTGGCCGGCTTGCTGCCGAGTTTCAGACGCGCCACAAGGGATCCCTGTATCTCGCACACATCGATGCGGAATCACCGGTAGCTAAGAAGATCAAGGAAATTCGAAAGAATAGCAAGCTTTCCCCACAGGAAGAGCTGCTTCTTGAGCACAAGCGCATGTCTCTTCAGCTGTCTGGCAACCCGTGGGATCTTGAAACCGCCAAGAAGATTATCACCCCGGCTGCTGTTTACGAGGAGATGTCCGGTTTCGAAGCAGACATCGTCATTGCGGAGGAGACGAAAGATTTTGGAC
>NZ_JAELTX010000450.1 GCF_016429065.1 Pedobacter sp. ASV17
GTCTAGAAGCCCGTTCGAATATGACCAAGTGGAGACAATTTCCGCGCGGAACTTTAATTTACACCGACTGCCTGTGCCAAGACGGGAAACAAAGGCTTATCGTTGTTTGTATTGGATACATCCAAGTTGCGCTTTGCCCGTCTGACTTCTAGCGGCACGCTTTCTGCCAGTAGCTTCACCGGATTCTGTGCGTGCAGCGTGTGACTACGTAACGTGGTCGGTAAAGTTCTCTCGCGACTTTTGTAAAGGCGGTGTCCGCGGAAGAGGTCCCCGGTCCAAGTCGAATATAGTATCCTTGCGAATGACGTCCAAAGGTCTTGCACAAACCGAGGTGTTTCCGCTGTGGACCCCAAGTTTGTGCTGTAACATCGGGCAAGGCGGCACAGGCCTGGCTACTAGGAACCGAACCGCATGACGGGGTTTTTGCTGTCTCTTATACACAT
>NZ_JAELTX010000451.1 GCF_016429065.1 Pedobacter sp. ASV17
GACTTCTGTCGCTTCGCCTGATCCGCAATGTCAGCAGGGGCGAACGCGTAGAACACCACAGTTGCCACTTACCAACGGTGCACCATCGCTGTCCGAGTCGTCCTTATACTGGACTTTTGAGATGGATGTGCGCGTTCTTTTGGTCGAATTGTGATTCGGACTATCCACGTCCATCGCAACTGGCACAGGCCCATTGGAGATGCCTTCTAGGCCACTACTCTTGTTAGGAACAGAACGGTCGAGAGCCTTATCCACCGAGGGCGAAATCGTGGCTTTTGACACTAGGATTATGCAAGTCAGTGCCCTGTTCGAATAAGGGTCGCGAACCGAGATTAGGCGTTGTGGAGGGAGAGAGTGTGTGCAGGCAGGTTGAGCGCGAGATCGCGTTTCTCATCTGTAGAAGCAGTATGAACCATTCTTTAGCCACTTACCCTGGCCATTTG
>NZ_JAELTX010000452.1 GCF_016429065.1 Pedobacter sp. ASV17
CTACTACTCCATTATCAAGAAGCCTATGGACCTCGGCAAGGTGTCTCGTATGCTTTCTGCCGGCGAGATCAATAGCCTCAAAGACTTTGACAAGCACGTGCGGTTAGTTTTTGAGAATTGTTACACGTTCAATGGTCCTGTTTCGCAAGGCAATCCAGTTTCAATGACGGCAAAGGAGCTTGAGAATGTCTACACTGCCGAGATGAAAAATAAAGATGCTTGGTTAGCAAAGTTTGCCAAAGCAAATGCGCCTACTTCAGCCTCCAATGCTAGTGACGACGAGGACGAAGATGACGAGGAGGCTGAGGACGGCGCTTCGACTGAGGACAACTCGAAGGAGATTCAAGAACTTAATGCAAAGCTCATGGAAGAAACTAAGAAGCTGCATGCCATGTTTGTGCCGGGTGCCAACCAGAGTATGATTGATATTCAGAAGGGAATTG
>NZ_JAELTX010000453.1 GCF_016429065.1 Pedobacter sp. ASV17
CTTTTGCTCTTTGTTTATCAACGGGCATCCTGAAACGCTGTCTTACGAAGCGAGGGTTGAGTGTTTCGCCGTTGCTGAAGAAATACTTGGCTGCGTTGTTGCGGTTGAGGAGGATGTCGTAGTAAGCAACGGATAAAATATCCATTGAGTCAAAGTGGATATAATCCAAGCATAGATCGACCTGTTCAACATTATTTTCATCCCGAATAATTTCCTCAAAGGCATTTATAGAGTGGAAAAAGAACCCAGCAGGCGTCGAAAAGCGTGCGACAACGCCTTTGTCATGCTTTCTGTCGACAACAATCCACTTACAACGGTTCGCCTTGTCGAAAGGAACCATGGCTTCAAGCAGTGTGTGTGTCAGCGGGATTTTGGCGCCGTACCATGCGAAATGAGAAGACGGAATCATGAGAATGATGTAGTTTTCGGACATGAAGAAGCTG
>NZ_JAELTX010000454.1 GCF_016429065.1 Pedobacter sp. ASV17
GTGAGAAGCAGCGTGGAAAGCGTCTCCGAGCGCGGCAAACTCGTATACGTAAACGTGCACTTGTACACCAGTGTTCTTCTTTTTCAGTGCGGATAGTGTATGTGCCGTGTGCAAGATGGGGCAGATGTAGGCATAATCTGCATACGCTGTGTGTAAGCGGCGAAACTGCGCGCCGTAGCTCTGCCCGCTTGCTGCTTTATTCCGATACGGCGAGTCTGGATCCGTGACGGGGTCTGGATATAACTCTTCCAACGTGTCGAGATCGGCGGGTGTAATGTTGGGAATGAGCGTTGCGAAAAAGGCCCGGAACTCGGCGTTGGTGGATGTGGCGCTGGGGACAAACGATGTGCCTTCGTGTGAGCAGAAGCCTGTTATGACGGAGATGGATTTGGGTGAAGATGTATAGTCGTTCCAGAGCTTGAGAGGGGTGCATGGGATGAGGC
>NZ_JAELTX010000455.1 GCF_016429065.1 Pedobacter sp. ASV17
GTGCTAATGACCTGGTTTTTTTTCGTTTGCGCCAATAGGCCATTCTTGGTATGTGTTTGACCATCAACAATCCTCGCCTCTCTTCCCAATCTAAAGCTTTCAATGACCAATTTGCTAATCCCTTTTCTTTTCGCACAGGTATCACCGAAGCTTGGAAGGCCGACTCCAACAGCCAAAAGATCAACCTCGGTTTGTTCACCCCAGCCGAATACCAAATTGCGCCGTGCAAACATCGACATCGCAGCGATAATATACTAACGCAACCTCTACAATCCAGGTGTTGGTGCCTACCGTGATGACAAGGGCAAGCCCTACGTCCTGCCCTCAGTCCGCGATGCCGAGCAAAAAGTCATTGACGACAAGATGAACAAGGAGTACGCCGGCATCACTGGTGTCCCCGAGCTGCCTGCTCTCGCCGCCAAGCTCGCCTACGGTGAGGATGC
>NZ_JAELTX010000456.1 GCF_016429065.1 Pedobacter sp. ASV17
GTGCTGGTTGATGTCTGGCCTTCGGCGCTTAACAATTTATTGTCGGATGCCTCTGGTAGGGCAACTACTTGGAGGGGACCAATGCATAGAGGACATTGGTAGCAACTTCGTGTGCATCTGGAGCAGTTCTTGTAAGCCTGGCATCATCCCAAGACGGGCATTGCATTCGTACCTATTACCCTCGCTCCTGAGGTTACTGCTAGGAACCTCAAAAAGACAATTCGGACAGAAATATGTGACAGTCTCTTCAGCCACACATTTCGGGCATCGTATTTGTTGGCAATCCTCGCAGTAGAGCAAATACTCCAACGGATATAGGCTGTAGTTGGATCGAGGGGCTCGCGGGTCAAATGTTCGCTCGTCGTCCTCGTCGAGTTGTTCAGTCGGCCAGCCAGTGCCGGCATCAGCTGGAAGCTGGTCGGAGCATGAGCACTGTATATATG
>NZ_JAELTX010000457.1 GCF_016429065.1 Pedobacter sp. ASV17
GTAGGGTTTGGGCCATTTGACCGGGCTGAGTCGGCAGGCGCTTGAACTTCTCGATCGTCTCGGCCGTTCGAAGGAAGCCGCGTGGCGAGTTGGCGGCGATCTTGGCAGCCTCCTGGTAGTTACCAGCGTTAAACAGCTGGTCGAACTGTCTAGCGTAGAGGTCGTCGGCACCGGGGAGGCCGGCGCGGGAGGCCAGCTTGATGGCAATCTCGGTATTGGCGGGGTTCTCCAGCAGATAAGGGATGACAGTGGTCTCATCAACGGTAACGGAGAGCACCTGACCCTTGCGATTAATGCCGACGAGGCCGGAGGACGTGTTGTCGCCGCAGGTTGTGAAAATAGTCTCGCTCGAGATGCGGTTCATGAAGATGAGGGTGGCAGTCTCAAGATCATATAGATGGATGAAGCCATACTTGGTGACCATGTAGACGACACCATACTTC
>NZ_JAELTX010000047.1 GCF_016429065.1 Pedobacter sp. ASV17
TATTTCACCATATACCAAATCTTCGGTTTTATAGGCATCAGGCTTCTCTCCAAACAGAAAGCTATCCACAAAATCAGTAGGACTTATCCCAGAATTGGGATTGATCTGCAAATTACCATCAATACCTTCCAACATGTTTACAATAACTCCCTGTTTATAGGCCGACCGATATTGCTTTCTATCCTTATTTCCCAAACTGAATATCACACTTCCCATCACAATAAGTATCAGTATCTCTATAAAAGCCACAAGAACCGCCCCCAAACAGAAACAAATCACAAAAGTGATTATACCTAAACCTATACACCAATATGCCGCATAATATTTTCTAACAATTTTCAGTCGAGTGGTTTCCAGCTCGTCTAATAAAACCTGAATTTGAGAAGGTTGAGACGTTGACATTTTGAGATCGAATTTACTACTGTTTAGTCCAAATACGGGTATTCAAATCTAGCTCCTCTACCACGTGCAGCATCAGCCTTAGCATATTCAAATCCTTTTCCAGCACATCGGCGTTTAGCAATGATTTAAAAACAGGGGCTTCAAAGTAATTATGATTTAAAGGGAATGCGATATAAACACTCGACCAAATAAAAGATACAGAGATGGTAGCATTGGCATATTGGTTTAGCTCCAACAGCTTCTCCATTAAGGAAGGAGTTAAAATATAACGAGCTTCTACTTGGTCGCCGCTCTCGGTAACAAACATCTTGTCGAAGTTTACATTTTCAAGCTCAACAATACGCTTATTGCCCATTACATTTTGAGAAAACCATTTTCCAAAAGCACCGCCAAAGCCCTTAGGCCTTACTACCGTTAGTCCATTGAAATTTTTATTGAAGTCTGCACAAAAGATAATTCCTTTAAAGATATCGTGCCAGTGGGTTTGTTTCCCATTTTTAGTTTGGGTTTCGGTTTTGTACTCTGCATGAACTTCGGCAAAATGGATTTGTGTTTTATCTATTTTACCATAAACCAAATCTTCTGTTTTATATCGGTCTGGAGTTTGCGAAAACAAACAACTATTGATAAAATCTCCCTCACTTATCCCTGATAGCGGATTAATTTGTAAGCTCTCGTTTAAGTGCTTTAAAACAGCACCAATAATCTTATACTTAAAATTTAGCTTATACTCCTTAGTTTTTTTATTGACCAAGGCCAACATCACAAAGCCAACGATTAAACCTATAATAAGTAAAAGTATTCCAGCTTCTACTACACCAAATAGAGAAACGACAAGCAGGCAAGCAGTGCCAATGCCCATGCTCCAATAAGCCCTGGCATGTCGCTTTGCAATGTACAGTCGTGATGCTTCCAGTTCATTAAAAACTGAAACCAATTCTGGACGGCTATGAAGTTGCATTAGTTATTGAATAGTTCTTTTGCGCTAATGTTCTTACGTTCTTCGGCTGGCGTTTCTAGCACAGGCATGGTTTGATAGCCCATCATCCCTGCAAAAATACTGCTCGGAAACATCATTACGGCATTATTGTAGCTAGTTACCGCAGCATTATAGGTTCTTCGGGCAGCAGCAATTTGCTCTTCGCTTTCTGTCCAAGTACTTTGCAAATTAATGAAGTTCGTATTTGCCTTTAAGTCTGGATAGTTTTCTACGTTTACCATCACTCCTCTTACGGCAGTGCCAAGTTGTTGGTCTAACTGTACTTTTTCGGCATCAGATAAGCTTGCGTTTGTACCTTGCGTACGCATTTGTGTAATTTTGGTTAGCGTTTCGCTTTCGTACTGCATGTACTGCTTAATGGTTTCCACTAAATTTGGAATCAGGTCGTAACGCTTTTTAAGCATGACATCAATGGCAGAGAATGCATTGGTTACTTGGTTCTTTTTCCCGATTAAAGAGTTGTAAACACCTATACCGATAAGCAATACAACGATGGCGATAATTCCTAAAATAATCATAGTAAGTTGGTTTAGATGCTAATATACAAGATTGAGATGTAAAAACTAAGTGTTTGCTGCTTGCTTTTGTACTTTAGGAAGCTTACGAAGTTTTCGAAACTTCGTAAGGTTTAAATTTTGTTGGCAAACCTCGTAGGTTTATGAAACCTACGAGGTTTTATCTGTACCGTGCTATAGCTTTGTCAAGCTGATAAGCAGGTTGCAAATTAAGATTGACAAAAGATATACCCCTATCGCCGAGATGACGTTTATAGAGCGTATCCCCTTTGGAGAGTTTATGCCGAGTGTTCGGAAGAGCAAGGGGGAGGATTTAGGCTATTGGAATAAACCTCGTAGGTTTGCGAAACCTACGAGGTTTTCTATCTGTGCCATGCCAAAACCTTGTCAATTTTATAGATACACATAAGTTAAGATTGACAACGTTGATTTATGCATAGGCCTTTGTAAACTAAACCCGATTGAAGTGGAAATACTTTTGCTATCAATGTCCTTCGTATGTTGTCACGCTGAGCTTGTTGAAGCAAAAGATTGAACGGAAAGCGGGACTTTCGGAGCCAAAGTAATTGTGCAACTGCTTTCCTAATAGCGTATAATCGTCAAATACAACGTCAAAATTGGATTTTTACAGTTAAGACAAAAAATCTAAAAATCGTTCCTGTACATACGAGATAAAATCGTAAATCTATTGTATCTTTGCGGCTCAATGAAACTTTGCGCAGCTATATTATTCGATTTGAGATTTTTATAAATCTGCTGCCTGCTATTATTATTGTTTCAATAACCCTAAAAGTTGTATGCTTCACCCAGAGATAGAGAAAAGAAAAACATTTGCTATTATTAGTCACCCCGATGCTGGTAAAACGACCCTTACGGAAAAGTTCCTGCTTTTTGGTGGTGCCATTAACACCGCTGGCGCTGTAAAGAGGAATAAGGCCAACCAAAGCAATACTTCCGATTTTATGGAAATTGAGCGCCAACGAGGTATTTCCGTGGCTACATCGGTAATGGGTTTCGAATATAGCGGCAAACGTATCAATATTTTAGATACTCCAGGTCACAAGGACTTTGCGGAAGATACTTATCGTACGCTTTCGGCTGTTGACAGTGTGGTTTTGGTGGTTGACTGCGTAAAAGGTGTGGAAGAGCAAACTGAAAAATTGATGTCGGTTTGTAGAATGCGTAACACGCCTGTAATCATTTTCATTAACAAAATGGACCGTGAGGGTAAGGAAGCATTTGACCTACTAGATGAAATTGAGAATAAATTGAACATCAGCTTGTGTCCACAATCGTGGCCTATTGGACAGGGACATACTTTTAAAGGGGTTTATAGCATTTACCACAATCAATTGAACCTTTTCCACTCTGATAAAACCAAAGTAACGGATTCGGTAGTAAAGGTTAATGATTTGAATGACGATGCACTACTTGATTATCTACAAGAAAAGGAAGTAAACACCTTAAAGGACGAAACTGAATTGGTAAATGGTGTTTATGGCGATTTGGATGTTTCTTTATACAAAGAAGGTTTATTGGCGCCAGTATTTTTTGGGTCGGCCATTAACAACTTTGGTATTAAAGAGCTTTTAGATACGTTTATTGAAATTGCACCTAGTCCAAGACATAGAGAAGCGGAAGAGCGTGACGTATTGGTGGAAGAGAAAAATTTTAGCGGTTTTGTATTTAAAATCCATGCTAACTTAGACCCTAAACACCGCGACAGAATTGCCTTTTTGCGTATTTGCTCGGGTAAATTTGAACGTAACAAGTTCTATTACCACACCCGTCAGGATAAGAAAATGAAATTTGCCAACCCTATGGATTTTATGGCCAATGAAAAAAGCTTGGTAGAAGAAGCTTGGCCTGGAGACGTGGTTGGTTTATATGATAGTGGTAACTTTAAAATTGGTGATACGTTAACTGAAGGAGAAAAGCTGCAGTTTAAAGGTATTCCTAGCTTCTCTCCTGCGATATTTAAAGAGGTTGAGAATATGGACCCTATGCGTACCAAGCAGCTGGAAAAAGGGATTGAGCAATTAACTGATGAAGGAGTAGCACAACTTTTTGTGATGCAGCCAGGTAACCGTAAGGTAATTGGTGCGGTGGGCGAATTACAGTTTGAGGTAATTAATTTCCGTTTGGAGCATGAATACGGTGCAAAATGTCGTTTCCGTACCTTAACTTATAGCCGCTCACGTTGGGTAACTTCTGATGACAAGAAGAAATTAGATGAATTTGTGAAACGTAAGCAACAGCATATTGGAACGGATAAGGAAGGAAATCCTGTTTATTTATCAGACAATGATTTTATGATTGAGATGACCAAACGTGATTATCCTGATATTGATTTCCACACGACAAGTGAACACAAATAAAAAGACTGGCCTTTCGAAATTTCGAAAGGCCTTTTAGTTTTTCAAAATCGTCACGCTATCTGGATACCTCAATAAGATACTGCTTTCGTCTATCAGTTTTTTCAATGTTTCATCTTTAATGGTATCGAGCAGCTCATTTCGAAGGTAAAAGGTTCTATCGCCTTTACCGTTTTTCCATTGCACAATCTTACAATTGCAAGCATGATTGTCCATGGTGTTAATCACTTCCTTAATTTCGCCTCCACGTCCCTGTTTAATGTACACTTCCCGTATACCTATAATATCGTTGTTTTCGCCCGCATCAAAATTCCAGGAAGCAGAAACCACCATGATTTTATCTTTATTTTGAGACAAGCGCATTAACGAAAGTCGAGGTGCTTCTATTTTATTTTCGCTGCCTTTCACATACGAGCGGATGGAAACTACCTGCGGACTTTCATATTGCATGTACCCGTAGTGGTCAAATCCAGCACCGTATCTGGTGAACACAAAATAGCCATCTTTATATTTCACGTTCATAATGTTCCGCACAAACTTATGGTAACGGTTTTTATCTGACTTGCGGGCCTGCGGCGAACCGATGTAAACCATCCAAATTCCTTCTAAGCTATCTATTTCTGCCTGGCTAGGTTGATAGGGCGTAATCACTAGATCTTCTTTTAAGGATGACATTTTATTGCTCGTATCTATCCATTTGAAAATAGCTACGCCAAGTAACACCAATAAAATAAGAATAAGGGAGAAACTGCTTTTTCTTTGACGGCCAGCAGTTTTAGCACTGTCGATTAAATCATCCGACTCAGTGGCGATTAAATTCGGGTCTAATATGTTTTCCTCAAATTTATTACGAGCAACGCCATACAAATAAATATAACAGGCATCTACCAAAAAAGGGCGAGGTTTTGCCACCAATCCATTAAAAGCATCTTTAATTTGTCCGCCGGTAATGTCGTATTTTAAATAGGGGTATTCGGTTGCTTTGGAGTTGCGGTCTTCTGGATACGGATTATGGCCAAATTCATCAGAAGTATAAGGTAGTTGATTGCTAATACCACTCAACATCTTGGCGATGTCTTCATAGTTCCTACGATTGGTATTTAAGTTCAGCTTATTCCCTGTGGCTAATTCATATTTCTTAAAAACTTGTCCCAGTAAATACTCAATCTCATCCTTCCCAGATTTTAATGCCATACGTGATATTCTTCTATTCAAACATTAAACACGTTAGCGAATTGGCACGTGTTTCAATTTTCAGCTTGGTTATTGAACCCTAAAGATATTAATAAAAAGCACAAATCAACAATAGCTCAACAGCTATAAAAAACAAAACAAATACCTATATATCAAAAAGATATGATTATTTCCGAAAAATATGACTGAATTTCAGAAATCAAAAATAAATTTTCTAAAACCATTTGGATGGCTAAACGGGCCACTACTTCTCTAACTTTAGTTTAAAACCAACTGGCCAAAACAGCATCCAAAAGCCCACAGCTTGTTGAACAAACCAAATATTAACCTAATAAAAAGAACTCCCTTGAAGTATCTTAAAATCTTGTATGTACAGGTCTTAATAGCCATTGTATTAGGCGTAATTGTCGGACATTTTTTCCCTGGCTTTTCCGTAACTGCCAAATTATTGGCCGATATGTTCATTAATATGATCAAAATGATCATAGCTCCAGTAATTTTCATCAGTATTGTATTGGGTATTGCTGGCGCTGGTGATTTAAAAAAGGTAGGTAGAGTTGGTATAAAGGGCCTCATCTATTTCGAGATCGTCACTACTGCCGCCATCGTAATCGGTTTAATTGTTGGTAATGTGATTAAACCTGGTAGTGGCGTTCAAAGTAATGCCGTACATGCTGAGCCCGCCACAAAGGCAGCATCTTCGGTAGGTATTGATTGGACAGAGTTCATTAAACATATTGTGCCCGACAACGCCATTGCCGCTTTTGCCAAAGGCGATATTATCCAAGTATTGTTCTTCGGGATTTTATTTGCCGTAGCACTTGCCAAAATGGGCGAAAAAGGTAAATCGGTGATTGCAGGTTTTGAGAAGATTAACAAAATCCTGTTCAACATTTTGCACATGGTGATTAAAATTTCACCCATCGGTGCTTTTGGCGGCATGGCTTATACCATAGGAAAGTTTGGCTTTTCTACGCTGTTTGTGTTAGGAAAATTACTCATCACTTTCTACATCACAGGCTTCCTATTCATTTTTGTGATCCTTTACCTCATCTTAAAATTTAATGGCTTTAGCCTTTGGAAATTGTTGGGCTACATTAAAGCAGAACTATTGATTGTATTGGGCTCTAGCAGTAGCGAAGCGGTGTTGCCCAATATCATGGAAAAGCTTGAAAAAGCTGGATGTAGCCGTAACGTGGTTGGCTTAATCATCCCCTCTGGATATAGCTTTAATTTAGATGGCACCAGTATCTATTTAAGTTTGGCCATCATTTTCTTGGCGCAGGTATTTGGCGTCAATTTAACCTTAGGGCAAGAGCTTACGGTGATAGGCATTTTATTACTAACTAGCAAAGGTGCTGCTGGTGTCACAGGAAGTGGTTTCTTGGTGCTTACCTCTACGCTAACCATCTTAAATATTATTCCCTTAGAGGGCATGGCCTTGCTGGTTGGTGTAGATAGGTTTATGAGTGAAGGAAGAGCCATTATCAACGTGATTGGGAACACCGTAGCTACCGTGATTATCTCAAAAAGCGAAAAAGAAATTGATATGCAACAATATCGATTAATTGTTGAGAAAGTGGAACAGGCATAAAACCATTGGTTATTTTTATCCTTTAAAAATAAAAGTTATGAAATATTTTTTGTGTTTAACATTCATCGCCTTATCTAGCATCGCCTCATCATTTGCACAAATCAACAGTGGTACTGTTGGCAAACAAATGTTCTATTTTGATAACAAGGGTAAGCTTAAAAGCCCCATTAAGGTTTTTTACTTTAGCCCAAAAGCCAACAATCCCGACATGCCTATTGTGGTGATGCTCCATGGTGCAAACCGAGATGCATCAGCCTACATGGATGATTTGGTAAATGCCGCAACCGTTTTTGGTTGCAGGATCATAGCGCCAGAGTTTGACCAAGAAGATTATCGCGGTGCTGAGAAATACAACCTTGGCAATGTTTATGAAAAGAACAAAAAAACCTTTTTAAGTCCTGAAAAATGGAGCTTCTCTTTAATTGAACCTTTGTTTGACCATGTAGTGGGACAAATCAAAAGCAACAACAAGGGATACTATTTATATGGCCACTCTGGAGGTGCGCAGTTTGTACATCGTTTCTTAATGTTCGTGAACCAAAACCGCGTCATTAAAGCGGCGTTTGCCAATGCAGGTTGGTACACCCTTCCTGATATGAATACTGAATTTCCATTTGGCATCAAAAATTCTCCAGTAGACCAAGCGCAACTTGCCCGCTTTTTTTCGACCAAAGTTTATGTGTTGCTGGGCATGAACGATACCTTAACTGACGAAAAATCTTACAATACGACAGATGAAGCCGAAGCACAAGGTAAAACCCGATTTGAGCGAGGCCAATACTACTACAAAGCGGTAAAAACTAAAGCCGAAGAAATGAAACTTCCTTTAAACTGGACGGAGATATATGTCCCTAATGTGGGCCACGATAATGGTAACATGGGAAAGTTTGCCTTTGCTAATTTCTTTATGAACATCCAACAATAACCAAATATGACTAACCAAACAAAACTCACCACACTGATAGGTATCTGTCTTTGTTTTTGCATGGCACAATTTGCTTTTGCACAAAGCGATGAGCTCTACACCAGAGATTCGACCTATACCTTCAGTGAAACCTCGGGGAACATCCATCTCTTGAGGTTAAAAAAAGGCTATCTCTTAGGCGATGGGATTACCTTTATTTCGGGAAAGGGAAATTTTAACCTCAGCCCTTCCCTACAAACTCTTTATGTGGTTAATTCAACCAATAAGAACTTATCGTCACCAAGTTCTACTTTTGCCATTAACAGAGCAAGGTTAAACGTGTTTTCAAACCTGTTCGATAATAAGGTAAGTTTATCTGCAAGGTTAAATTTTGCAGCGAACTATGCCAGTGTTACTACAGGCAACAGATCGTTTAACACCGTACTTCAAGAAGCGAATATAGAATACCGCCCCAACCGTACTCACGTGTTTAATTTCGGCTTAAGGGCTGATTATATTGACGGCAGGGAGACAAGAATAGAAGGAGAAAGTATTGGCTTTATTGACCGAAGTCTTTTGTCTGATGCCTTTGATGCCATTTTTGATTTCGGGATTCGATACAAAGGCAACTATCGTTTGGGCGGAAAACATTTGCTGAAACCCTATTTATCGTTCACTACTGGAGATGGCAGAAGTGCATTACAAAAAAACTATGGCGGTTTTAAATATGGTGTCCGATTAGATTACCTGCCATTCGACAAGTTTTCGCGTGGTGGAGAATTTTACATGGATGATTTGTACCGAGAAGAAAAACCAAAGTTGGTTGTTGGGGTAGTTTACAGTTATAACGATGGAGCAACCTCGGCCAAAGGAACCAATGGTGGCCGCTGGCTTTATGGCGATGCCAGCCAAAAGATATTGCTGCCAAGCTATAGCAAATTTGGTGCAGATTATCTTTTCAAATATAATGGATGGTATTCGATGGGTGGCTTTGTACTCACCCAAGCCAAAGTTCCATCGAACATTGCAGGCGAGTTTAGATTAGACGGTTCTTTTAATACTTATGCCGCATCGCAAACGGCACAACAAATTAAGGACAGGGTATTATCCCGATTGAATTTAGGTAAGGGTTTTAATGTACAAGCTGGCTATTTATTCCCTGTAGATTGGGCCGTTGGCGCAAGATACTCTACCCTAAACGAAAATAATGTTACCGCCTCTTTTTCTGATTATGATAAGAGCTACACTTTTGTAACCACTAAATATTTATCGGGGCATGCGTTAAAAATACAGTTTGAACTAGGCTATAGCCAACTGAAAGAAGCCCTAAAAACAATCACGAAAAACGGCAATTACTATAGCCAATTACAATTTACCATTCAACTATAACTCTAAAATATTCTGAGACATGAAAAAAATATTATTTTTCTTTTGCCTTGCACTATCATTCATCCATATTGATGTGATGGGACAGCTGGTACAGCCCGATTCTACCTTCACCTATGTGAATGGTGAGGGCACTTTTATCAAATTGGGCAAGGGCGAAGGCACGGTCATCAATTTACTAAGCGCACTTCAATCTGGAGTGCAATACGGCCGTCTTGATTCCTTATCCAAAAAAACCAACAACAGCAAAATGAGCCTAAACTTGGCCAGAATATACCTAACGGCTACCAATGCGAGGTATGGTGTATCGGCAGGCATGGTGACCGATTTCACAGGGACTACCCCCATATTGGAGGGCTGGATTGCTTATGACTTTAACAAAAGAATTAAATTAGTTCTAGGACAAAAACAAACCCATACCAATAACCGTTTGGCCATGGCCGACGAACGTTACGCACAAACAATGGGGCAAACCATTGCAGGAAAATCTAACGATGGTATTGCCTATGGAGGATTGATGCAGAACTTTGTGGGTGCTACCCGTGAAGGAGGGTTATTTGTAGAAACGAACTTCAGCATCAACGAAATGAGAATTTACCCTTCTTTCTCCATCACTACTGGCGAAGGACAAAACTTTTTTACTTCACAAGGCAACATGGGTTTTAAATATGGTGGTAGGTTAGACATCATGCCTTTGGGAGATTTCACTAAAAACAATGCCTACATCGCCCATGATATTTATCGCGAAGCAAAACCAAAATTAGCGATTGGTGTGGCAGCAAGCTATAACCAAAAAGCAAGTAGCCCAATAGGTAGTGAAACAGGATTAATTACAGGAATTTACGACAATGCAGGAGTGGCTAAATTTGCCGACTACCGAAAATTAGTGGCTGATTTTGCTTTCAAAACTTCAGGTTTTGCTTTAATTGGCGAATATGTAGTGAGCACGGTAACGGGTAAAGATTTATTTACCAATGTAGCAGCCACCAACCAATTAACTGCCGAAGTAGCCAGTTCTTATTATAACATTGGTAGTTCATTCAACATCCAATCATCTTATGTGTTTAAATCTGGATGGGCTGTAGATGGCCGATATGCGATAGTGAAGCCTGAGTTTAACATTGCTGGCTCGAAAATTACCGACCAAAAATGGGCCAGCTTTGGCATCAATAAATTCATTAAAAACAATGCTTTAAGAATTGGTATCAACACCAATTACATCGAGAACAGCTCACCTACTTTTAGCTCAAAAAAATGGATTAATAATTTAGCGGTTCAAATTGTTTTATAAGCAATTCATCGTCCTTTTTATCATTATTAAAGAAATAAAACATGAAAACATATTTTCCAATTATACTTTTCATCCTCACGGTTTTTTGTGGCTGCTCTTCTGAAATTGAGTTTACGCCAATTACCCCTCCCGTGGCAAACGACAATTCCGATTTATTGATTTCGGAAATCTCGACAGCTATCAATACCGATGCAAATGCGGCAGGTACACGACCACATTATGTAGAAATTTACAACGGTACCAGTGCCAGCGTAGACTTAACGAGTTATGCGATTGGCTATATGGCCAGTACCGATGCCAATACCTTAGTGAATTGGACCTTCCCTACTGGAAATTTCTTCTTGCTATCCACCACGTTAGCAAAAGGCAAATGCTACGTAATTGCTTCGCCACAAGCAGACCCTATAGTGATTAAAAGCGACGTGACTTGGGGAACTACCAGCACCACAAATGCCAATGCCAGTGTACCATTACAGTTAAGTGGAAATAGCGCCATTGCTTTGCTTAAAAAAGATGCAACGGGCACCATTACGCTTAGCGGAAATACCTATAAAATCATTGATGTTTTTGGCAGTCCACAAGTAGCTAGGGTAACCAGTACAGGTTCAAGCAGTGCTCGCAACAATTTTATGTGGACGGTAGCAGGAGAAGTTGCAGATACACGCAACAGAACTTTCTTCAGAAAAGCGACCATTCACAACCCCACTACAGATTGGGCAAAAGCTAAGGGAACAACAGTGGCAGACAGTGAATGGCAGATTTCGGGCGACAGGGCTTGGGATTATACTAATCTTGGACTGCCGACTAAATAGATGGAGATATAATTTAGTATATCATCCATCAAATTAAAAAATAGTAGCGTGTCATTGCGCTACTATTTTTTTTGCCCCTACTTGTCATGATTTATGGGCAGGTCGCTTTTTTACAAAACTTTAGGATCAAAAAAGACGAATATTGCACGCTTAAATTATGTAGAATAGAATATGACGAAATTGAAATTCATGACGATGCTATCGGCCGTAGCAATGATATTTACGGCTTGCCAACGCACACAATTAAACACTTATCAAATTAACCCTAGGCTATCCACCGTAGAGTGGAAAGGTAACGCTCCCCACCATTTCCACTCGGGCGCCTTTGATGTTTCAGGCGAACTTACCATGGAAAATGACTCCATTACTGGTGGCAGCTTTACCATACCCATTGCCAGTATTACCAACTATGAACTTCCTGACGAACCGAAAGCACAATTATTAGGTCATTTAAAAAGTGCCGACTTCTTCAACGTGGCCGTGCATCCAAACGCTAAGTTTCATATCAAAAAGGTAAAATCTATAAAAAACAACTCAACTTATAATTATCATCTATATGGTGATTTTAGTTTAATTGGCGAAACCCATCCTTTAGATTTTTCAGCAAAAATCACCTTGGCCAAAGACAGCTTAAATGCTACTGCCGATTTCACTTTTAACCGACTTCAGTGGGGCATGAGCAGCTACAACGACCCTAAGCAGCAAATGTATATCCTGCCAGATATTGAAATTAAGCTGAACCTGCAATTTATTCGCAAAGGGTAAAATGGAAGCCGCAGCTAGAGCTGTGGCTTCCATTTTACGGTTTCAAAGAAACGTTCTCCTCCATCTACCTCTACAAGCTACCTATCTTACTGTAACATAGGACATCTATTGGTGTCATATAAACCCCAAACAGTTATTTAAGATGGTAAAACAGTACCCTCCTTGTGCCTTACTTAGTGGATGTATAGATAATTACATGTTTGTAGATATTGATTGGTCAAATGTTCAAATGGCTTCCATTTGGCGTCTTATTCCTTTTGGGCAAATTTCTGTTTTATTTCTCTACGGCGATTTACATGGATATAGTACTAACAGTGCTACAGCCGAAATGGAACAAACCCATCATGCTTTCATGGTTGGCCAGCTCACCAAGCCTATATGGCTAAGCTTTACAGGGCACACCAAGTTGATCAAAGTGCAACTGAAGTCGTCCGGTGCCCAACAATTAATGCCAATAGATCTTTCTGAGCTGACTGATCATCCTTGTATTCAATTAGAAGATTTATGGGGAAAAGACACGAAAACAATTACCGAGCAACTTCATGATGCAGATTCAGATCTTCATCGGGTGGCCATCCTTAATGATTTCTTTAAAAAGCTATTATTGCCAGCGCACCAACAATTGGCTTATGTTGATTACACTCTGCAACAATTAATTGGTAGCAACGGTAATTATAAGTTGATGGAATTGGAACATAAGCTTGGAATTACTGGAAGGCAACTGGAACGGGTGTTTAAATCTCGTGTTGGCCTAAGACCAAAAGACATCAGTCGTTTTATAAGGATGAATGCTGCCTTTACGACTTTATCTAGCCAGCCCAACACTTCGCTAACCAATTTAGCTTACCAACTCGGTTATTTTGACCCTTCACACTTTTCTAAAGATTTTAGACAACTCACTGGATTGCTTCCCTCAAAGTTAAAAGCAAAGCACGACAACGAGTTTTTTGTGACACATGGCAAATGCTTTAAAATGGGAATTTAAAAATAAGCCCTCACCTGCATATTTCCAGTATGCACGGTATTTACCGCTGGCGATTTACGGCCTTCATAGCTCACATTCAACTGTACCCCGTTGCCAATTGTTCGTTGTAGCGCCAAGCCCCAAGTATAGTTATTGCCTACTTGTAATCCCGATAACATTTCATAGCCAATAGTACTATTGCCGTTACCCGTAAACTTATTATTGATGTAACTGATCTTTCCAGTGAGCACACCTCTTTTCAACACGTTATAACGGCTCTCGGTCGTGAAAGTGATATTGGTATTCTTCTCCCCTCCTAGTGCCGCAGCATTGCGCTGGTTGCCATACACGCCAAGGAAAGTAAGCCTAAAATCGGTATTAAACTGATAGTTGAATTCGGGCAACAAATCCAAATAAGTGATTTGATAATTACGCTGCGAGAATAGTTCCGATTGATATTTTTTTCGTCCTTGGTTAACGGTCAAATTAAGGTTGGCACTTCTTACGGGAGCAGTTCTTATCCGCAGTCCTGTCTCGTTACGTTTACGACTATCAAATCCATTGCTCAAAAAGCTCCTTCCCCCATCGGCAAGGTAATTAAAGTCTACGCCGAACTTAGGGTTGTTACGATCAAAAAATAGCGTATTCCTTAAAAAAGAGCTTAACGAAACTAAATTTTCGGCATCAATCCCCGTATTAAACGGATTATAAACCTCCAAACCTTTGCTCGCCAAAATCTTCCTATCTATTTTATAGGAAAGTTGGTTGGTGAACTTGCTCAATAATTTGTTAAAACCTTTTGAGCCTTTCAAAATGGCACTTGGGGTAATCCGAATGCTTTGGTTAATCCCTGTGAAATTGGTACGGATATATTCGGTACCCGCAGTAAAAACACGGATATATTTTGCTTGGTCGGGAAAGCGGGAAATCTCAAATTCGTTCAGTTCTTTAATACCATTGCCATTGTAATCATTCCATGCATAAACACCTTGCCCAGGTAATACTTCCAGATAGGTAATTTCCCTTCGTGGTTCCTGTCCATTCCCTACCTCGTAATACAGCGATGTATTGATAAAGCCTTTTAAGGCGTTTAGATTATAATCCAATCTGCCTACTAAACTTTCATCACTATTCACCGAGGCAAAGCCATTGGTATAATCCGTTTTACGGTAGCCCGAAGTTAGGCTTAACACCGAATTGGCATTTTTAGTTAAATCTACCCCAAAATTTACATTTTGTGAGTGGGAACTGTTCAGTAGCCCAGTACCTCTTGGTAATTGGTCTTGCCTATAACTGTAGTCTAATTTGTATCGGTTGCTTTGGCCTGCCTTACTTTGCAGATACAACTTATATATGTGATAAGAGAAGCTATTTCCCGTTAAAACATCGGTTTGCTTGTCGCTAGTGAGATTATGCTGCTGTTCAAAAACAAATCCAGCCACTAAACTAAAAACCTCTCTATTTACGTCTAAATAGTGCTTAAAGAAAGTACCGTTGTTAGCCGTAGCATCCGAATTCAGCAAACTACCATCGTACTTTAAACCATATTTCCCCTGTTTGTACAAAGCACTTACTTTGTGTAAATAACCTTGGTATTGCGCTTCCCTGTTAAAAGTATTTAGCGTATACGAAATATGTTGCTGCTGATTGTTGTACAATTGTGCGCCTACCGAGAACAGATGCTCTGTTGCAGGAACGGTAATGGCATCGAGGTTAAAATCACGGTTAAACTCCACCATCCTGTACCTTTCGATGGGTTTAAAAGTTTTGCTGACGTATTCATAATTGGCCGAGGTATTGAGTTTAAGTCCTTTTTGGTTAAGCTCAAAAGGGTGTAGCGCATCTAACTTTAAACCGTATCCGCTTACGTTTGCAACACTTTTGTCGGCAAACAGGTTGACGTTATTATTGCTAATGGCAAATTCGCTACTGAAAATACTTTGTTTTTTAGGCTTGTAATCGGCCGCAATGGTAATGAGTTGCTGTTGTTTTGGTGTAACCAGCAAAGTGATGGGCTCGTAACTCCCTTGCATAGTTCCCCCCACTGGTTCTACAAATTCGTAAACCTTTCCATTGGCTGCCGACTGGTTATTGATTCGGTAATTACCTTTTCCTTCGCCCACATAGGAGAAACCTACCCGATACTTGGCCAAAGCTGGGTCGGTAGAATAACGATAGTATTCAATACTACCAACAGACACCAACTTTTCATACAAAATTTCGTTTTCGTTAAAAGGCACTTCCGTTACATTTGGATAATAAGCCTGCGAAATGTCCTGCCCTAAGCCTGCCATAAACTGTTTTTGGGCATCGTTTAGGGTTTGAAGGAAAGGCTGGTTTCGATTATCTTTCTCATTATAATAGTTCAGTCTAAAAGCAAGCTGATCCGTTTCTATCCGTTGGTTTAAATAGGTTAACGAACGGGAGTAATTCTTATCAGAATATTCAAACTCTACCGAAATACGGGTATTGAGATTGATGAGCTGCCTTGCGGTAAAGGTAATTTCGGCCGTATTATAATCAATCACATAATCATTGTCCTGTCCACGCAATAAAGGCACGCCATCAATGTAAACACGTTCAGTTCCCGCAATCACTACAATGTAGGTTTCGCCATTATTTCCTGTTAAACGATAAGGCCCTTGGTTGCCTTCCTGCCCCATGATTTGGTTACGGGCAGAGCGGCCTTTAGCTACCGCAGCAGCTACCGTAGTACTAAAACGAATACCCTTCTCCGTTTTAAACTGATGGTTAATCATGGCACCCTGCGTACGCTTGTAAAAGTTCATAAAATAACTATCGGGGCGTTTCAGCTCATAATCACCCGCAGTAAGCACCGTGCTGTCTTTTTTGATTTGTACAAATACCCTGTCAAACTCATTCAATTGCTGGGTATTTCCTTCGGGCTGAATGGGCAGGTTATCGTCAGAAATGGCCGCGAGGATTTCAATATCGTTGGCAATTTTGCCCGACATTTGTAGCACCATGTTGGAGTTAACGGAAAGATTTTGATTATTACCAAACATAATCCCTCTCGAGATACTTCCGCTTTTGTTCAACCCTTTCATAGAAAACAATGTATTTTCTACCGTTTGGGGCTTATAAACGTAGCTATCGCTCCCACTAATTACCGACTGTTCCAGTCGCTTAATGTCTTTATGCTGATAGGTTTTGGAGAACAGGATAGGAAAAACCTTGTAACGTAGCTCCAAGGAAACACCTTCAGCACCCTTCCATAAAAAGGTTGCCTTGGCAAAATCTACCTGATAAAGTGAGGTATCGGCACTAACGTTTTCATTATACCTTACGGTGAATGATTGCGGAACAATACTTAAGCTATCTAGGGAAATAACGGTGTGGGAACTGGTTATTTTTTTAACTCTTTGGTTAGTGCTGAGCTGCGCCTTTAAATCAGTACTCATCAACATCACTAAAAGCGATATGAAGCCCCACTTGAACATTTTAAACCAAAGGGAAGGTAAGGTAGAATATTGTACCATTGTTCAACACTGAGGTGAATTCTACTTTTCCGCCAGCATTTTCTATCGCCTGTTTAACGAAAGCCAAACCTAAACCTGTTCCAGATGATTTAGTGGTAAAATTGGCCCTGAAAATGCTGCTGTGCAAGCCTGGGTCAATTCCTTTTCCATTATCTTCTACCTCCACAAAAGCCTGTTTTTCATCATTGGCGATGTGCACCTTGATCACACATTTTTCTTTTCCATCTGCAGCTTCTATTGCATTTTTAAACAGGTTGTTAAATGAGCGTAGCAATTGATCTTTATCGCCCAATACCAAAACTTCTTTGTTGCTTCTGTTCAGCACATGAATTTCTACATGATCTACCGAGCTGAAAACTTCCTTCGCTTGCTCAATAATAGGCACTAAGGCAATATCCTCCAATTTGGTATCTGGCATTTTTGCAAAGTTGGAGAACTCTGAGGCAATGGTAGCCAAACTATCAATTTGCTCCACAAAAGATTTATTGAAACTGGCAAATTTCTTCTCGAAATTAGGGTCCTTTTCCTTCCACGATTTTTCCAGCAACTGCACGCCCAACTTCAATGGTGTCAAAGGATTTTTAATTTCATGAGCTACCTGCTTGGCCATTTCTCGCCACGCACTTTCCCTTTCACTTCGGGCCAATTTATTCGCACTGATTTCCAGTTCGGCAATCATTTTGTTGTATTCCTTAATCAATACCCCTATTTCATCTTGCCTATGCCAAACAATGGGTTGATTGGCCTGTCCCAGTTTCGTTCGTCTGATGTTTTCTTGGATAAAGGTTAACGGGCTAGTGATTTGGTTGGCCAAGAAAACTGCCAATACCCCAATGAGCACAAACACCAAGGCATAAATATTGATTAAGGTATTGATAAACAAGCCAATTTTTGCTTGATAATCTTCCTCGTTTGAATAGTAAGGGATACTTAAATAACCTACCACTTGATTATTGGCATTTCTAACAGGTGCATAAGCAGCGGCGTAGGTAAAGTCTCCAATTTTTTCAACAGGGTTAATATATTCCGACTTTTGCTGTACCGCCAATTGCATGTAAGCCATTGGTCCCATTTTACGCCCAATAATTCCCAAATCATATAGTTTTGGCAAGGAGGTTAAATACAAATTACCCTCGATATCAAAAAGATTAAGGTAAACGCCATTTACATCCGCAAACTGGTTAAATTCAAATTGCGATTCGCTGTTATTGCTGATCGTTCCAGGCAAAGCAATATGCTTCTCGTAGGCCAACTGTACCTTTCTTAATTTCTCCCTAACCTGTTCGGTTTGCTGCTCTAAATACTGATGTCGGATATTGAAAAATGTGGTCCATCCAACAATCACCAAGGTAGCCACTACAGATAATACAATAGAGAACTGTATACGTGTTTTGTAAAGGATTTTATTGGCATTGATCATCAGATACCTGTTCAAATTAAACAAGCCTCCACGGCTGTCGCTAATGTTTACCGCCAACCAAGTGATGATGTAAGCCAATACGCCGAATATGATAAAAATCAGAAAGAAGAAAGATAGGGTAGCCAAGCGAACAGTGAAATCTACCTTCTCGATACTGATGACGATTAAACGATTATTTGCAGGTTTATATACCGCATGACTGTAAGAACCTGTTTCCGTATATTCGTTTACAAATTCGATGTTATCCCGTTCGCCCTTAAACACGGTATTGAACATCGGATAAACATACTTGCCTGATTGGCCAAAAAGTTGGTTCTGTTTGTAAAATGCCAGCGAATATTTACTCAGGTCCTCATCACTTTTCAGCTTGCCGTCAATCAGCAAATCGGGGAAAAAGCTGCTATAATCATAAGGTCTCGAAATCAACTCCACTACCATGGTCCCCAAAAAGCTATCACCATCGAAAATAGGGATGATTCCGAAATAGTTTTGAAAGCCAAAGGTATCATTGATACGATAAAAGTAATTGGCCTGCTGCGTTTTTACCGCTCCAAACTTTACCAAGTTTTTATACTTGTTGATCGGCAAACTTTCCGCACTCTTTAGGGATTGGTCGCTACTATTGTATTCAAAAATCTTATACTCAAACCTCGACAGATAGCCATCGAGATAGTTCTTGGAAATATAGTTGTGGAAATTAGAGGTTTGGGTGAGTAAAGGCTGTTTAAAATAGCTCACCACCTGTGAATCGATGGTTAAACCATGTTCTAAAACCTCAATGGAGTTCATCACTTTGGGGTCGTCCTCGTTCATCAGTTTTCTGGCGATGCCCGAGCGAGTAGTCCTTTCTTTGATATCTTCAAACTTGATGTATTTGATAGAAGTAATGGTGGCCATGCATAAAAATATCACCGCCATCACCGATACTGACAACCTGTGTTTTCGGGTATATTGATGATAGGCAATCATGAAGATCAACAAGGCGTATACGAGATAAAAAACCGTATAATCTGTGGCAAGCATGTAAACGGTATAGCCCGTTAGCAGAATCAAAAACACATATAATTTTTGGTGGGTGCTGATTACAAAATGGCTGCAAAGTGCCACCATAGCACTCACCATCAAATAAATATCAAGCCATACCAAACAGAGGATAAAAATACTAAGCCAACTGATCCACCCTAAGTTGATGATGTTGCTGATATTAAAATCTATTTTGGAATAGTACACTACACCAAAAAAAAGGTCCTCGGTTAAAAAACCTATTCCACCTAGTGTTACCGCAAAAAGAATAAACAGTAAATAGTTTGCAAATTTTTTACGGGCAAGCCATTCAGGTAACCGATACTCCTTTCTGTGTGCGTAAATGAATATCCAGATACAGGTAAATGCCAATACATTTAACAATAAATCACCCAAAGAGGGTAAAAAATCACTTTCGGCATAAATACTCGGATCAAATATCCGAAGGTCAAACTGATGGTTAAACCAAAAGAATTTTAAATCCGTGAGCCTTAAAGCAACGAAATAAAAAATGATGAGCGCAGTGCCCCACAGCAACCTCCCGCTTCTGGCCAAGGCCAATCCACATGAGTTAACAAAAAGACTCACAAAAATCACCCCAATAATCCATAACCACAGTTCTGAACTAGTGTAGATATTGTCTGTATAATTATTACTGAGCTTAACCGTAAAAAGATAATCCTTATTGAGACTGAAAATCTCTGTGGTTTCCTTATCGGTAAAGGAGGCTATTTCTAGTGTTTTTTTATCGTAAAGCCCAGGCCAGATTTCGTTTTTAAGATATTGGTTTTCAATAGCATATTGTGCTTTTACGGTAATCATAAAAACAAATACATACTGCCCTACCGTTTTTTTAATTAGCTCGTAATGACCATTGGGAAGCAGCACAAGAGACGTCCCTTCTTTTATCTTTTCTATGTTTGAAGGCAGCGCTTTATAGGTACTCCAATATTGTAATTCGTGATTTTTATAGACAAAGACGTTAATACCGCTTGTTCTATAAGTGGCGATAAAGCCATTAGCTAAACCTTCATCAACGCTGAACTTTTTAAGCTCCTCTAATTTTATCGGGAGGGTGAGATAATCGTAAACAATACGCTCTCTGGCCAATAAATTCTCCTGCAGTTCATTGGCTTCGTGGTGTAACAGGTCTTGACGGGTGATTGAGTTACGTAAGGATATTGCCGTTACAAAACAGCAAAGACCCAATAGCAACATCAATAACCTAATTTTTAGTCCTGTATTCAAATTCGGCAGCTTTAAAATATAAATATACAGAAATGGGGCTGTCTAAAAAGCAAAATCTTTATTCCCAACGTATAAACACAGAAAAAGTTATCCATTAATTGCGGATAACTTTTTCCATATTGATTAAAGTTGCCAAAGCAACTCATGATTAATTTAAAAATTAGGCAATTGTTGCACTGCTGGTTTGAACATCTCTGCTCACTTTTTTAACCAATCCTTGTAGCACATTACCTGGTCCCACTTCTACAAAATCACTACCACCATCTGCAATCATATTGGTAGCCGTTTGTGTCCACCTAACCGCTCCAGTAAGCTGGGCAATTAAGTTTTCTTTAATTACGGCAGGATCGCTAGTTGGTAGTGCATTTACGTTTTGGTATATCGGGCAAACGGGTGCATTGATAGCTGTCGCTTCAATTGCTGCTTGCAATTCTACTTTTGCTGGCTCCATTAATGGCGAGTGAAACGCTCCACCTACATTTAATTTCAATGCTCTCTTAGCACCTGCAGCAGTTAATTTTTCACAAGCTTTATCTATTCCTTCAATAGTTCCAGAGATCACCAATTGACCAGGGCAGTTATAGTTTGCAGGTACTACTACCTCTTCTACTTCGGCACAAATTTGTTCTACTACCTCATCGGCCAAGCCTAAAATAGCAGCCATGGTTGAGGGTTGAATTTCACAAGCTTTTTGCATCGCATTAGCACGAGCAATCACCAGTTTCAAACCATCTTCAAAAGATAAAGCATTAGCCGCAACTAGCGCCGAAAACTCACCTAAAGAGTGTCCTGCAACCATATTTGGCTGAAAGTCATCTCCTAAAACTTTTGCCAATATTACCGAGTGCAAGAAAATTGCTGGCTGCGTTACATTGGTTTGTTTTAATTCTTCATCAGTTCCGCTAAACATGATATCGCTAATGCGAAAACCAATGATTTCGTTTGCCTTTTCAAAAAGTTCTTTAGCCAATGGACTGTTTTCGTACAAATCTTTGCCCATGCCTACAAACTGAGCACCTTGCCCAGGAAAAATATATGCCTTCATACCCTTTAAATATTGTTGGTTGTTCTATTGTTAAATTGATGGATTGCTATCAACGACGACAAGCTACCACCTAAAAAACCGTATTGCATTATTTCGCATCTACGGTAAATCCGTATTTCGTAAATCCCTGCCTGCCGCAACAGGCAAGGTAAAATCGTAAATCCTTAGTCTAAACTTGCGGTAATTAACCTTAAAAACTCGGCTCTGGTTTTATCATTTTTCATAAACTCGCCAGTAAAAGCCGAGGTAGTAGTCACCGAATTTTGTTTCTGTACACCACGCATGGCCATACACAAGTGTTTACACTCAATTACTACCGCTACACCAGCCGGTGCCAAAGTGTTTTGGATACAGTCTCTGATTTCGTTGGTTAAACGCTCCTGCACCTGCAAACGACGAGCAAAAGCATCTACCACTCTTGGAATTTTACTCAAGCCAACAATATGTCCATTAGGAATATAAGCGATATGCGCTTTACCAAAAAATGGCAGCATATGGTGTTCACACATTGAGAAAACCTCAATATCCTTTACCACTACCATTTGGCTATAATCTTCCTTGAACATCGCCGATTTTAAAATCTGTTCGGGCTTAATATCGTAACCATGAGTAAGATACTGCAAAGCTTTGGCCACACGCTCAGGGGTTTTCACCAAACCTTCACGCTCTGGGTCTTCACCCAAACGTTCCAAAATATCCTTATAATGTACCGCTACTCCGTTAATTTTATCCTCGTCATATCGTTCTATTTTTTGGTAGCCCAATATTTCTTCTTCGTGGTCGTGTTCGTGTGCCATAAATGAGATGTATTAGCCGAAATATTCGACGTAGTTGTTATCTGTTTCGTAAATTTTAATGCAATGAAGCTGAGCGCCACTTTCGCCAACATGAGGTGCCAATATATCCCAAATGGCAATAGCCAAGTTCTCTGTAGAAGCCAGTTTCCCTTTCATGAAATCCACATCCAAGTTCAAGTTTTTATGGTCTACCTTATCAATCACATGCTTGTTGATGACTTGTTTTAGCCATTTTAAATCCACCAAAAAGCCAGTTTCTGGATTTACTTCGCCCTTAACCGTTACAAACAGCTGATAGTTATGTCCATGCCAGTTCGGGTTTGCGCATTTGCCAAAAACTGCAGTGTTTTCATCCTCACTCCAATCTGGACGAGCAAGTTTATGAGCGGCATTAAAGCTCTCCCTACGTGTAATATAAATCATCTTTAAAAAATAAAGTGCAAATATACAGATAAAGTCAATAGCCTAACGTTGATATTGACCCGAAGTTAAAATTGTGCTTCAACCTCGTAGGTTTTAAAAACCTACGAGGTTTGCTAACGCATTACAAACAACCAGAAAATAATCGTTACTTAGCGCTATGAAACTTCTAGTAGTGGCAGCAACCCAAGCTGAAATAGCACCTACGCTAGCACATTTTGGAATTGCTTCAAACAACTTCACCGAAACCGAAACCTTTGACCTGCTCATTACTGGCGTAGGCATGGTAGCCACCGCTTTTTCATTAGGAAAGCAGCTAAGCAACCAATACAACCTGGTACTTAATGTGGGCATTGCAGGCAGTTTCGACAAAGAAATTAGTTTAGGAGAAGTGGTCAATATCACCCACGACACCTTCGCAGAACTGGGTGCGGAAAACCACGACAGTTTCATCACTTTACCTCAATTGGGCTTTGGCGAAAACGCCTTTTCTTCTACCACAGAAGTAAAGTTAGAATTAAGAAAAGTGAAAGGCATTACGGTCAACAAAGTACATGGCAATGCTCAAAGTATCCACAAAACCATCCAACTATACCAACCCCAAACGGAAAGCATGGAAGGTTCCGCTGTTTTTTACGCTTGTCAGCAATTGAACATTCCCGCTTTACAAATCCGCAGCATTTCTAACTATGTAGAACCGCGCAACAGAGAAAGCTGGCAAATAGGCTTAGCCGTTAAGAATTTGAATGATTGGCTAATCGATTTCATCAATAAATCTTCTAACTAAGCGCATCATGGCAAACCAAAATGATTTGAGCCCTATGATCAAGGTAGATGAGTTAAAACTACTTATCGACCAATTTCCAGAAGTTGTAATTGTAGACGTAAGCAATGAAAAGAATGCCAAAGAAAACTACCTCCAACAACATTTAGACAATGCTATATTTCTAGACTTAAACAAAGACCTCGCTGATATTAAAACAGATTTAGCACTTGGCGGGCGGCATCCGTTACCGCAAACAGCAAATTTTATAGCCCTTTTATCGGACATCGGCATCTCTACAGATAGCCACATTATTATTTATGACCATAAAAACGGCGCAAATGCTGCCGCAAGATTTTGGTGGATGATGAAGTCGGTTGGGCATAAAAATGTACAGGTTTTAGACGGTGGTTTTCAGGAAGCTGAAAAAAGAAACTACCCAATGAACAACCATGCCCCAACTCTCCGAAAAGCGGAAAATTATACAAATATCACAGATTGGCAGCTACCAATAGTAGATTTAGAAGAAGTAGATTTGGCATCAAAAAGCCAAGAGTATTTAATTATAGATGTCCGAGAAAAACCTCGTTACGATGGTGAATTTGAACCCATTGATTTAATTGCGGGACATATCCCCAACGCCATAAATATCCCTTTCATAGACAACCTCGAAGAAAACGGACTGTTCAAAACGCCAAAAAAATTAAGAGAGAAGTACCAGGAAATATTTGATGAATTCGACAATGGTCAAATCATCGTTCATTGTGGTTCTGGCGTAACAGCATGCCATTCATTACTGGCTATGTCTTATGCTGGTTTTAACATTCCCAAATTATATCCTGGCTCATGGAGCGAATGGAGCAGAAACCATAAACCCATTGAAAAAACTTAAAGGTTTCCAACACTAATTTATAATGTGAGTTTGTTTGAAAATTATCTGCTATAATTGAAAAACAATGCCCCTATGTGTTTGTATTTATTAAAAAGGAAATAATAAAACCACATAGACACATAGCAAAAATAATTGAAGCTCAAATGACGCTTAAATTTATTTCATCCCGTAAATTTACCGCATGGAACTTACACTCGGTTTTTCGCCCTGCCCTAACGATACTTTCATTTTTGATGCCTTGATTCATGGCAAAATAGATACAGAAGGCTTAAGCTTCAAAGTATTTTTTGATGATGTAGAAACATTAAATCAAAAAGCCTTACGTGGCGAGTTGGACATTACCAAATTGAGTTTTCACGCCTTTGCTTACGTTGCCGAGCGATACGCCTTGCTGGATGCAGGTAGCGCTTTAGGTTTTGGCGTTGGCCCCTTGTTAATCTGCAAAAAGGAAAATGCTGAGCGCATAGAGAGCCAATTGAAAAATGGAAGCTTTGATCTAAAAACGGGCATTCCAGGCAAATACACCACCGCAAATTTTCTGTTAGGCGTAGCTTATCCGCAGCTCACCGATAAAAGAGAAATGGTGTTTTCGGAAATTGAAGATGCCTTATTAAATGATGAAATAGACCTTGGTTTAATCATTCATGAAAATCGTTTTACCTACCAAGCCAAAGGACTACACAAAGTAATTGACTTAGGCGCCTACTGGGAAGAATTTTCAGGCTGTGCCATTCCATTAGGGGGTATTGTAGTGAACAGAAATTTACCCTTGGAAATTCAGAAAAAAATTAACCTACTGGTCAAAAAATCGGTAGAATACGCTTTTGAAAATCCTAAATCAGGTATTGAATTTATCCGAGAGCACGCACAGGCCATGGAGGAGGAAGTGATGTACAAACATATCGAGCTGTACGTTAATCAATACTCGGTATATTTAGGTGTTGAAGGCCGCAAAGCGATTGATACCTTATTCGATATCGCCACCAAAAACGAGGTCATCCCACCGATAGCAAAGAGTTTGTATGTAAGTGCTTAGAGGACAAAAGAACAAGGATTGAAGAGCAAAGACTAGGTTACACGGCCTTCTATCAAGATGAGTTCCCCGAATAATCAGGGGGATAAGTTAGCGACAAATGAGATCCTTCGCTGCGCTCTGGATGACAAATTAGGACGGTTTACTTCGTGATCATACCGCACAATAATATTTTCGCTTTTCCCAAAAAACTAACCCCCAGCTACTAGTCCCTAACCACTAATTACTGGTTACAAGGTCCTTCTGGTATTTCTTTGCTCATCTTGAGCACTTTGGTCACCACCATCGTAGAATCATAACCACCAGTAACGGTAGTCGTGTCTGATTTCACCAAATGGCATTCCACTTCTATATACACTGGAGTGTAGGGTTTTTCAAAACCTAAATTGGTATATTCCAGTTCCAAGTTCTTTGCACTATCGGCCACCCAGTACTCACGGCCCTCATCGCAATCGGTAAACGATTTCACTTCTGGACCATAGCTATATAGGCCTTTTAAAGTTAAAGACTTACCTTTTTCCTGCTCCGAACCTTTGTTGCCACTACAAGCCCATAAAAGACCCATGGCCAACAATACTACACAAACTAACTTTTTCCTGGTACACATATGCTAGAGATCTTGATTAATACGATCTATCTTTTTAACGCTTAAATTTGATGCCAAACCCGCCGCTATAAAAGAAAAAAAACTTACAGTGGCAAAAACCAGCACAAAATCTTTCCACTTTAGGGCAATAGGATAAGCATTAGAAAACATAAAATTTGCATCGCCCATTTTAATCCAGCCAAAACGCTGTTGGAGCAAGCAAAAAATCAATCCTATCAACACCCCAAAGATACAACCTGTAAGCGTTATCATCATGCCTTCTGCTAAAAAAATTCGCTTTATTAGCTTCTTTCCCGCTCCAAGGCTACTTAGCACCGATATATCTTTTTGCTTATCGATCACTAACATGGTTAACGAGCCAATGATATTAAAAATTGCAATGATCAAAATAAAGGTCAGTATAATATACACCATCCATTTTTCTGAACCTAATACATTGTAAAGTGCCTGATTTTGCTCAATCCTGTTTTTCACAACGTAGCTACTGCCCAAATCTTGCTCTACCTTTTTCTTAAAGGCCTCGGCATCCACTCCTGTGTTTACATTAATTTCAATTGACGACACGTCTTTTGGTTCACCAAGCAATTCTCTGGCAAAGCTCAAGGGAACAATGAGTAAGTTGTCAAAATCTTGCTGCACTTCAAAAATACCTGCGGGCGAAATACTCAACATCGTGAAATCATCCAAAGGATTCACCGAATTTCCTTGAGCACCTTTTTTGGGCGAATAAATCTGCAATTGCTCAAAAGGATCGGCGGGATTTACACTCAAGAATGCTTGTAATGCCGAGCCCAATACCGCTTGTGGTTGCCCTGCCCTATTCTCCAACACAAAAGTCCCATCCACCATAATGGTATCCAAACTTTTGTTTTTAAGGAAATCATTGCTCACACCCTTAATCATTGCTGGGGTTTGTTTCGTATCGTATCTTACCAAAGCATTTTCACTCAATACTTCGGTAAACGAATAAACCTTTTCATCCTTTCTCAATTGATTGAAATAGGCCGTATTGGGATTAAACGTTTTTCCTTTGGCTGGCATTACCACCACCTGTGGTGTGATGCTGTTAAACATCTTCAGCACCATTTCTTCAAATCCGTTGAATACAGAAAGAATAATGATCAACGCCGCACTGCCTACCAAAACACCTACCATTGAAATGGCCGAAATGATGTTGATGGCATTGGTAGACTTCTTGGCAAAAAGATACCTACGGGCGATATAAAGTGCAGTGTTCACTTAGTAAAGATAAGTTTAGCAGCAATAAAATTTATACCAAAAACGGATTGTTTAGTTTTTCATAACCAATGGTGGTACTCGGACCATGTCCTGGATGTACCTCACAATCATCTGGCAATACAAATACATTGTTTTTGATGCTCTCAATAAGCTGTTGATGATTACCGCCTGGCAAATCCGTACGGCCAATGCTTCTAAAAAACAGCACATCGCCACCAATAAGAAAATTCTCATTTTTAGCGTAAAAGCACAAGTGTGCTGGCGAATGACCTGGAGCAAAAATCAGTTCCAATTGGCTATTACCAAAAGATACCGTACCTGTTTCTTCTAAAAAGATTTCGGGCTCTGGAGAAACTTCATATTGAAATCCCATTTGCGGAGCATAGCTCACTACCCTGTGCAACAAAAGCAATTCCCCTTTATGAAACTGTGGCTTTAGTCCCCATTGGTCAAATACAAATTTATTGCCCAACACATGGTCAATATGACAGTGCGTATTTAACAACAATACAGGTTTTAGTCCTTTATCCTTAATAAACCGAACCAGCTCGTTCTGTTCGCTCCCTTCGTACATTCCAGGGTCGATAATGACACACTCGTTGGTTTCATCGAATAAAACGTAAGTATTCTCTTGGTAAGGATTAAAAGTGAATTGCTGGATGTTGATCATTGTATTAAAAGTTTTAAGTAATAGGTAATACGTCAGTGAAATATTAAAGTTGACATTTAAGCTCGTTATAAGTTTTGCTGTTTATACTTGATACAAACTTAAAACCTATAACGTAAAACTTACAACTTTCATTTCTTCCACCTAAAGCTAGCAATTAAGCTATCAATATCTTTTTTGATAAATTTAACTACTGGTTGGATAGAATCGTATTGTGGACGTTCATTGAAATATAACGCACCACGTAGGTAATGGTTTACACTATCAGTGAGAAAAAACTGTACAGAAGAAGCAGTGTTGCCCTCTATACTATAATAAACGCCGTATACTTTTTTGTCTGGATAATTGATGATGCGCTGATCAATGGCTTCGGCCTTAATGGTATGCTTCATGGCCAAACTACGGGCATTTTCAGTCATTTCATTATAGGTTTCTGGCGAAAAAACATCGTAATAAGTGATGTGCAACACCCCGTTGAAAGGCGTAAACTCTAGATTTTTCCAACAAGGCTGGGCATTCTTATCGGTATCATTCGCTAATTTGGCATAGGTCGGATAGCTAAAACTATAGGCACATCCATCATTAAAAACCTGATATTTTCTTTCAGGAAAATTGATCCGAAAATAGCCTTTTGGCTTAGGTGTAGCTACCTTCTCGCCATTGCAGGCAGATAAAGCGGCCAACAACAAGATCAGACAAAAATTTCGAAGCGATGTACTCATATTTATGTGATAATGTGATCATATGAGAATGTGATGATGTGATGATGAAAGGCATTTCGCCAAACGTCACATTAACCAATCATCACCTCTGCTAATTATCAAATTTCTGCGTTCCAGATATCCCAAGAACGCTCTGCCTGTAAATGTAGCATTTCTAATCCGTTCTTTATAGCGGCACCTTGTGCTTTGGCCTTGGCTAAAAATTGGGTTTCTTCAGGATTATAAACCAAATCATAAGCCAGGTGTTGCTCACTAAGATGCTGGTAAGGAATTGGCGGAAACGAATCAATGTTAGGGAACATGCCCAAAGGCGTAGTATTTACCAAAATGGTATATTCTTCCAACACATCTTTGGTCACGCTAGAATATAGCACAGCATTTGGATGTGCATTTCTCACTACCGAAATAAATGGGATTTTCAGCTTGTTAAATACATATTTCACCGCCATTGCTGCACCACCATCGCCAAATATCAAAGCCTTTTTGTGATGAGCTTTTAACAACGGCTTTAAAGATTCTTCGAAGCCATAAACATCGGTATTGTAGCCCTTTAAACGGGGCTTATCTCCCGATTGATCAATAGAGATACAGTTTACTGCCCCAATCTTTTCGGCTGCATCATCTAACTCCGTCATAAAAGGCATTACACTCACCTTATGCGGAATAGTTACGTTTAAGCCACAGAGTAAAGGATCGGCCTCAATTAAATCGAGCATGTCTTTTGCCTGAGGCACAGGATGAAGTTCATATTTACAATCCTTTATCCCTTCAGTTTTAAATTTATCTGCAAAAAACTGCTTAGAAAACGACGCCGACAACGGAAAACCTATTAAACCAAAAGTTCTCATAAAAGTAGTTTGTATTGCGCTGATTGATGCAGGAGCGACTTTATGATTTTAAAGTCATCTCTCGCAAAAATGCATTTATTATTTGTTCAAGAAATAATCAAAAGTATCACCACGTAGGCCTAAACGAATAGTTTCCAAAGGAATCACCTCTGCTGGAGCAATATTTCCCAAGTTAACATTAGTGCCAATGAGTTTAATGAACCATACCTGTTGCTCTTTTTGCGGAGCTTCCCAGATGATACGTTCGTCAGGAATTTGGGTCAAAATTTCATCTACCAAACCTTCCCTCACTTCTCCCGTACCACGATAAATCCCCACATTTCCGCCTTCTCTTGCTTCGGCAATTACCTTCCAAGATCCCGCTTCAATTTCGGCTTTCATCAACTGAATCCACTTATAAGGAGCAAAAATTTTGGTAGCATCTTTAGAACCTACTTCTGAAATTACAGTCACCTGTTTAGCTAACTTGGCAATGTATTCGCATTTTTCTTCGTGCACAATGTCCATTGAACCGTCAGAAACTTCTGCATATTCCATCCCAAATTCATCCAATACACGCTGATAATCTTCAAATTGGTTTCTAATGGCAAAAGCTTCAAAAAGAGTACCTCCAAAATATACGGGAATACCAGCACTGCGGTATAGGGCCAGCTTTTCTTTTAAGTTTGGGGTAACGTAAGAAGTTGCCCAGCCTAATTTCACAATATCCGTGTGTACGCCAGCAACCTCAATAAAATCTTCAACCTGCCTTAAACTTAAGCCTTTGTCCATTACCATGGTAATTCCTTTGTGACGTGGCTTGTCAGTACGTTCAGGAATGTTGTTTAAAGTATAATTCATCTAATTTGTGTTGTATTTCCATCAGCAAGATGGAGCTTTCATTGAATACGTAACAACACAATGGTTTATTGCATATCCAATCGGCTGCAAAGTTAAAAAACTCTGCCTTTTTTTAGGTACACACCAAGTTTAAGTTTTTGTTTTTATTTGATGTATTTACTGATAATGGTAACAATTGTGCTATTGTTTGACAATTGCGGCAAGTATTCGAACAAGATATAGTGCTTTTGCGGATCTATCTGCAACGCATTTTCCAAATAATCTACCCCCTCTTGACTTTTGCCCAAGGCAAACATATAAGCTACCATTCTATAGTACAATTCCGCAGCATCTGGATTGTTCTTAATCGCTTCGGCCATGGTTTCAGAAGCTTCAACCAGCTTACCTTGCTCATAAAGCACCGTAGAAAAATCTAACCAAGCCTCTACATCCACAGGGTTAAATTCTACTACTTTGTAATAAGCCTCTATCGATTCTTCGATCTGACCCAGTTTATAATGAGCATCGGCCATAGCGAACCAAAAATCTGCATTTTCTTCATCAAGATCTAAGGCCTTTTTGTAGAAATGCAACGACTCGAAATAACGTTCCTCAAAGTTCAAGGTCACACCAATCCCAAACCAGGCATCTGCCATTTTAGGGTCCATTTTCACCGACTTCTTGTAGTAAGACCTGGCCTCTCCCATTTGCTCCAATTTCTCGTAGCATTCGCCAATGGCACAATAGGTATCGGCATTAGGCGGTTCGTACTCAAAAGTTTGTTTATAAACTTCAATCGCCTCTTCATATTTATCAAGCTGCACCAAAGCATTTCCCTTGTTAAAATATGCCGAAGCAAAGTTTTCCTTAATTAAAATGGCATAATCATAAGCATCAATGGCTTTTTCAAAAAGCTCTAGTTTATGATAAGAATTGGCCAAATTATACCAAGCTGCATACGAGTAAGGGTCGTTATCAATATACTCTTGATAAAACTGGATACTTTCCTCCTGCTTATCCAAAATATCATAACAGAAGGCAAGCTCATAAAGCCCATCTTTGTTCTCCATATTTTGCTCCAAGCTGCGCTTGATGTAAACAATTGCATTTTCGTAGTCGTGCATATTTTGGTACACGTACGCAATTTGTAATAAAATTTCGTCGGTGGTTTCTGCCAAGGTAAGTGCCTTTTCGTAATTTTCTAAGGCTTCCGAGTGGCGGTCCATATTTTGGTAAATATTTCCCCTTAGCACATAGATATCTGCTTCAGACGGCTCCAACATTTCCGCTTTTTCAAGTGCCGCAAAAGCACGGTCTACCTGATTGGTAAACAATAGCAATTGCGCCTGTTTCACCAAAAAAACGGCTGCATAAGGGTGCTGATTTAACGCATAGTCAATCACTTGCAGCGCCTTTACAGGATCATTCTTTTCGATATAATTGTCAATTATATATTCAAAAGCTTGCGCATCAAAAAAGTACTGATCCTCGTTACGGATCATTTCTTCATAACGTTCTACTGAATTTTGCGCATCTTCATTAAATTCAAATTCAAATTCCTCTTCCATATCTTTGAATATTAAAAGAACAGTCCCTGTTTGTTTAGCATTACATCATAAGTTTACGCTATTTCTCAAATAGGGCAACAAAAAAATTATCAACATACACACAATATGCAGCTCAAATGTTTATAAATAAAAGATTTAGGCAATCTAAGGTGTGGATGTCTCGTAACGCCAGAAGGGCTCTTTCTTTACTTCAATACAAATTTCGATATATTTAGTTTTAAAACAGTAAAACTAAAGTCATGAATTACCTACGCATTGCACTTATTTTGATACTATTTACCACTACAAACATGGCCTACGGACAAAAAAGCAGTGAAGAAGAGGGGATTAAAAAAGCGGTTAACTTATTGTTTGATGGCATGCGAAAATCAGACAGCACATTGATTAAAGCAGCTTTTAACCAAGGAGCCATTTTACAGACCATTGTTAAAACCAAAGCAGGAAACAACGAGGTAAAAAGTACAGATCTGAATCTTTTCGTTAAAAGTATTGCAAAGCCCCATCCCGACGTTTACGATGAAAGGATTGTATTCACGAAAATTTTAATAGATGATGGTTTGGCCAGTGTTTGGACCGATTATCAATTTTACATTGGTGATAAATTTAGCCACTGTGGCGTCAACTCTTTTCAATTAGTTAAAGTAGGTAATGAATGGAAAATTGCCTATTTGATAGACACTAGAAGAAAAGACAACTGCAATTAGCAACAATTTTAGCGGCCACAGATACACAGATTTATATTTTATATCGCTCGCAAGCCATCTGTGCATTTGTGGCAAATTCAATAAACTCCCAATTATCTCTCTTATTTTTTGTTGATTTGTATTATCCTCATAAAAACAGCATATATGAAACCAGATATCAGTTCAATCTTAGCCCAATTGGGTATCGCTGGATTTAATCCATCATACAGCACAGGAAGTAAATGGAGCCACGCGGCAGATGGCCCGCATATCCATAGCATGTCGCCAGTAGACGGTGAAAAAATCGCTTCGGTTTTTGCGGCCTCCATGAAAGAGTATGACCACGTGATTACTACTGCGCAAGAAGCCTACAAATTTTGGAACAAAGTACCTGCCCCTAAACGCGGAGAAATAGTGCGCCAAATTGGTGATGCCTTAAGGAAACAAAAAACAGCCTTGGGCACACTTGTTTCTTATGAAATGGGCAAAAGCTTACAGGAAGGCTTAGGCGAAGTACAAGAGATGATCGATATCTGCGATTTTGCGGTAGGACTTTCCCGCCAGTTGTATGGCTTAACCATGCACAGCGAAAGACCCAATCACCGCATGTATGAGCAATGGCATCCACTCGGGGTAGTCGGTATTATTTCGGCCTTTAACTTCCCTGTGGCGGTATGGAGCTGGAATGCTGCACTAGCTTGGGTTTGCGGAAATGTATGCGTTTGGAAACCTTCCGAAAAAACACCAATTACGGCCATTGCCTGTCAACGAATTGTGGAAGACGTTTTTGCAGCCAACGACATTCCAGAGGGTGTTTCTTGCTTAATTATTGGCGACAGAGAAATTGGCGAATTGTTGAGCAGCGACACCAGAGTTCCTTTGATTTCGGCCACGGGCTCAACCAGAATGGGCAAATCAGTAGCCATGTCGGTAGCTAATCGTTTAGGAAAAAGTATCTTGGAACTAGGCGGTAACAACTCCATCATCATCTCCAAAGATGCCGACTTAGACATGTCCTTAATTGGGGCAGTTTTTGGTGCTGTAGGCACTGCTGGTCAACGTTGTACCAGTACACGTAGGCTCATTATCCACGAAAGTGTTTACGAAACTTTTAAAACCAAATTGGTTAAAGCCTATGGTCAATTACGCATCGGCAATCCTTTAGACCAAAACAACCACGTTGGTCCGCTCATCGATAAAGATGCAGTGAAAGCTTACCTAGCTTCTATTGAAAAATGTAAAGCTGAAGGTGGCAATTTTGTGGTTGAAGGCGGTGTATTGGAAGGTGATGCTTACCACTCTGGCTGTTACGTAAAACCTTGTATTGCCGAAGTGGAAAACGATTACGAGATTGTACAGCACGAAACTTTTGCACCCATTCTTTACCTCATTAAATACAATGATCTGGAAGAGGCTATCGCCCTGCAAAACGGCGTTCCTCAAGGACTATCTTCTGCCATCATGACCTTAAACTTAAGGGAAGCAGAGCTTTTCCTTTCGGCACAAGGTTCTGACTGTGGTATTGCCAATGTAAACATCGGTACTTCGGGTGCAGAGATTGGCGGTGCTTTTGGCGGTGAGAAAGAAACTGGCGGCGGTAGAGAAAGTGGTTCTGATGCTTGGAAAGCTTACATGCGCAGACAAACCAACACCATCAACTATTCTGATACTTTGCCATTGGCGCAAGGAATTAAGTTTGATTTATAGCAAAATAAAGACTTACGAAGTTTTAAAAACTTCGTAAGTCTTATCTATTTATAGTGCTGATAAAACTTGTTGCTAAACAGCTCTTCTGGGTCATATTTCAGTTTCAGTTTGAAAAAACTATTGGCCTGAGGATAAGATTTTCGCATTTTAATTTTGACCCAAAAACAGTCTAATCGTAAAACAGCGCATCAAAAATTGTTAGGCTAGGAGCTTGCTTGTGGGCTGAAGATATATCTTCTACTTTAACCTGATGTAGATCTTTAGATAAGTGGTGATAACCTTCAAAATGGGATTTTATAAGTTTATCAATATAGGCTACTAAACCTATTCCTTCACTGAAGTTCTTTGGAAAATTATATTGACGTTTCAAGTCTGGAGATTCATAAAAATAAGTCCAATATGGTGAGATTACACTAATAAATACCGCTATTTCACCAACATTCATCCGGTTAAACCAATCGTCTATATAAATACGTAGATGATAAGCAGGAACACTCCCAAGTACTGAATAGTCAGCGTATCGCCCTTTTAAATCTTCAATTCTTTTTATAATATCGTCTTTAAACCCAAGCCACCTTTCATTATTGTATCTTGCATTCTCGCAAGCTTTCATACGTAACTGATTTTCTGGGGTAGACACATACCTACCCACATCATCGGTATTGATGTTTTTTGGATAATAGGTGTATATAATTTTCAACAACTCTTCCGTAGTAATCATTATGGACAATTTAAATTAACTACTGGTCTCCTAACCGTCTAGTATCGACCGTATCATAGTGTTCTGGAAAGTTAAAAACCTTGGCTATAAAGTGGTGCCTATGCTCTTTGCCTGCATGTACTTTATTGATGAAGATCTCAAATTCTCCTTTTTCCCAAGCCAAAAACTTATATTCTCTCTTTAATATAATCCTCTAGCGATGTATTTTCTGGGATACCTAGGTTAATCCACAAAAGCATTAAGATCAGCAGGTTTCTTAGCTTCTAACAGTAGGTTTGTGCAAAACTTCCCATCCTTCTCATAAACTAGCAGAAGCAGCACCTCTTTGCCAAATATGGTAAATTTCAGGTCCTGATCTTTCGGAGTTCTGTTAAAATTCACACTCCACATGGGATGATTAGTTTTAAATTTCTCGGTATGGCTTATTTCAATAGGTTTAAATCTTTCGTCTATAAATTTTTTAAGCGCGCTTGCATCAAATATTATACTTTCTAGTTCCATAGTAGTTTTCTTTTTTGTAAACGCTAAAATGACTAACTATAAATATTCTCTTTCATTTTTAATTCGATGAATTTCTGGCCTTTTTTAGATCTTCCAAGTATTGCTCGCTAGGGAAAAACAAACTGACCCTATACCCATACACACTTGAATTGTATAGCGTTACATCTACCAAACGAATAAAGTTTTCATACCTTCCCAATCTTTTGGAGTTGGATTTCACTTGCTGTTCAAACATTTCATATTCCCGTTTTCTTAATGGCACATCCCTGCCAAAATACTTTTGGGGATCATCAAAATATTTTGAGCAGACAGGAGTAAAATCAATATGCAACCCGAGATCCGAAACGCCTATCATTACTGCATTAAATGACTCCTCATTAGATAGTTTGAAGTTTTTAACCTCAATTGCATAATCGCTTAGGGGTACCGTTTCATAACCTTTGAAATCAATCCCAGAAAGAGTGCCACTAGTGATAAAAGTGTATAAAATGATATTCTTTTTCACCAATGCTAAAAAATACGGTAATGTATCCATAAAAGTATTTTATAATGCTAAACTTGAAGTCAAGTGCATCATTTGCGGGTTTTTGAGCAAACCCAAATAGACCAGGCAATAAAAGCGATAGGATTAATAAATATTTCATAGCACTTCAACTTAACGGTTTCCCTTATCCCCTTTCAGTTTAACCGTATCTTTTGCATCAATCGGCGGAACAGAAAAACGGATACGGTCCTTGCCTCCCCTTTGGATATATAAATCTGTTCTTTCGGGCAATTGGTTTTCTTTTTTCTCAAACAAACTACGCTTGATCATCTTATAAGCCTCTAAACGAGGAACAAAGTACAGGTCCCAATCTAAATAGGATAAAGATTGATTGAAATAATTGTAAAGGATTCTTTGTGCCCCGTCGTATTCTACCTTTCCTGTCTTTATGGTCTTGTTGATATGTACCAAATATACCTCTGGAGATTTTTTAACTGCTTTAATCATTCCCATGTAAAGCCTATATACAGAATCTCTTTTATATGCATATTTATTCGCGCTATTAACGTGAGAGGTCATTTCAGTTCTATCCCTGTACTCCTCATATTCTGATTTTAGGCTAACAAGTAATGACAGCTTATCATCAACTGGGTTATTAACTTGCCTTTGTGAAAAACTAGGTAAGCGAAATAACAAAAGCAATAGGATCAACAAGTATTTCATAATAGTAAACTTAACGGTTTCCCTTATCCCCTTTCAGTTTAACCGTATCCTTTGCATCAATCGGCGGGACAGAAAAACGGATACGGTCCTTGCCTCCCCTTTGGATATATAAATCTGTTCTTTCGGGCAATTGGTTTTCTTTTTTCTCAAACAAACTACGCTTGATCATCTTATAAGCCTCTAAACGAGGAACAAAGTACAGATCTCTATCAAGGTAAGACAGGGACTCATTAAAATAATTGTAAAGAATTCTGTATGCCCCATCATACTCTACCTTTCCTGCTTTTATTGCCTTGTTGATATGCACCAAATATACTTGTGGAGAAGTCTTAACTGATTTGACCATATCCATATATAGTCTATATACAGAATCTCGCTTATATGCATATTTATTAGCATTGTCAATGTGAGAAGTCATTTTAGCCTTATCCCGCCACCTTTCATACTGTGCCTTTCGGTCAACTAACAACCAAAGCTGATCATCAATGGGGTTATTGGCTGGCTTTTGAGCAATCCCAAATAGGCCAGATAATAAAAGTGATAGGATTAATAAGTATTTCATAATTATCTAAAATTAATATTCTATTTTTTTCTAAAGTAAATTCTTGAAGGATAAGTGGTACCATTTGCTATGTAAGTAGCCTGATTACTGCCATAGCTTACTGGAATATCCCTTGGATGATGGGTAATGATTTGATAGATTCCCATTTTACTGCTAATTAATATGGCATTCCCTTGTGCATCTACCCCAACTACTTTGCCAGAATGGGAAAGCGTATTAGGGCCGTTAATACCTTCCCTAAAATAAAGCACCACATCGCCTACTTTGATATTACTGGTCACCTTCTGCCAGTTTTGCAACAGTACATTGTCAAATATTTTTGGCCAACCATCTGAAGCTTGCGATCCTATCAATGCGCTAGGGTCTATATCATGGAAAGTATAATAATGGCAATTGAAAGATTCTGGATTGGGGATTTCTACTCCAACTCCATTACGGATTCTATGTGGTGGCTCCTGCCTAAGATATGTATCCCAATCATCTGTCAGCTTACTCCGCCAATTATAGGATGCAGGTTCTTCGTCTCCAACAGTTTGCTGCCCACTGTTACCATTGCCGCCACCCCCACCAGGATTAGGTGGATCAGGAAACCAAACATTTTCACAAACTTCCCGATAAGCAAAATCGCTTACATAAAAAGGAACACCACATACCGGAGAGGGCCAACTACAATCGTAACTATAAACGATTTCAAAATAAATATTACCCGTACAATTGATTGATCCGCTCGAAACATAGGTACATTCCCTCATTTCGGTTCTGCAATAACTTTCCCAATAGGCCGTGGTTGGTATTTTCCCTGTTCCACTGCTGCCAACGAGCTTATCCAAGCTTATTTTTGCATCATTAACAATTTTGCCATTTAAGTAATTTAATAAAAAGCTTTGGTTGTTTTTAAGATTGTTCAACAAAAGCCCACCAGAAAAATGGGTCAAATTAATATCAGTTTCCCTCAACCCATTCTTAACTCGGTATAGTGCTTTATAAAAGTCCTGCTCATTTTTCACCATCAGGTAGGAGGCCGCATCCACTTCTTTAGCTTCCATGAGTTTGCCATCCTGTTTCACATAGGCCAAGAGCTTAAAAAAAACATAGGAAGTACTATCGTTTATCGTCTGTACTTTTGGATGTTTCCAATCTGGTTCCCAAACCAATTTCTGGTCAATATTTGGCACCAGTTTTTTATCCAGCTCATTTTCATAAAATGCCTTCTTTAGCTTTTCAA
>NZ_JAELTX010000458.1 GCF_016429065.1 Pedobacter sp. ASV17
GCTTAGAAGAAGGCACTGGAAGCACTGGAACAGGAGGACACCACGGATCTGACAAACGCGGCTTCGAAGCCCGCGGCAGTTCACGACGAGGCTGGTGAATACCTACAGAACGTACGCCACTTTGATCTCCAGACATTGCGAAAAGTCACTCGTGGTTTGTAAATTTGTAAATGGATATTAAAATGAGAATGCCCAAACGTATGAGGTAGCTAAATAAAGCAAATTAAATCACCAAGAAACCCCCTTAAATTCCAAGTCGTAGTCTCTTTATTTGTCGCCTTTCGTCTCTAGGTCTTTTCCCTCATTTATCATTGTATTGTGTCCCTAAATCATTGCTCCAGTGTTGCTCATATACCTCGTTAAAGTCATCATCTTCATCATCATCATCAGCATCACCACCATCATGCTTCATGTCCGTCTCGCATCAAACTAAATCCAATGT
>NZ_JAELTX010000459.1 GCF_016429065.1 Pedobacter sp. ASV17
ATTCTATAGTTCATCAAAGACATTGGTGTTTCGGTGTCCGTTATATCATATATTCAACTTTCGACTCGGATTTAGGCAGACGCCTACTGGTAGAGGAGTAAGATCAATTTCACCAAAGCTATCGTCATTTAGAAATTTAGTTAAGCCGGTAGTAGACAATGTCGTCCGTGACCTATTAAGTTTTTTTTTCGGTGCCATTCTTATCAACTTACTTACCACGTTACCTTAGTCAACTCCAAGTAAAAATTACACAATATTTTTAACATCTCAGTTTTTTCCGTCTACGAAATTTCATAGTCATTTTCCGCTTAATAATGCATTTCGCACAATATGCCCGAACTGCTCGATGCTCTGCTCACGCGAAGAGTCACATTCCCCACCGGCAAGGCTCTAAAGACATAAATCTGTCTCTTATACACATCTCCGAGCCCACGAGACGAAT
>NZ_JAELTX010000460.1 GCF_016429065.1 Pedobacter sp. ASV17
AGCCTGAATCTCATCCGTGCGGCATTGGCATCTTTGGATTTGATACTGTCTTTGAAAACCTGTAAATCTACAAGTCAGTGAATCATTTCGTTATCTGTCTAGAATACTTTGATATTTCAAATGCCGTAAAGAAATACAGAGAATCTTCAGTATCTTTTGCAGCATGTGTAGCAAACATGAGTACTTGCGCCCCACATCGCCCCTGGCAGCGCCGGTTCAGAGTGACGTGGAGCGCTCCATTCGCAAACGTCACGGCAACCTTTCAAGATTCATCACCTCGGACTATCACGACGGAAGCCATGGCAGCGCCAACAGCAAATGCGGGCTGGGCCCAGCTAAGGCAACAGGCGCGAACATTGGAAACACAGGTAGGCAGCTGTCCTATAACATCCGCTGCATCGAAAGCTGACACTTGAGGCAGACGGAAAGCTTGTTCCATACG
>NZ_JAELTX010000461.1 GCF_016429065.1 Pedobacter sp. ASV17
GGTTATTGACTTTGCGGATGGCCCTGATGAACTTTTCAAACTTGCGCTCGCTTTCACCCGGTGCAATGCGGGGAGCTGCAGCAGCTTTGATGGTCTTTGGGGCGGGAGACGCATGCTGATCCAGAGCAGCCCTCAGTTTGCGCACAGTTGATCGGTCTTGTAGCACGGAACGGCCGTAGTTTTCCATAACCTGGTTCCACATGTCCGGGTCAGAGAGGAGCTGCATTACCGGGAAAAGGACAGCACAGCCGACAATTTCCTTGACAATGGTGGACACGGCGCGGCTAGATAGCATATTTTCAGGTAAAACATTCGGAAGGATTCGAGCAACAAGCGAGCGTAGGTAGTCTTGTTGGATCGTCTTGGTATCTGGGAAAGACAGCGAAGCTGCGGGGTGCAGCCGCCCATCATTGTACTTGGAAGCAATAGCAAGATCTAGTTC
>NZ_JAELTX010000462.1 GCF_016429065.1 Pedobacter sp. ASV17
GACCGAAAGTGGACAGGCGGTATTCGCCCCCCGCCCAAACAGGGTCTCGGCACAGGGCTGGGACAGGACCGTCAACGACACTGTATTCAGCACTTCAATCTGGATTGGCATTGCCTCGTAGCGTTTTCAGCAAATCTTCGACGGATATCAAAACGACTGTTGACTCTTCAAAGAAACCCGCACAGCGCTCAAACCGCAGGCGCTCGACTGGTTCACGCCCAGAGCCGCCCAACTACAGAGCCAGCGAAACTCAGAAATTAAGCACCAGCAGGAAGTCCGGAGAGGAAGAAAAGACGCCGGGACTGTTCAGTTTCAGCAGCATGGCATCGCGAACGTCCATTGCGTCACTCTCATCTAAAAAATCATCGTCATCTCGCAAGGACAAGGAAAACAAGAACAAGAACAAGAAGAAGCCCAGCTACGGGATGTGGAGTTGCTTTGG
>NZ_JAELTX010000463.1 GCF_016429065.1 Pedobacter sp. ASV17
GCTGGGGCCGGCGTCGTCATCTGTGGCGTTGCGGCTGCCAATCCGGCAAGATTGCCCGATGACGCGCTGCGGAGGCCCGGGTGGCTGCTTGGCGGTCGCCAGCCTAGTGAACTACTCCGTTGGTGGACTCCAAACATGTTCGGCGGCTCCATCGGCACAGGTTCCAAGCCCATCACCATGCTGGAACGCACGGCACTGCTGACCCGTCGTTGTCCCGCCGGCGAAAGGTTGCGCGGTCGTATCGCCAACTGTGGTGTACCACTTCCCGGCGGCGGCGAAGGTGTGGGCACAGCTGGTGGAGGGGTTCCGACAACGCCATCTGCTCCTTGGAAGTTGGGACGCGGAGGCTGCAAAGGTGACATTGCTGGTTCCTCTGGTGGTGGTGTTTCGGCATCGTCAATGCCTTCCCACTTCTTAGCAGCAAGCCAGCAGTGGCTACGGT
>NZ_JAELTX010000464.1 GCF_016429065.1 Pedobacter sp. ASV17
CGAGAACACTGGTCTGTAACCAACAGACGCCGCCAGTCGGCGAATAATACCAGCCTCGCCCCTTGCTTCCACGACTGGTTTACAGTCAATCAGCAACACGTCCTTGCGATGCTGGAGTGACTTCTCCATGACCATGTCCACCTTGCCAGAGCCTCCTGTCACAATGATGAAGTTGTCGTTGGTGGCATCCATCCATTCTCGCAGCTGTTGGATAACGTCAGATCGGTGATTCCAAACACTGCTCAAACCATCAGCCTGCTCTTTTCGCTTTCCAAAAGAGAAGCTTTGCTTGTGTGTTTGGAACCACTTGTACAGCTTGGATTCCGTGAAGTTGAGCGAGTGTTGGATGTGCATTTTGATGAAGAATTGGCGAATGGGGTCGAAAATCAGTACTGATAAACCCGCGAGGAGCGCCGCAATAATAGGAAACACGATACGAGGG
>NZ_JAELTX010000465.1 GCF_016429065.1 Pedobacter sp. ASV17
GGCGAGTGCTCTGGGACACGCAAAAGTGGTGCCGAGGTATACGACTTCTTGGTCGAATGCGTCAGCTCGTTGAGGGCAGATGTGGAATTAGCGCCGTCTAAGCGGCCACGCTTTGCAGATCGCTTGACGGGAGATCCCGAGTCGACAGAGCCAATCACAGGGAATGCAGCATCATCAAGACCGCTAATGTCTTGGAAGATGTCAAAGTCACCACCGTGCGCAGTCATGTCGTCGAAAGCGTACATGGTGTCGTCTAGCTTGAAAGCAGGGCTCCATGGCAAGCTGTCCTCTCCAACTCCGGTAACTCGGCGAAGAGGCGACTGAAGCATGTGTCGGACTTTGTCGCGGTGAATGCGGAGGTTGGTGTTGGGCGACACGGATGGAGGCGGGCGTACTGGGGGGCGCATCTTGACAAGTGGTGTCAATGGCAGCAGCCCTTGGC
>NZ_JAELTX010000466.1 GCF_016429065.1 Pedobacter sp. ASV17
GGACGACCATATCTGACTGAGAAACCACTCTTGCCGGCCGATAAAGCTGATGGGTGTATTTCCGTGATTGCGAAAAGCAAAACCTGGGTTGTCGATTGCTTCGTCTATGACTTTTGACAGCTCCGTCTCGCATTTCAGAATCATGGGATGTGAAATATCCATAGGTTTGCGCCACCACGCCAGGGAACAAACAACCATAATAAAGACAAAGCTGAGCGTTGTGAGTTCCAGCGTAGTAATGTGCAGCTTTTGCTCGATGCGGGCCAGAGTGCTAACGGTGAACCAGAGGACCTGGGCGACGGTGATGGTGCGAGCCAGGCTATCGGACTTGTTGCGCTCGCTGATATCTTCGAGGGTAAGCACCGGTAGGCGTCAATGTATTTGCGCTCAAGCAAGTACCGCAACTGTGTACAGTTTACGGGGATAGACGTTCCGTCGTCT
>NZ_JAELTX010000467.1 GCF_016429065.1 Pedobacter sp. ASV17
TCATTGTGAGGCACGCTTCCGCCGGTTCTTCTTTCGCTTGAGGGACAAAATATGTCTCCTTTGAGTGAATCTGGTAAACCAGCTGTAAATCATCTCGCGCATGAGAACTAATATCGTCGCAATCACTGTAGGAACGGCACATGCCCAGCTGCGATGAAGCCAGATTAGAACAACGTGCGTGAAGTTCTGCAATAGCAGTGAAAACTTACAAGTACCAGATCCCATAGTCTAATTCGGGGAAGTACCCTTCAAAATTCTGGCCAAAGAATCCAGTAATAAAGGTGAGCGGGAGAAAGATGATGGTCACAGTCGTAAGCTGCTTCATTGACTCGTTTTGGTTCGCAGTAATGGTGTTGAAAATGAGATTGATGAGGTTTTCGGATGACTGTTTGAGCTGCTGTAGTGATTCGGTAATAATAATACAGTGGTCGAGCACATCTC
>NZ_JAELTX010000048.1 GCF_016429065.1 Pedobacter sp. ASV17
GTGGATTTCTAAGATTTTGGTTACCGCCAAAGGATTGTTAAAGTTGTATTCCTTTTTGTAAACGGTTTCGCCACTGATCAGCTTTTTAATATCCATCAGGAATTGCTGGTCATCAATAGTGCTGGGAAGATCAAAGTTATAAAGTTTGTTTTCCTCTTGGGTCATTTCGCCAGCTGGGATGTAATAATCATCCTGTGATACCAGCGTTACTTCATCATTTTTAAAATGGTGTAAAAAAGTGTGCAGGAAAAAAGTTTTACCCGAGCCGCTGCCACCAGCTATGCCAATAATTACAGGCTTTTTAATTTTCATTCTCTTTAGGGCCGTATGTTAAAGTACAGAAAAAACGTTTATCTAATGCGCCAACTGCATCGGCAACCGCCTTGGTCATTACAATAATGACATCCTTAGTGGTTTCATTTTCAGTGAATTTGCCTACTACCTTTGCAAAGGTTGAACGGTTGGTCATTGGATTAGTGATTTGAATAATAGTGCCTACAGGGGCAGTTCTGTGCAAAATTAACATTTTATTGGGATCTAGATCATTGTCGGTGATCCAAACTCCAGTACCTTTCTCTTCAATCCTGTTCAGACCGTAGGTGGCCGCTGGTCGTTTCAGATTTGGGTTTTTAAGTGTACCACTACCTTCCGCAGGTTCATCATCGGCGTCGTTATTGTTAGCCACAGCTACCGTAGACGCAGGTTTTTCGCCTTTAATAATCAGTTTTTGGCCTACCGTTAGATCGTTAGACGTTAAATTATTGAATGTTTTTAACTGGTAGGTAGTAAGTTGGTATTTTTGGGCAATAGAATAAATCGTTTCGTTTGCGGCTACCACGTGTTCAAAAGTAGGATCTGTTTTGCTAGGAGCAGGATTGCTGACTGCCGCTGCTGGTTTGTTTTCTACTGGCTTGCTCTCTACAGGTTTACTTTCAACAGGTTTGTTGGCCACTATAGGCGCTTCATTTTGAGCTGCTGCACCCTTGGCAGGAATTTTTAATACTTGGCCAATTTGAAGGTTGTTTGAGTTTAACCCATTCAGCTCTTTGATTTCTTCTACCGTCACCTCATACTGTTTCGCAATAACGCCCAAATATTCTTTAGGTTTTACAGTATGCTCGGTTACTCCTGTAGTAATAGGGACTGTTTTAGTTTCTTGAGGCTGATTACTGGTTTGTGGAATAGCATTATTGGTAGTTAAGGGGTTGGTTTTATTAAAAGGAACCCTTAAAACCTGGCCAACTTGTAAATTGTTACCACTTAAATTGTTGATTTTTTTAATATCGGCAATAGTGGTAGCAAATCTCTCGGCAATTAAATTCAAATTGTCTTTAGCCACTACCGTGTAATCGAAAAAACTATTGGAGGTAATTGTTGGTACGCTAGCCGTCGTTTTTTGATTGAAAGGGATTTCGGTAGGCACCTTAACAATGGAGCCAATTTGAAGGGCCGCATTATTATTGTACGCCTGAACGTCTTTTACATTGACGTTGTATCTTCTTGAAATAGAGTAGTAACTTTCTTTTGGATCTACCTTGTGGATGATCAATTTTTTGCCATTATTGTTCTCTACACCTATAGAATCAAGCGGCTTACTGGCAAAAGCAGCAGCTGAACTTAGCAGCGTGCAGATTAAAATATATCTCTTAAGCATCTATATTTTTAATTTTTGGAGGTACAATTATACGAATAATATATAGGATCACTAACAATGTAACTAAACGGTAACATTTTGTATTCTATTGTATGAAATTGTAACGAAATCAAAACTTATTCCTTTTAGTTTTGTTAATTTTATACTATCAAAAAACACCGATATTATGTCAGCAAAAGAAATAAATCTTACAGAGAAACAAGTTAAACCAGTGGTAGATATGCTTAATGATTATTTGGCAAACTATCATATTCACTATCAAAAATTAAGAGGTTGCCATTGGAACATTAAAGGTCAAAACTTCTTTACGCTTCACCTTAAATTTGAAGAACTGTACACTAACGCTCAGCTTACTATAGATGAAATTGCTGAACGTGTACTGACTTTGGGAAAAGCACCTCACAGTCGTTTTTCAGATTATATCAAGGAATCAGGTATTAAGGAAATTGATACCATTGGTATGGCTGATACTGCGATGGTGGAAGCTATTTTAGACGATATGACCAAGCTTATTGAGCTGGAGCGCGAATTATTGGAGGCAACCGATAAAGCGAGCGATGATGGTTCAAATGACATGGTGAATCGTTTTATGCAGTTTAAAGAAAAAACCATTTGGATGTTACGTTCATTCTTGGGGAAGAAATAGTTTTTAATTAGCGAATTGGTTAATGTGATGATTAGCTAATTTGTAGGAGCCACGGATGCACGGATTTAGAAAATTATTTGTGTATCTGTGGCTTTTCTTTTTACAGCAGATGTTTTTTTATGTCTAATAATTAGGTTTAATTAGTGAATTGGTTAATGTGATGATTAGCTAATTTGTAGGAGCCACAGATGCACAGATAGAAACTATTGGTGTATCTGTGGCTTTTCTTTTTACAGCAGATGTTTTTTTATGTCTAATAATTAGGTTTAATTAGTGAATTGGTTAATGTGATGATTAGCTAATTTGTAGGAGCCACAGATGCACAGATTTAGAAAATTATTTGTGTATCTGTGGCTTTTTTTATCATCCCATTATCACATCATCATATTCTCTCATTATCACATCCTCCCATTATCAAATTTTTTATCTTTGAGCCATGGGATATAAAAGCTTGGCTGAATGCGTTGCCGATTTGGAAAAACATGGCCATCTGATTAGAATTAAGGAAGAAGTAGATCCATATTTAGAAATGGCTGATATACACCTCCGAGTGTATGAAAAGCAAGGCCCAGCATTATTGTTCGAGAAAGTTAAAGGCAGTCCATTTAAGGCGGTTTCAAACCTGTTTGGCACGCTAGAGCGCTCTAAGTTTATGTTTAGAGACTCGCTTCCTAAAGTGCAACAATTGGTCGAGCTGCGTTCAGACCCGATGAAGGCTCTTAAAAATCCGTTTAAGTTTTTAGGTGCTGGTTTAACTGCTTTATCAGCTTTGCCTTTAAAACAATCCCTGTTTAAACAAACTTTTCAGAAAACGACCATTTCTGCATTGCCTCAAATTGTGAATTGGCCAATGGACGGCGGCCCTTTTATTACCATGCCGCAAGTGTTTACCGAAGATATTGATAAACCTGGGGTGATGAGTAGCAACTTGGGGATGTATCGTATCCAGTTGGCAGGCAACGATTATATTCAGGACAAAGAGATTGGCCTGCATTATCAAATCCACAGAGGGATTGGGGTGCACCAAACCAAGGCAAATGCTAAAGGACAGCCGCTTAAAGTGAGCATTTTTGTAGGTGGTCCACCATCACATCCGTTGGCAGCGGTAATGCCATTGCCCGAAGGACTTTCGGAGATGACTTTTGCAGGAGCTTTAGGTAACAGACGCTTTAGGTATTTTAGGGATGAGGAAGGTTTTGTGATTTCTGCCGATGCCGATTTTGTGATTACAGGTACCGTTTATCCACATGAAAATAAACCAGAAGGACCATTTGGCGACCATTTGGGCTATTATAGCTTAGTACATCCATTTCCTTTAATGAAAGTGCATAACGTATATCATAAAAAAGATGCACTTTGGTCGTTTACGGTAGTGGGCAGACCACCTCAAGAAGACACCAGTTTTGGCACATTGATTCACGAAATATCGGGTTCGGCTATTCCACAAGAAATACATGGTTTAAAAGAGGTGAATGCAGTAGATGCTGCAGGAGTACACCCGCTTTTATTTGCCATAGGCAGTGAGCGTTATACGCCATATCTTAAAGAAAGAAAGCCGCAGGAGATTTTAACCATCAGTAATCATATTTTGGGTAAAAACCAATTGAGTTTAGCTAAGTACCTGTTGATTGCGGCAAGGGAGGATGATGAAGCGTTAACCACACATCACCTAGATGAATTCTTGAAGCACGTGCTAGAAAGGATTGACCTGACACGAGATATCCATTTTCATACGAATACCACTATTGATACTTTGGATTATTCGGGCGATGGACTTAACTCGGGGTCTAAAGTGGTTTTTGCGGCAGCAGGAGAAAAGAAACGAGAACTTTTAAGCAGTTTACCTGTCGACTTTAACTTGGCTGAAAATCATTGTTTGGCAATTCCAGGGGTGTTGACGGTTCAATTGCCAGCATATACAAGTCAGCAACAAGCTAAAAAAGATATTGCTTCCCTTAAAGAAAGGCTGAAAGTAAACGAGCTTTCACAATTGCCATTGATTGTGGTGTGTGATGATGCAAGCTTTACTGCCGAAAACATTAATAATTTGGTTTGGGTAACTTTTACCAGAAGTAACCCTGCTGCAGATATAGAAGGTGTGGATGACTTTACGGAAAATAAGCATTGGGGCTGTAGAGGGCCATTAATTATAGATGCCCGTAAGAAACCTCATCATGCACCTGAACTCATTAAAGATAAAGCCGTAGCGCAAAGAGTGGATAGGATGGGAGAGCAAGGTGGTTCTTTATACGGGATTATATAAAACAAAAAAAACCGACGAGTAATTCATCGGTTTTTTTGTTTTATGTCTTTCGAAGTTTAAAATCTCACCCCAAAAGTTAAGAACACGTTGTTTTTGTTGTTTTTTGCTTGCGCAACAGGTTCGTTAAAATCTTGTAATAAATAAGGACTAAAAGTCGAATTGGTTTCTACACGTTGATAAGCAACATCGATAGAATAGTTTTTGTTTCTATAGCCAATACCTCCAGAGTAGAATTTACTTTGGAATTGGTTTTTGCTATCATCTTTATAAGCGGTTCCATTGATGCCGTATCCGCCTCTTAAGCTTACTAAATCAGTTACTTTTACCTCAGCACCTACACGATAGTTCACTGCGCTTTTATAAAGCGATTTAACATCGTTATTGGCATTATTGATTTCGCCAATACCTACACCATCTACACTAGAAAAACGCATGCTCGAATAATCGATAAAGTCAACATCAGCAGAAATTAAAGCTCTGCCACCAATCACATAACTTGCGCCAAGTGAACCTTTAAATGGTGTACGTAAATTATAGCTAAAGTCGTAAATCTCTTCATTAAGCACTTGTTTATCTGAACTGCTTCCAGCACTACGGTCATCAATATTGAACCAAGTTGGGGTTTGTAAGTTCATCCCGATCCTGAATTCGCTCACAGGTCTGAAAATTACGCCAATTCTACCATTTACACCCGAACCTTTAACTTCTTGGTTTTGATAGTAATCAACCGCGTATGTGGTTGAATTTGCTAAATTTCCTTTCTCATAAAGATGAGAATCGTTATTCATGTTAATGCTTACTAAACCTAAGTTGGCTCCAATGTAAATTTGGTTGGAGATGTTGATCGCTCCAGCAATGCTAAATTCAGAAACGGAACCCGAACGCAATACATTTACTTGTTGCGTATTGCCTAAGGTACCTGCATTTTCTTCGTAAAACATGTTATAAACTGAACTGGTGTTGTTTGTTCCAGAGAAATTAGATTCTAATCCATAATCATTATTGCGATTGTAACCTAAACCAATAGAAGCACTGATTACGCCAGTTTGGGTATCTTGTCCTTTTGATCTATAGGTAGGCATATGAAATACTACACCAATTTGATTTAAATTAACTTGACTTTTATTAGTAGAAGTATTGTTGTTCAGGTAATCCGCTTTGATGTTGGTGCCGTTAAATTCTGGAGTAAGTACAAATTCAGAACGAGTGAATAAACCTAAGCCAGCAGGGTTGCCTCCTAAGGAGCTGATGTCGCCACCTACACCAATTTGTGCATTTCCCATGCCTTTAAAACGAGCTGAACTACCGTAGTTTGTTTGTGAAAACCTTAGTCCATCGCCCGCGTAAGTAGGCCAGTTAATAGGTTGTTGAGCATACGCATAGCCAGTGGTAGCTGCCGCTACCACTAACATTGATAATATCTTTTTCATTTGAATTGCGATAAATAATTTAGAAAATAAACCTAACCTCTGCCTCCGCCACGTGTTGGACGACTACCTCCGCTGCTGCTTCCGCTACTGCCGCTGCTTCCGCTACCACTACTTGAAGGAGGTGGCGTTGGTCTTGAAGGAGGGGTGTAACTTTCTCTTTGAGGAGGTGAAGAAGGTCTGCCACCGTCACTTGTTCTGCTAGGTCTTCCTGAGTTACCACCTGAATTAGAAGTTCTATCTGGTCTAGATACCGTTCCGTTATTAGCAGGGTTGTAGCTTTGTGGTCTAGGTCTTCCTATACCATCACCTATATTTCCTCTATCAGAGCCTACGTATCTTCCAGAAGAAGGTCTTGCTGTACTGCTTCCCATTCTAGACGGTCTTGGTCTGTAGTTTTCGTTTCTAACGATAGTGGAGCCTCCCCAGCCGCCACCCCAGTAGCCACCGCCCCAATAACCGCCGCCCCAGCCGAAGCCTCCGCCAAACCAAGGGTTGTAGTAGGAGTAAGGACCCCAAGTGTTCCACGAGTAAGGACTGCCGTAATATCCCCAATAAGTGTAAGGATTATTCCAACGATTAAAACCCCATCCGTAGTTAAAGCCTAATGAGAAATCATAAGGATTATACCACGAATTGTAACCGTAAAAGTTGTAGTAATCATCAAAATAGATTCTGTTTGGGCTGCCATAGTAAAAACGGTCAATCCTCGACGCGTAATCCATGTCATAAGTTTGATCACTCGGTCGGTAATTAGGATCAGTACGTGAAGTATCTATTTGAGCCGTTTGTACTGGAGGTGAGTATTTGTAAACCCGAGCCTGCGCAGTAGTATTGTACACATCATCGGCACTGTTGTTTTGTGCCATCTTTTGTGTAGAGCATGACGCAACCAACAAGGCAGTTGCGGCAAGTGCACTGGTGAAAAAATGATTGACTCTCATTGTATTTAGTTTTATTTGTGTGCTAAATTAAATTGTGACTATAAATTTATAGCTTTGTAGCCATCAATACAAGATATTTAACACAAAAAACGTTCCAAATAAGTTATGAGCAAAGGTATTACGAGTAAAAGTGAAGATTATTCCCAGTGGTATAACGAAATTGTTATAAAAGCCGACTTGGCAGAACATTCGTCAGTAAAGGGCTGTATGGTAATTAAGCCGTATGGTTACTCTATCTGGGAGAAGATGCAAGCGGTTTTAGACCATAAATTTAAAGAAACAGGTCACTCAAACGCTTACTTCCCCTTGTTCATCCCCAAGTCTTATTTCTCTAAAGAAGCTGCCCACGTAGATGGCTTTGCTACAGAGTGTGCCGTTGTGACACATTACCGTTTAAAAAACGATGGTCAAGGCAACATCATTGTAGATGAAGAAGCGAAATTAGAAGAGGAACTGATCGTTCGCCCAACCTCGGAAACCATTATTTGGAATACCTATAAAGGATGGATCCAATCTTACCGTGATTTGCCTTTATTGATTAACCAATGGGCCAATGTAGTGCGTTGGGAAATGAGAACCCGTTTGTTCTTGCGTACCACAGAGTTTTTGTGGCAAGAAGGACATACCGCACATGCTACTGCTGAAGAAGCAATTGAAGAAACAGAGAAAATGTTGGATGTATATGCCGATTTCGCTGAAAATTGGATGGCTGTACCAGTAGTAAAGGGTAGAAAAACAGAAACTGAGCGTTTTGCTGGTGCTTTGGATACTTACTGCATTGAAGCTTTAATGCAAGATGGTAAGGCCTTGCAGGCAGGAACTTCCCACTTCTTGGGTCAAAATTTTGCAAAAGCATTTGATGTTAAATTTACCAACAAAGAAGGTAAACAAGATTATGTTTGGGCAAGCTCATGGGGCGTTTCAACCCGTTTAATGGGAGCCTTAATTATGGCGCATAGCGATGACAGTGGTTTAGTACTTCCTCCAAAATTGGCACCAATTCAAGTGGTAATTGTACCTATTCATAAAGGTGATGAAGAACTTCAAAAAATATCAACATTTGTAGACGAATTGCTTCCAAGATTAAGAGGTTTTGGAATTTCAGTGAAATATGATGATAGAGATAGCCAACGCCCTGGATTTAAATTCGCTGAATATGAATTGAAAGGTGTGCCTATTCGTTTAGCGATTGGTGCTAGAGATATGGAAAATGGTACCGTAGAGCTTGCTCGTAGAGATACCAAGGAGAAATTCACCGTACCTCAAGAAGGATTGGCAGAGTATGTTTTCCAAATGTTGGCACAAATTCAAGAAAACATCTTCAATAGAGCATTGAAATTCAGAGACGAACATATCACTGAAGCAAATTCATACGAAGAGTTTAAAGAGCTGTTGGACACTAAAACAGGTTTTATTGCGGCGCATTGGGATGGTACTGCCGAAACAGAGAAACGCATTAAAGAAGAAACAAAAGCCACTATCAGATGTATTCCTTTAGACAATAAGTTGGAAGATGGCGTTTGTATCTTAACAGGCAATCCATCAAAACAACGCGTATTGTTTGCGAAAGCTTACTAGTACGCTATTCGTCATTGCGAGGTACGACGCAATCTTAAAGCATTAGATTTGTTTTTTGAGATTTTTTCGTACCTCGATGAAAGAAATACATTACAACCAGAAACCACAATGGAACCAACCAATTACCAGCTGATACTCGAAAAATTAGAAAGCAGAGCTTCTTTAAAACAAGCGATTTATAGAAATACGGTTGATGTTTTTGCCATTGCCAAGAAGTCACTTTCAAAATTAGCTTCTAGGTTATATCAAGATTATAGCGTAAAAGATCCTTCTGTAGAAGTAACTTATAAGGATGCTCATCAATTTGAAGCGGAATTGAAGTTTTCTGGAGATATGTTGTTGCTGTCTATGCATAGTAACATCTTCAATTTTGAAGAAGGACACCGAATTTATTCTACCAGCTATGTGAAAGCTAATCCGAGCTTGAGTTATTGCGGAGTCATTTATATCCATAACTTTTTGGCCGATTCAATCAAGTATAATCGTTTGGCTGATGAAGGTACGTTGATTGCCAGAATTCTAATCAATAAAGAAAAGCGTTTCATTGTAGAAGGTGAGGGGCAGTTGGGATTTTTATACGAAGCTTTTAGCGAGACAGAAATTAATGAAGAAGTGTTGACCCATATCTTGGAATTGGCAGTGTTAGATTGTATAGAGACTGATTTGCAATTACCGCCTTATGCTACGGTTAAAGATATTACCCTGCACCAAAAGCAAACAACTTTAGCAGCAAGTGGTTATCCAACAGGAAAACGATTGGGCTATATGTTTAAATCTGAAGTGCAACAAAATAATAATTTATAATGGCGCCTTTTTCCTAACAATAAGGCATTAAATACGATACCATGAACAAAGAAATGAAATTTGCTACCAAAGCGATACATGCTGGTCAACAGCCTGACCCAACTACTGGAGCGGTAATGACCCCAATTTATCAAACTTCAACTTATTGGCAGGCATCACCTGGAGAGCACAAGGGATACGAGTACTCAAGAGGCACCAATCCAACCCGTAAGGCACTAGAAGATTGTTTGGCTGCATTGGAAAACTGTAAATTTGGTTTGGCCTTTAGTAGTGGAATGGGTGCTACCGATACTTTGTTAAGGTTGTTAAAGCCTGGCGATGAAGTGATCACTGGTAACGATTTGTATGGTGGCTCTTATCGTATTTTTACCAAGGTTTATCAAAATTACGGCATCAAGTTTCATTTCTTGGATTTATCGAAGCCAGAAAATATTACGCCCTACATTAATGATAAAACTAAATTGGTTTGGATAGAAACACCTACCAATCCAACCATGCGTATCATTGATATTGAAGGGGTGGCTAAAATTACGAAAGCTCACAACATCCTTTTAACGGTTGACAATACCTTTGCTTCGCCTTATTTGCAAAACCCAATTGATTTGGGCGCTGACGTGGTAATGCATTCGGTAACAAAATATATTGGAGGCCACTCTGATGTGGTAATGGGTGCTTTATTGACCAACAATGAGCAGCTTTACAAAGATTTGTTCTTCATTTACAATGCTTGCGGTGCTACACCAGGACCTCAAGATGCTTTCTTGGTGTTAAGAGGAATTAAAACCCTTCACCTGCGTATGAAAGCGCATTGTGAAAATGGAGAGAAGGTAGCTCATTTCTTAAAAAACCATCCAAAAATTGATAAAATTTATTGGCCAGGTTTCGAAGAACATCCTAACCACGACATTGCCAAAAAACAAATGCGTGGTTTTGGTGGTATGGTGTCGGTAACTTTAAAGGATGCTGATTTGAAAGAAACTTTCCGTATTGCTTCACGTTTTAAAGTGTTTTCATTAGCAGAATCTTTGGGCGGAGTAGAAAGTTTGGTGAATCATCCAGTAAGCATGACCCATGGTTCAATTCCAAAAGAAGAACGTGAGAAAGTTGGGGTAACCGATAATTTATTACGTTTCAGCGTAGGCGTTGAAGATATTGATGATTTATTGGCTGATTTGGAACAGGCACTTGCGTAAGGTTTAATCGTTTAACTGTATGATTGGTTAATTGACCTACTATCGATTAACCAATTCAACGATTTCTACAATTAACCAGACTATGCAAATTACAGATATTAAAGATTTTCTCGATGCTAAAGTAGCGCAGTATAATCGACCAAATTTCATTGAGAACGACCCCATCAGTATTCCGCATCAATACACCCTAAAACAAGACATTGAAATTGCCGCTTTTTTTGCGGCAATTTTAGCTTGGGGACAACGCAAAACCATCATCAATAAATGCAACGAATTGTTGGCGAGAATGGACCATCGGCCTTATCAATTCATGCTCCATCATTCTGACGAGGATTTGAAAGGTTTACTTGGTTTTAAGCACCGTACCTTTAACGACACCGATTTGCTTTACTTTGTGGCTTTCTTTCAGCAGCATTACCAGCAGTCCAATTCCTTAGAAACTGCGTTTATTCCCCAATCTTTAATTTATAGAACAGATTATTTGAGTGTTGAAGAAATCACTTCGGGGTACGAATTGACTTCTTCTACTTGTTATACTTCTGATTTGGTCATTACTGATTTTACCATAGAAAAAGCTTTAAACCATTTCCGTTCTTACTTCTTTAGCTTGCCAGATTTTCCTCGTAGAACGATTAAGCACGTGTCTTCGCCACTGCAAAAATCTACTTGTAAACGATTAAACATGTTTTTGAGGTGGATGGTAAGGAAAGACAATTGTGGTGTTGATTTTGGGATTTGGAACACCTTACGTTCAGCAGATTTGATATGCCCGTGTGATGTGCATGTAGACCGAGTAGCAAGACATTTCGGCTTAATTGAACGTAAGCAAACCGATTGGCTAACAGCAGTGGAGCTGACTAAGCAATTAAAGGAATTTGATGCAAATGACCCTGTGAAGTATGATTTCGCGTTATTCGGATTAGGTGTCGAAGGGGAGTTTTAGTGAAATAAAATAGTTAGTTTGTTGGGACACCTAGCTCAATGATCAGCTAAGGTCCCGAACAAACTGTCAGACATAGTGTGTTTTAAGATTTGGTTTGGTATTCGTTTAATTTCTTAAAGACCTCAAAGAGGTCAAACACTTATAAGAAAATGTTTTAATATCACTTCGATTCCGTAGGAGTCGTATGCTTTGTATATTTTAAGATCCCCTTCTGTCTTCTTAAACTATATCTTACTTACTTCCAAAATTTGTAGCGTTTCCGTTCCTTCTGGAAATTCCCATTGAATAATTGCACCAGTAGTATAACCTAAAGTGGCAATACCTACTGGAGACAGAATAGATGTGGTAGAATTCTTTTTGCGGGCTTTTTGCGGAGATACAAACTTTCGCTCAATCTCTTCGCCAGTTTTTAAATTCTTTAACCTTACCAAGGTATTAATGGCAACTACATTTTCTGGAAGTTCCCTGTTGAGTACCTGTTTAGCTTTTTTTAATTCAATGGCTAGCTTTTCGGCATTGCTTTTATTGAAAGTATGTTTTTTGATTTGTTCTTTAAGTAAGTCGTAAATACCTGTGGTTAATATAATAGGGGTGTTGGTGATTTCAATATTCATGATAAAATACATTAATGATTAATAAAAAGTTGGTTTTTTCCCAACTGATGGATTTTGTGTGGCTTTCGCTTATTAAGTTGATTATAAAGACCCTTTAACACAGCACTAACTGCAATAAAAATTAGAACCAATAATGGGTGTAAGTAAATAAGTGCTAAGAAAATGATCAAGATATCAACCATAACAATAAGCATGAAAGCGGCTTTTAGTAGACGCATAACATGTTAAAATTAAGTGTAAATGATTTTCCTTTTTTCGGATTTGTCCCTGCTTCGCTTTGGAGCTAGGGATTAATTTATAAAGTCCTTAGAACTTTTTAGTAAGACGTTTCCTAGGCTGTGAAAAACAGAAAGAAAAATATTATGCATGCGAAAACTAATGCCCAATTGTTGTTTTAGGCAGTTTTCAAGATTGATATGGTATAATCCGCTTTGCATATATCCTAAAAGTAGGGTTTATTTTGTTTAAAAGCCAATTTTAGTTGAATGATGACGAGATTATGCCAAATCAAGGGTGTTTCAACTGATTTCCATGTATTAATTATTGATTTAATTCTTCATTAACCAGCAAATTTGGTCAACATCGTTTTCATTTTTAGATTTTTAGTTTTTACTTTAGGCTATGGTTCACTTTAAGGCAGAAATAGAAAAGTTTGAAAGCAACGGCGAAAAAACTGGTTGGAGCTATGTTTTTGTTCCTGAAGAAATTGCGCAGCAGATTAAACCAAATGACCGAAGAGGAATGCGGGTTCGTGGTCAGATAGACCAATTGGCTATTCAAGGTAAAAGCTTAATTCCGATGGGTGGTGGCGATTTTATTTTAGCGCTTGATGCAAAACTCCGTAGACAGTTACGGAAGGAGGAGGGCAGTGTGGTTAATCTTTCCTTAGAGCATGATGTAGATTTCAAAATTGAGATGCCTGATGATTTGGAAATTTGTTTAGCACAAGAAGATGGTTTACTCGAACATTTTCTTTCCTACACCAAGGCACATCAAAACTATTTTATCAATTGGTTAAATACCGCCAAAACAGAGGCGACCAGAACCAAACGACTGATTATGATTGTAGATGCCATGGCCAAAAAGCAAGATTTTGGGTTGATGCTCAGAAGTAATAAGAGGGAAAAATGATTTGATGAGGAGATAATTGGATAATTAGCGAATTTGATAATGCCCAAACAACCAAAAAACTAACCAACCAATTATTGTAATGCTGAGGAATAATAAGAGGGAGAAATGATGTGATAATTGGATAATTAGCGAATTTGATGATGTCTAAACAACCAAAAAACTAACCAACCAAACAACCAATTATCTATTATAATTTCTGAACCAGCTATTTACCTTCATTTGGATAACTCCTAAAAAGGCTTCGCGGAAAATACGGGTACTCATTTTAGAAGTTCCTTCGGTTCTGTCTGTGAAGATAATAGGTACTTCTACTACGTTAAAACCGTATTTGATGGCGGTAAATTTCATCTCAATTTGAAAGGCATAACCTACAAACTTGATTTTCTCCATCGGAATGGTTTCCAATACCTTTCTACGGTAGCACTTAAAACCTGCTGTAGCATCTTGGATATTAATGCCAGTAATGATACGTACATACATCGAGGCAAAATAAGACATCAATACCCTGCCCATTGGCCAGTTCACTACATTTACGCCTTTCACATATCTTGAACCAATCGCTAAATCGGCGCCGTTTACGCAAGCCTCACGTAGTTTTACTAAATCATCAGGGTTATGAGAAAAATCGGCATCCATTTCGAAAATGTATTCATAGCTTCTTTCTAAAGCCCATTTAAACCCGTGGATGTAAGCCGTTCCCAAACCTAATTTTCCTTGACGTTCTTCGATGTGAAGCATCGGGAATTCCACTTGCAAGCCTTTTACAATTTGTGCAGTGCCATCAGGAGAACCATCATCAATAATCAGGATTTCGAAATGATAAGGTAAAGAGAAAACCTTTCGAATAATCTTCTCAATATTCTCTTTTTCGTTATAAGTGGGGATAATGACTAGGCTGTCGGACACAGGTTGCTTACGATTTTAAATTTTACGAATTTCAATTTGCGAAAGTAACAAAATTAAGCTGATGTTTTTGCTAAGGCAATCCGTTAAATTGTGTTAAACTACCTAATGTTGCCCATCCATTTTTTCAATAGGGGAACCAGTAAGAAAATAAACAAACCGATACCAGCAGAATAGATGGAAATTTGAAGCAATACATTCGCGTAATAAGGTAATGAAAGTACTGGATTATTCGCTTCAATCACATCTTTAGGGATGGCCATTAATGCACCAATTTTACCCGCCAAAAATTCACCAATGGCCGTGAAGAAGAAGAAGATTCCCATCATTAAACCTACAATGTTCACTGGCGAAAGCTTCGTAATCATAGATAAACCTACTGGAGAGATACACATTTCACCACAAATGATGAAGAAATATCCGCCTGCAAAAGCAAGCAAAGGAATTAATCCATTACCTAAACTAGCTTGACAAGCTAAATAAAAGGTGAAAAATCCGATGGCTACAAAGATGAAAGAAAGTGCAAATTTAGCTGGGGTAGAAGGTTCCAATCCTCGTTTGTTTAACCAAGGCCATAAAGTAGCAAAAATCAAACTCATGATGATTACCCATGCTGGTGGCAGAAAATTGTTCACAGAAAGTGCAGGGAGTTCAATTCCAAAAACATGCATATCTACATTCCGCATGGCGAAAAGGTTTAACGAACCTGCATTTTGTTCATAAAAAGCCCAAAACAATGTAGAAACCACTACTAAGGTTAATGCAGAAAGCAGTTTGAATTTAGCCTCTTTTTCTAGCTTTGAGGATAGATAAAGGATATAAGCTACTGATACTACGGCGAGAATCAACATGATACTGTCCAGCGCTTCGTAGTAGTTAAAAAGCGTAACAATTAAAGGTAAAGCAAGTAAAGTAAGCAGGTAAATGGCATGCTCCACTTTGATGATACCTGCTATTTTTTTGTTTAAATCGTTAGTAATAGGTAAGCCTTTTTCTTTTAGAGAAGCTTTTCCTATGATAAAAATGATTAGGCCCAATACCATAAAAATACCAGCCAAACCAAAACCAAAATGCCAGTTTATTTTTTGACCAACGTAACCACAAAGCAAACCACCTAAAGCAGCGCCAATGTTAATCCCCATATAAAACAAAGAAAACGCACTGTCTTTTTTAGGGTCGTTATTGTCGTACAAAGTTCCAACCAAGCTGGAAACGTTAGGTTTAAAGAAACCATTTCCGCAAATAATGAAAGCCATGCCGTAAAAGAAACTCCAATCCTGCGGAATAGCTAGCACAATGTGTCCAATGGCCATCATCACACCACCAAAAATAATCGCCCGCCGATAGCCCAAGAACTTGTCGGCAAGCATACCCCCAAACATAGGCATGGTATAAACCAAGGCCGAGTAAGCACCTAAAATGGCATAACCTTTTGGCTCATCAAATTTCAATTGGGTCACCATATAGGCCAAAAGCAAAGCTTTCATACCATAGAAGGAGAAACGCTCCCACATTTCGGTGAAAAATAGAAGATAGAGCTGTTTAGGATGTTTTGCTTGGTTCATTATTTTTGGTTGGTTAGTTGGTTTGTTTTTTAGTTTGTTAGAATTTAACAATGTACGCTTTCTGCTTTAAGCTTTCCACTTAAAACTTTCTACTTTAAACTTTAGTCTTTAAACTTTCTACTTTAAACTTTTAAGGTGCTAAACGCTCAATTTTCCAGCTTCCGTTACTAAAAGTGTATTTAATCCTGTCGTGTAAGCGACTTGGACGTCCTTGCCAAAACTCAATTGATGTAGGTTTTACGATGTAACCACCCCAATGCGCTGGTTTGGGAATTGTTTTTCCTTCGTATTGTTTGGTCAATTCTTCCACTTTTTGCTCTAAAACATCTCTATTTGGAATCACCTGACTTTGAGGCGAGGCAATGGCGCCAATTTGGCTACCTTGCGGACGAGAGTTGAAATATTGCTCGGAAGTTTCTTTATCTAATTTTTCAATTTTGCCTTCAATTCTCACTTGGCGTTCCAGTTCAGCCCAAAAGAAAACCAAGCAAGCAAAAGGGTTCTTCTTTATTTCTTTACCTTTTTGGCTAAGGTAATTGGTGTAAAAACTAAAGCCATCATTATCGAAGCCTTTTAACAACACAATTCTGGCATTCGGTCGGGCACTTTTATCTACTGTAGCCAATGTCATCACGTTAGGTTCAAAAATTTCGGCGTTCACCGCATCTTCAAACCATTTTTCAAACTGTGCTATTGGATTTTTAACCACATCTTTTTCACTTAACTCGGCAGCCTTATAGTCTTGCCTTAAGTTTTGTATCATTTCTTTACTGACCTTCATGAAGCAAAAATAGCTTTTGTTAATGATAAAGTTTTTAATATTTAAGTAGAAATATACAAGCTGTGCGCATAATCATATTTGGAGACTTGCGAATATTTTTTGTTATTTTACCAATATGTTAAGCTTGTTAGAACCATCGGTAGGAAAATTGTTGATTTCGGAGCCCTTTTTGGCCGACCCCAATTTTAAGCGCTCGGTGGTTTTGCTGACCGAACATAACGAAGAAGGCTCTGTTGGTTTTATTTTAAACCAGCCAAGTAACCTACTTGTAAAAGATTTAATCCCCGACTTATGGATGGCCGATTTTCAGGTATTCATAGGTGGACCAGTAGAGGTAGATACCGTTCATTTCATCCATCGTTGTTTTGATAAAATGGATAGTGGCGAAGAAATTATGCCTGGTTTGTATTGGGGCGGCGATTTTGAAACCCTTAAATTGTTGGTGAACAACAACAGCATACAGGAAGACGAGGTGAAGTTTTTTCTTGGCTATTCAGGGTGGAGCAATCGTCAGTTAGAAGAGGAGATAGCCACCAATACCTGGATTGTTTCAGATCAGTACCACCAAGACACTATTTTTTCTCATAATGAAGAGGAGCTATGGAAAGAGGTGATTATTAACCTAGGTCCCAAATATGCTCATGTGAGCAATTTCCCCGCAGACCCTAATTTGAATTAGAAAAGTCATTAGTTATTAGTCCGAAAGTCCGAAAGTTTACCTTCCAGACTTTTAAGCTCTTTTCTTTCCAACTCACGGACTATTAACTTCCCGACTTGCGGACTATCTACTTTCCGACTCGCAGACTACCCTTCCATTTCAGCGGCAGTTTCCTCCACTTTTTGTCTCAAATCATCTTTGTAGGCCTGCATCTTTTCAGCTAATTCTGGTTTTGCTGTAGACAAGATTTGCACGGCCAATAAACCCGCATTTTTAGCAGCATTTAAAGCTACAGTAGCCACAGGGATACCATTTGGCATTTGCAAAATAGAAAGAATACTATCCCAGCCATCAATAGAGTTGGATGATTTTACAGGAACGCCAATCACAGGAACGGTAGTAATAGAAGCCACCATGCCAGGCAAATGCGCCGCACCGCCAGCACCAGCAATAATTACTTTAATGCCACGGCCAGCCGCTTCTTTAGCATAATTAAACATTCTGTCGGGGGTTCTGTGGGCAGAAACTACCGTAATTTCAAAATCAACACCAAAGGCTTTGCAAATATCTGCTGCGTCTTGCATAACTGGCAGGTCAGACTTGCTGCCCATGATAATACCAACTTTCATCTTTTTATATTGTTTTTTGGGTGTTTGGTTTTTTTGGTTGTTTAGAACCGCTTGCCAAATCCTTATTCTTTAATCTTTACTCCTTGTTCTACTACGAAATTACTTTCAATGTTTGTTGTACAAACCTAGCTTTCTCGATAGCTTTTTCGCGGTTTTGGTCAATAATGGTTAAGTGTCCCATTTTGCGGAAAGGCTTGGTGTATTTTTTGCCGTATAAGTGCACGTACACACCCTCAATAGATAAAATTTTCTCTAATCCATCATATTTAGCAACGCCATCATGACCTTTTTCACCCAATACGTTTACCATAATCGCATTCGAAATAGAACGAGTATCGCCCAAAGGCAAATTGAAAATAGCCCTTAAATGTTGTCCAAATTGCGAAACGTAGTTGCCTTCAATAGTTTGGTGACCACTGTTATGTGGGCGTGGAGCCAACTCATTCACCAAAATATCACCGTGTTTGGTAATAAACATTTCTACCGCTAAAATACCAGTGATATTCAATGCAGCAGCAATGTCTTTGGCGATTTTTTCGGCCCTTTCTTGTATGCTTTCAGGATAGGTAGAAGGCGAAATCAAGAACTCTACCAAATTAGCTTCAGGGTTAAATTCCATTTCAACCATTGGGAAAGTTTTTACATCTCCATTGGCATTACGAGCCACAATTACCGCTATTTCTTTTTCAAAATGAACCAACTCCTCAATTAGCGTAGGTGCTTGAAAGGCATTTTTTACATCGTTGGCGTCGTTTATTTTCATTACACCTTTACCATCGTAGCCGTCTTTGCGAAGCTTTAAAATGTAAGGGAACTGGAACTTGCCATTCGTTAAATCATCCTTGGAGTTTACCAGCATAAAAGGTGCGGTAGGTATATCATTTTCCTTAAAAAACTGCTTTTGTATGCCTTTATCTTGTATCAGTCGGATGACACGCGATTGGGGGAATACTTTTTTGCCTTCTTTTTCCAGTTGCTCCAAAGCCTCCACGTTCACCTTCTCAATTTCAATGGTAATAATGTCGGCCTTTTTACCAAAATTATAAACCGTATCATAATCAGTAATGGACCCGTTTTCGAAGTAATTAGCGATGTGTTTACATGGTGCATCAGCATCTGGGTCGAGCACTAAAGTGGTTAAATTGTAGTTAATCGCTTCTTGAATCAACATTCTGCCCAATTGTCCGCCGCCTAAAATACCTAGTTTTAACTCGCTAATCTGTTTTGCCATTATTTATCGCTTGAATTTGCACAAAAATAGCAAAAATAAGTATATGCTTTGGGCAAATTGCATATTAGATTGGGATTAGAAGCGTAATGTTGGTGCTACTATTCCCGAAAGTCCTGCTTTCCATTTCAATCTTTTTGTGTCGAGGGCAAAAAAGTATTTCCACTTCAATCAGGGCTATTTTAGAATGGTATACCTTAAAATATTTTGTGAAAACTTCTGAAACCTTTTTAGAAAAAATATAACCGCAAAGAAAAATATAAGTAACGCTAAGAACGCAAAGAAGAAAAACAAGACTTGTCTTTGCGTCCCTTTGCGAAGACTTTCTTATCCTTTGCGGTAAAAAATTAACTTCTCAAAAAACAGTGCTGGAAGCGTAATGGAAAAATCAACACTTCTTTATCCTTTGCTGTAAAATTAACCGTTTAAAAAATAGGACTAGCAAAGTAATTGGAAAAATCGACAGCCTCTTTGCGTCCCTTTGCGAAAACTTCTCAAACCTTTGCGGTTAAAATCCAATAATCCCCATTCATTTTTTACTTTTGCCTTTTAATTTGATACTTCATAAATGGCTTACGATGCAATAATTATTGGTGCTGGTGCTTGTGGATTGATGTGTGCGGTTCAGGCAGGCTTTTTGGGAAAGAAAGTAATTTTGCTCGAAAAGAACGATAAGCCTGGTGCTAAAATTCTAATTTCTGGTGGTGGTCGCTGCAATTATACTAACATTGGTGCTACACACGAGCAATTTATCTCTGCCAATGAGCATTTCGTAAAATCGGCTTTTAAGCAGTGGACGGTTGAAGATTCTATCAGTTTCTTTGAAACTTACGGAATTTATGGCACTGAGAAAACTTTGGGACAGCTTTTTCCTGAAGGTAAAAACGCGAAGGATGTGGTGAATGTGTTTACCTCGCTTTGCGAAGAAATGGAACAACAGATTTTATGCAATGCAGAGGTGATTTCCATTAATAATAATGAGGGAGAATATCAGGTTACTTACCAAAAAAACCATAAGGAGAAAACCATTACCGCACCCAAATTAGTGATTGCTACGGGCGGTTTGCCTATCCCGAAAATGGGCGCCACAGATTTCGCTTTGAAATTCGCTAGAAAGCATACTTTAAATATTGTAGAAACCGCTCCAGCTTTGGTGCCTTTAACCATTACAGGTAAAGATGAAGCTTGGTTTTCCCAACTATCTGGAAACTCGGTGTTTTGTAGGGTAAGTAATGAAGAAGCCAATTTTGAAGAAAACATTTTGTTTACGCATTGGGGCTTAAGTGGCCCAGCCATTTTACAAATTTCAAGCTATTGGCGTAGGGGACAGGACATAAATATAGACTTGCTACCTAACGAAAATATTTTAGAGGTTTTAAGCACAGAACGTCAACATAATGGGCGTATCCAATTATCTACTTTGTTAAATAAATTTTATACCAAGAAGTTCACGGATGCACTAGGCAAATTTCTACCCTTAAGTAAAACCATTGCTGATTTAACCAAGGCAGAAATGGAAGCTTTGGAGCAAACCATTCATTATTTTAAGGTAAAACCTGCAGGCGATAAGGGTTATGACAAAGCGGAAGTAATGCGTGGTGGTATCGATACCAATGAACTTTCATCTAAAACCTTAGAAAGTAAAAAGCTTGTCGGCTGCTATTTTGGTGGCGAATGCGTAGATGTTACAGGCTGGCTAGGGGGTTATAATTTCCAATGGGCTTGGGCCAGCGGTTATGTGATAGCGCAGTGTATTTAAATAGTCCGTCATTTCGAACATCGTGAGAAATCTAGTAAGTAATTAGATTTTACTTCGTAGAGCTTCGGTTCTCCTCATGCTTCGTCGAAATGACGGACAATGCTAATTTCTAATCACAATTTGGAACCGTAAAAGTCCAAGTTTCAGCGGTTTTATAAGGTAAAGAGAAAGCTACTCCTTTTGACAAGCAAATATGGTAATGACTTTATCAAAAAATGTAAGTGTTTCTCTAATAATCAATCTCGTTTATTAAGTTAAGCTCGTTTATTCTTTAATAAAAGTTTTACTAGATATAGGTTTGTTGTTCTTGTCGAAGGTGCGTACTACATAACTTCCAGATGCCAATTCTTTCAGGTCTAATATTAAAGCTTGATTTTTTTGGAATTTTTTAGTTAATCGTTCTATGCCGTCTATCGTATATACAAAAACATTAATGTCATCACTTGAGTACGTTTCAGGTAACAAAATTTGAACGATGTTTTTAACAGGATTAGGAGTAAGTACCATCTCATTGATTTGGATACCTGTGTTTATCTTGATAATGCTGCTATAGCTAATATGTCCATCGCTGTTCAATATCTTTAATCGATAGTATTTAATTTTATTGCCTTGTAAATCATTATCATTAACACTGTAGCTGCTCGGTGTAGAATTGCCTACGGTGGCCATTACTTTGTTAATGCCTTTAAAATTAACACCATCTTCACTCTTTTCAACGAGATAGTAATCGTTGTTTTTCTCGTCAGCAGCAGTCCATGTAAGTTGTGCATGGTTACCCATTAGTTTTCCTTCAAAAGAGATCAAATTGATCGGTAAGGTACAGGTAGTGGTTACGTTGAAAGTAGCTGTTCTTGTAATATTTGCGGCATCTTTTACGGTTAATATGTGCGTTTGTGTGCCAGCAGTAGTTGGAGTAATTGTTTTGGTTGCACCGCTACCACCAGTATTCCACGAATAGGTAAAAGGTGCCACACCATATTTGATAAGCGGGTTCATGACGTAATTACTGCCGCAAGGGACCGTTACATTCAAGGTACCATTTCCTGTAGTGGTTTCATTTAAAGTTTCTAGGTTCCTACCAGTTAAGGTAACTGACCAATTATCTAATGTTTGACAATAACTTCTGTTTGCTGGGCTGCAGCCATCATAGTTGCTGTAAGGATTGCAAGTGGTACGACTGAAATTGATATTAAAAGAAATCGTTTGGTCAGTGGCCGAAGGCACAAAGCATTGTATCAATGAAGACATTCCACTTGAATTACTCGGAATAGAGGCATTCCAGTTTCCTGTGGAATTACAACCGGCACAGTTCCAAAAGGTAGTGCCTGCTGGCGAACGGCCACTGCCACAAGAGCTGCTGAGCCATATTTGTGCTTCTGATTGCCAACAATCGTCCCCTAATGATCCATGACCTGTATAGTATCCAAAGCACCAATTGCTATAAACGGACCAGTTGGCAGAAACGTCGGTAGGAGTAGTTCCCGCGGGTACGGTCAAAGTAATGGAATGAATACATGATGCAGGTACCATGGCGCTTCCACTTAGGTAAGTTGTTCCTGCTGTTATAGGCCCTACAGTTACTAGAGGATCCACAATTACTGGATAAACAGTATTCTTGTCGTTGAGGATTGCAGAATCACAAGATATAGATAACTCGTTTTGGGATAAACCATAAGGGTTTATCCATGATTGTTTGGAGTTGGAGCTGTCGTGGATCCTAGCGGGATTTATTTCTAATGCGGTCTCTTCTGTATTTTTGTCGTAAACAATCAAGCGGCCTTTGTTTTTATCCTTTAAGATGCTTTCTTCCAGTTTTATAGCGTATGAGGTACTTACATTTAGCTCATCAATAAAATAAAGGTGTTTTACATTTAAGTTTTTCTTGATGATAAAATCGGATTTTACGGAAGCTTCTAAATACTTCATTTCCATATCTATGCCAGGGAAAACATCTGTAATGTAACATTTTCCATCAGCAACGGATATCTTATCCCAGTTGGCCTTAAAAATTTCCGTTTTATTGTCGTTTCTTACTACTTTTAGCTTGAAATGATTGAACTTCAGAAATTTAGATCCCACGTAAATGGCAGATTGTTTTTCTGCTATATTTAATTCTGTTGGAAATGGTTGGTTTTTGGCTTGATAAAGTTGTGGGTTTGTTTGATTTAACTTAGCATTGATGGCAACCAAATTACCGTCTTTTAGGTAATTGATTGGCACTGCAGATTTTTGTAAATAAAAAATCTGTGGATTATCTAAGTCAATGAATTGTCGTTGGTCAATTTTTCGTTGGCTAAGGTCTTCTACTAAATTTTTGCCCTTTGGCGCATTTTCCGGTAGTGAACCAAAATCGGGGTGATTGTAAAAGCGAGAATGATTGTATTTAGCGCCTATTTCTTTGGAATAAGATCTTTTTTGTGAAAGATTGAGAGCTTCAGTTGTTTTTTCTTGAGCCGATACTGAAAAATATGCGAAGCTCATAAGAAGTAAAAATTTCTTCATGAAAATACGTTGAATTATAGACTGTTTTTTTGTGTAATTATATGAATAAAAATGCGTTAAGTGAAATTTTACATTCTTTTTTTGTATAATAAGGATGGTTGAAGAGGAGCTGGATGTGTTGAGAGTTATAATCCGTCATTTCGATCCCGAACTTTCGGAAGTGAGACCGTGAAGCAGCTACGAAGTAAACCAATCTCACAAATTGTTTTAAGATTGCTTCGTGGCCTAGCAATGATGCTTTGAATACTTATTTGTGCTAGGTTTATGTATCTGAATTTGGCCCGTAATTTCGACGAAGAATGAGGAGAAACCTAACAAGTTGCTAGATTTCTCACGGTGTTCGAAATGACGGACAATGCTAATTTCTAATCACAATTTGGAACCGTAAACGTCCAAGTTTCAGCAGTTTTATAAGGTAGGGAAAAAGCTACTCCTTTATCCATTTCAAACCACAATTTTGGACGCATTTTTTCTCTGCTGATGGTTTCGTTCATGGTCATGCTGTCATAAATACGGCCATTAATCATCACATATTTAATCTTTTCTGAATTTCTGATATCTTCCAACGGATTATCTTCCATAATGATTAAATCGGCAAGTTTACCAGGCTCCAGAGAACCTAATTCTTTGCCCATTCCTAAATATTCAGCACCGTTAAGCGTAGCACATTTAATGGCTTTTAATGGATCCATTCCGCCTTGCACCAACATCCAAAGTTCCCAATGCGCACCCAAACCTTGTATCTGTCCGTGAGCACCCAAATTCACTTTAGTACCACCGTCGGCAATTTGCTTGGTTGCCTTAGCGACTTCAATGTGTCCGTAATCTCCGTATTCAGAAGTGGTTCTGCGACGAGCACGAGAATCGATAATCGCCCTTGGCGTAAAATTTAATAAACGCTCATTTTCCCAAACATTGGTACGGTCATACCAATAATTTTCACCCCACTGACCACCGTAGGCTACAATTAAAGTAGGGGTATAGGCTACATTGGTATTGTTCCAAAAGCTCACCACATCCTTATAAGCTGGCGCTACAGGAATACTGTGCTCAATGCCTGTATGTCCGTCTGCAATTTGTGTCATGTTGTGGAAAAAAGTAGAACCACCTTCTGGTACCACTTCCATTTTTAACTGACGGGCAGCTTCTAAAATCTGCTGACGTTGGTCTCTACGTGGTTGGTTGTAAGATTTTACCGAAAATGCTCCTACGGCTTTCAATCTGCGCAAGTGCGACAACGCATCATCCAAACTATTAATAGTTACTTTAAAATCACCATCGGCACCATAAAGAATAGAACCTGTTGAGTAAACCCTTGGTCCAACCATTCGTCCCGCTTTCAGCATTTCGCTTTGGCTGAACACCATTTCTGTGTTGCTCGAGGGGTCGTGCGAAGTAGTAACACCGAAACTCAAATTGGCCAAGTAAGACCAATCCTGTTGCGGACTAATGCCATCAGGACTTGTTCTCAAGTGCGCATGAACATCTACAATACCTGGCATAATGGTTTTACCCGTCACATCAAGCACTTTAATATCCGCTGGAATAGGCACTTCATCTACTTTACCAATCGCTTTAATTTTATTGTTTTCAATCAAAATGGTGCCTTCTTCAATCACCTGGTCGCCTTTCATAGAGATGATTCTGGCACCTTTTAAGGCCACTAACCCAGTTGGTGCATCAGTTTTTAGTTTCAAACCAATAGAAAGCCCAACCGTATCTGGTTCTGGCAGTACTTGTGGAGCTCCCTCAATAAATGAAAAAGTATTCTTGATTTCTCGGTTGTAGTATTTTTCACCCAAAGTCCAAAGTAGTTTTTTGCTGTCGGCACTCCAGTGTAAGTAGGTGCCTGCATCTTTGGTTACTCTAGCTAAAGGGATGGATTTATTACCCGCAGAAAGGTCTAAAGCAGTTCCAGCGGTAACCATTGGTGTAATGTAGGCGTTAAACAGTTCAGTAAAAGCCATCCATTTCCCATCTGGGCTTGGACAAAATTGTGTAGCATATTGAGAAGTGTAGTGAGTGCGCTCATTACCACCATTTAAATCCACACTTTTAAATGCTTTTTTGCCAGCTTCGTAACTTTGATAGAAAACACGGGTGTCATCTCCATTAAATTGAGGTTTAATACCATTATCCAATACCAAAGTTTTAGGTCCGCCATTGGCCGACATCACGAAAATGCCATTGTTTTTTCCATAGGTTAAGCCCAAAACTTCATTACCAACCCCTTTTCTGAAAATAATTTTATCACCTTTGTTAGAGTAGCTAGGAGAGTAGTAGTAGCCTTTTTCGTCGGTTAAGCTAACGGTTTTGCCTGTTTTTAAATCAGTGCGTTTAACGGCTCCTTTAAACTCATCGCTCCAAGTGGTGTAAACCACAAATTTTCCATCAGGGCTAAATTTAGGTTCAAACTCAAAATCTAAACCGTTGGTTAACCTTTCTGGTGCGCCGTTGGGCAGTTCCTTTTTATATAAGTAACCAGCGGCATTAAATACAACGGTTTTGCCATCGGGCGAAGTGGCCAGTTGTCTAATCATTTTAGCGGTAAACTCATTCGTATACACCTGTTGGTCGAAATGTAAAGCGTCCTGCACCGTTTGGTTGGTCGTTACTTCAAATGGAATATCACTTACGTATAAATTGCCAAGCTCCACTTGTCTTATCTTTCCTTTGGCATAGAAGATGATTTTCTTCGCATCTGGAGTCCATGCAAAATTTGGATAAACGCCAAAAATAGCCCAAGTTTCTTGCTGATCTTTCGTAAGGTCGTCGTAAATTGGATATTCTTCCCCTGTTTTTAGGTTTTGAATATAAAGTACTGACTTCAATCTCACTCGTTTCACATAGGCGATAAACTTGCCATCAGGCGATATTTGTGGGCGTACTGAACCACCTTGGTCGGCAATCAGATTGCTTAGTTTTCCTGTATTTAAATCTAATTGACGGATGGCGTAAATCAAGCCGTTAGGGTCTTTGCTGTATTGAAAAGATGGACCAGGCGAAACATCTTCACTAAAATAAAGGTATTTGCCATCAGGCGATACGTTTGGTTCGCCAGCATCTTGCTGGTCATTTTTTCGTTTGGTGAGCTGTACGCCGTCGCCACCATAAATGCTGTACATCCACATTTCACCAGCACCCAATGAACGTGATGCCGTAAAGTGTTTGCGAGCAATCAAATATTCGCTATTGGGCATCCAAGTGGCGTTATTCAATAACCTAAAAGATTCTTTGGTGATTTGTTTTTTATTGCCGCCCTGTCTGTCCATAATCCAGATATTGTCGGCGCCATTTCTATCACTCGTAAACGAAATATATTTGCCGTTTGGACTAAAACGAGGTTGTACTTCATAAGCAATACCGCCACTTAAAAGTTTGGCTGTGCCACCTGTAATAGGCATTACGTAGATATCTCCCAACAGGTCGAACACAATTTCCTTACCATCAGGACTCACATCAAGGTTCATCCAAGTGCCTTCGTTGGTGGTAATACTGAAGTTTTTGGTAGGACCTTTGTATTTTTCAACGTCCCATTTCGGTGTTTCTTTTTTCTCTTGGGCATACGTTGAACCCAAGGTGCATAATAATGCTGATGCTAATAAATACTTCCTCATTCTTATTTAGTACTAACAAATATTTAATCTTCGCAATTTAGCTATTTCTTGCCACAGATGCACGGATATCATCTTTTTGATTTGTGGATGTTTGTATTAATGTTTTAGTGCTTAGTTCTTTAAGTAGGTTGTTGATGGTTTGATAAAACTTGGTTAAAGCTAGGGTTGAAGTATATCTGTAGATGTTCCAAAATGCGGTGCAAAATCTCTTAATATGGCAAGCGAATTGATATTTGTGTATCTGTGGCCAAAATCTCTTTTTTGAAAAGCGATGATGGTTTCATAGTTTTGGGTTTGCCAATCTATGACTGCAACAGAAATTTTAAAGAAATATTGGGGCTTTGATGTCTTTCGTCCGTTGCAGGAAGAAATTATCCAATCAGTGATCAAAAAACAGGATACTTTAGCCTTGTTGCCTACGGGTGGAGGGAAGTCAATCTGTTTTCAAGTGCCCGCCATGATGCAGGAGGGCATCTGCATTGTGGTATCGCCGTTGGTGGCCTTAATGAAAGACCAGGTAGAAAACTTGAAGGCCAAGGGGATAGAAGCCATTGCCATTTATGCGGGAATGGGCAAGCGTGAAATTGATATTTTGCTGGATAATTGCATTTACGGCAACATCAAATTTTTATATCTTTCTCCAGAACGTTTGCTGTCTGAATTGGTGCGTGTGCGCATTTCCTATATGAATGTAAATCTCATTGCTATTGATGAAGCGCACTGTATTTCGCAATGGGGTTATGATTTTCGTCCACCTTATTTGAAGGTTAAAGAACTGCGGGAAATATTGCCCGATACACCTGTGTTGGCTTTAACCGCTACCGCTACGCCAGAAGTAAGGACGGATATTATTGAAAAATTAGACTTAAAAGACGCACAGGTTTTTGTAAAGAGTTTCTCTCGGAAAAACCTCAGTTATGTGGTCTTTAATTTAGATGATAAGCATAAAAAACTGATAGAGATTTGTAAAAATGTTAAAGGCTGTGGTTTAATCTATGTGAGAAATAGAAGGGAAACCGCCGAAATAGCAAATTTCCTTCAACGAAATAAAATCTCCGCCGATTTTTACCATGCTGGTTTGGAAAAGGATGCCAGATTTCAGAAACAGGAAGATTGGAAGCAGGATAAAATTAGGGTGATGGTCGCTACCAATGCTTTTGGAATGGGAATAGACAAGCCAAATGTGCGCTTCGTTATCCATTTGGATTTACCAGAAAGCTTGGAAGCCTATTATCAGGAAGCTGGTAGAGGGGGCAGGGACGAAAAAAGAGCTTTTGCGGTATTGCTGACCAACAAAGCTGACCAAATGATATTGGAAGCAAAATACAAGGATAGTTTTCCTTCGGTGGATGAAATCAAAAAAGTATATCACTATCTTGGCAATTTTTATCAATTGGCCTACGGCGCAGGAGAGGGACTGAATTTCGATTTTGACCTCGCTGCTTTTTGTAAGCGCTTTGGCATTGGCGTGATTAAAACCATGGCCGCATTGAAGTTTTTAGAAAGAGATGGCTATCTGGTTTTGTCGGAAAATATTTTTATCCCATCAAGGTTGATGTTTATGGTAGGACACGAAGATATTTATCGATTCCAGATTGAAAATGCTGTTTTTGACCCTATCGTTAAAACGATACAACGCTCATACGGCGGTGCATTTGATGGCTATGTGAAAATTAGCGAGAGCGATTTGTCCAATAGGTTGCGGATTTCCTATAATGATGTGATTTCGTATTTAAAGAAGTTGCAGGAATATCAAGTGATTTCTTATTTGCCGCAAACTGACCAACCGCAATTACAATTTGTAACGCCACGTTTGGATATGCTGCATTTAGATGTAGATGCTAAATTTATCCAGCTTCGTAAGCAAATACAAAGCACTCAAATTGAAGCGGTGTTGGCGTATGCCTCCAACGCCATCTGTAGAAGTGTACAATTGTTGACTTATTTTGGAGAAAGTGGTGCCGAAAAATGTGGAGTTTGTGATGTTTGCTTGGCCGAAAAAAAGCAGGAAGACCTTGCAGCTTATAATGATACCATTGACTTTGAAATTTGTACCCTATTGCAAGGTCAACATCTCGATTTGGATGAACTGGTAAAAAGTATTCAAACTGGTGCCGATAACGATAAAATAGAACGAATTAGAGAACTTTTGGACGCTGGTAAAATCAAAACCGACGGCAAGAAGTATTATTTGTAGAATTTCAATAACCAATTAACCAATTTTCCTTTTTTAGCCTTAAATCAACAGGTAAATCTAAATAAGCTTTTTTTTAGCTTTATTTACTAAGGATTAACAAAATACGAATTGCCAACTTTTAGTTATCTTTGTGTTTGTTAGTAAAATCAAGTGAAAGATGAGTTACGTAATGTCCTTTCAGGAAAGAGCAAAGTTAGGTTTGGAGAAATTATCCAAACAATATCCAGTTACCTTGGAAAAAGCACGCAAACAAGCACAACGTCTAAAGACTCAAAGCTCTTCAAAAAACAAGAGACAGAGGTTTTAGAAAAATTCACTACTGAGAAAAATCTTTGGATAGATGATATAGATTTATCTAAGTATGTGAGCGAGGGAGCGGAACAAAAAGTTTACCTCAAAGACGATAAGCACGTTATTAAGCTTAATGACGCTATCTATTATTTATCTTGGGTAGATTATTTTCACAATCTTCTGCTGCATAATTACTTTTTCTCCGATACTGCATACGAATTACTGGGCTTTACAAAGGACCAAAATAATGTGTTGTATGCTGTGGTTCAACAAACTTTTGTAACAGTTACAAGCATGACAGACTTACGAGAAGTGAAAGACTTTTTAACGAAAAATGGTTTTTCTAATACTAGGAATAACGACTATTTCAATTCTGAATTAGGAATTATTTTAGAAGATTTACATGATGAAAATGTACTTACCAATAATGGGATTCCTTTCTTTATAGATACCGTTTTTTATCTAACAGATGAATTTTGGAAAGATTGATAATTGCAATTAACCAATTTTCCTATCTTAGCCGCTACAAACAAAATTTAATTTATGAAAGATGAGCTTTCAAAGTCTCCTTCAGGGGATTTAGGGGTTAAAAACGACAAAAAAACAATTCGCTCCTGGGCCTTTTTTGATTGGGCCAATTCAGCTTATAACCTTGTAATTACTTCTACCATATTTCCAGCCTATTATACAGCCATCACTTCTGATAAGGATGATTATACCATTGATTACGTTTATTTCTTTGGGTATAAAATTGTCAATTCAGCACTATATAGCTACGCCATGGCTTTTGCCTTTTTAGTGATTGCTTTACTGTCGCCCATATTATCTTCCATTGCCGATACCCGTGGTAATAAGAAGATTTTCATGAAGATGTTTACCTACATTGGTGCCATTGCTTGTAGTATGCTTTTCTTCTTCGAGATTAACGCTGAAAAAGGGGTAGATACTTTGAATTTCAGTATCATCATGTTTGTTTTGGCAGCTATTGGATTTTGGGGAAGTTTGGTGTTCTATAACTCTTACTTGCCAGAAATTGCTACGGTTGAGAAACAAGACGATGTGAGCGCTAAAGGCTATATGTATGGTTATGTTGGCAGTATCATTTTACAAATTATCTGCTTTGTATTTGTGTTTAAGCCCGAATGGTTCGGTATTGTAGATGCATCCATTCCGGCACGCTTATCTTTCTTGTTGGTAGGGATTTGGTGGATAGGATTTGCGCAAATTCCGTTTAAAAACTTGCCAAAAGGAAGTCCCGATTATAAAGCTGAAAAGAAGAATATCATGACCAGTGGCTTTCAGGAGCTTAACAAGGTTTGGAAGCAGGTAAAACAAATGAAATACTTAAAGCGATTTCTGTTTGCGTTCTTTTTCTACTCAATGGGTGTACAAACCGTGATGTTGATTGCAGCATTGTTTGGCGAAAAAATATTGCATTTACCTACCTCGAAGCTCATTGCAACCATTTTGATTTTACAATTGGTAGCTATTCCAGGCGCCATGTTGATGTCGTACCTTTCTTCCAAAAAATTTGGTAACGTAAATGTATTGATAGGGGTGGTTACCATTTGGATTGGATGCTGTATTGCCGCTTATTATATTCATACCGAGCTTCAATTTTATGCGCTAGCCGCGGTAATTGGTTTGATAATGGGTGGTATTCAATCTTTATCACGTTCTACGTATTCTAAATTTCTTCCGCAACATAGCCCAGATCATACGTCATTTTTTAGCTTTTATGATGTAACAGAGAAAGTTGCGTTGGTTTTTGGGATGTTTAGTTTTGGCTATATCGAAGTGCTAAGTGGAAGCATGCGTAATTCTGTCATCGCATTGGCCCTGTTTTTTGTTTTAGGTTTAGTATTTTTGCTGCTTCTCAAAAAAGTACAGCCCAAAGCAGTGGTTGTTGATTAAAAGTGGAGACCGAAGAATAGCATGAAGATAGAACTGTTTATCCCTTGTTTTGTAGATCAATTATATCCTGAAACGGCATTCAATACCATTAAAATCCTTGAAAAGGCTGGATGTGAAGTGGCTTATAATTCAAAGCAGACTTGTTGTGGACAGCCCGCATACAACGCTGGGTACTGGGAACAAGCAAAGGAGATCGGGACGAAATTTCTAGCTGATTTCTCGGACACAGAATATATCGTAGCCCCATCGGCCTCTTGTGTAGGGATGGTAAAAACAGGTTATAATGATTTGTTTACCAATACCATGGTGCATAATAAATGTAGAAGCTTACAGTCTAATATTTTCGAACTTTCCGATTTTTTAATCAACGTACTTAAGAAAGATTACTTTGGCGCCGAGCTGGAAGGAAAAGCCGTTTATCACGATTCGTGTAGTGGGTTGCGGGAGTGTAAAATCAAGGCAGAACCTCGTCGACTTTTATCGAAGGTGATAGGTTTGGAGATGTTGGAAATGAAAGATACCGACATGTGTTGTGGCTTTGGTGGTACTTTTGCCGTAAAATTTGATGCAATTTCTTCAGCCATGGCAGAGCAAAAAGTGAATAATGCTTTAGAAATGGACGCTGATTATATCATTTCCACAGACCTTTCTTGTTTGATGCATTTGGACGGCTATATCCAGAAAAATAATCTTTCTATCAAAACTATGCACCTTGCAGATGTATTGGCAAATGGCTGGTTAGAAAGCACTGAATACTAATTGCTTCCGTCTTTTGTAAAACTCTGGTTATAATCGAAAGAAATTAACCTTTTTTAACATCGCTTTACTCTAAAGTGATTTACTTTTGTTTTGCTTATTATATTGAAATAACCAATCATGAAAAAAATATTTATCGCCTTTTTAGGCCTTTTAGCTTTTACGTTAAATGCTCAGGCACAAAAGAAATCTGGTGCTATCCAGTTTGAAAGTGTGATTGACCCAGTTGCGGCAGCAGAAGCTAGTGGTAGACAAATCCCAGAGGAAATGAAAGCCCGTATGCCAAAATCGATCAAAGCCAATTACGAATTACTTTATAATGCTACAAACGCTAGCTTTATGCCTGTAACAGAAACAGAAGATAGCAACACTGGTGGCGGAGGTAGACCAGGTGGTGGTTTTAGGTTTGGTGGTTTTGGTGGTGGAGGCAATAGAGAGTACTATTACTCTTTTGCTGACCAAAAAGTAGTGGAAGTTTTTGATATGATGGATACTACTTATGTAATGCCTACTAAACTTGCGGCAACGGTAAACCCGATGAATGGCAATGGTGGAAGAAATAACAATCAAAATAACAGCGCTGTACAGTTTTTAAATGTTCCGCCAACCATTGAGGTGATTAAAACTGATGAAACCAAGAAAATTGTAAATCTTGATTGCAAGAAAGTGATCATCAAAACTACCCGTAAAGCAAAAGTGCTAGACATGGAGAAAGATGTGGTAGAAGAAACGGTTTTATGGTATACCAACGATTTAGGTTTTAACTTTTCTCCGATGCCAAACCTGTGGACAGAAGGAGCTGTTTTAGCCATTGAAATTAAAGGAGGCGGTACTACTGCGAAAAGTATTGAGTACAGAGGCGTAAGTAATAAAGATGTAACTGCCCCTAAAAAAGCAATTGCCATTACACCAGAACAATACCAAGCCAAAATGGAAGCAATGATGGCTAGGTTTAGAAATAACAATAACCGTGGTCAAGGTGGTCAAACAAGAGCGGTAATTAATTAAGAAATTCCATTTTATATTTTTTCTGAATGTCTCGGCTATCGTCGGGACATTTTTTTGTTTGTATATACACCATGTCATTGCGAGGTATGAAGCAATCTCAGTATACTGGTTTGGCCGACCCTGAAATAAATTCAGGGTGACGTATAATTGGCGCTCCGTCATGCTGAATTTATTTCAGCATCGGTTTTGTAAGTGCTAATAAATGCAATTTGGGCATGAAATCCAATCTAAAAACCCTATCTTTGCACAAAATAAATCACACACGTAGGTGATTTGCAAAACAATTTATTTTAAACTTTAAATCATAGTTGTAGATGATTAACATTACTTTACCTGATGGCTCTGTCCGTCAGTATGAAAAGGGTACAAATGCCCATCAAATTGCCCTTTCAATTTCAGAGGGTTTAGCACGAAATGTTTTAGCAGCGGAAGTAAACGGAGAAGTTTGGGACAGTGCACGTCCAATTGAAGCTGATTCTGCGGTTAAATTGCTTACATGGAATGATACCGAAGGAAAATCAACTTTTTGGCATTCCTCTGCACACTTAATGGCCGAAGCTTTAGAGGCACTTTATCCAGGTACTAAATTTGGTATTGGGCCAGCTATTGAAACGGGTTTTTACTATGATGTAGATTTCGGTGATAGAGAGTTTTCTTCTGATGATTTCAAGCAGATTGAAGACAAAATGTTGGAATTGGCTAAGCAAAAGGAAGTTTTTGAACGTAAAAGCGTAAGCAAAGCTGATGCTATCCAATACTTCACTGAAAAAGGTGATGAATACAAATTGGATTTGATTGATGGTTTAGAAGACGGAAAAATTACTTTCTATAGTCAAGGTAGCTTTACCGATTTATGCCGTGGCCCACATATTCCAAACACTAGCTTCATCAAAGCCATTAAGCTGATGAACGTTGCTGGTGCTTACTGGAGAGGTGATGAAACCAAGAAACAATTAACTCGTATTTACGGGGTTACTTTCCCTAAGGCGAGTGAATTGACCGAATATCTTCACATGATTGAGGAGGCCAAAAAACGTGACCACCGTAAATTGGGTAAGGAATTGGAATTGTTCACCTTCTCAGAAAAAGTGGGCATGGGCTTACCAATGTGGTTGCCAAAAGGTACAGCATTACGTGAGCGTTTAGTTCAATTTTTAACCAAAGCGCAGCAAAAATCAGGTTACGAGCAGGTAATTACGCCTCATATTGGTCATAAGAATTTATACATCACTTCTGGTCACTATGAGAAATACGGAAAAGATAGTTTCCAGCCAATCAAAACGCCACAAGAAGGAGAGGAGTTTTTCTTAAAACCGATGAACTGTCCTCACCACTGTGAGTTGTATAAGTTCAAACCTCGTTCTTATAAGGATTTGCCAGTTCGTTTTGCCGAATTTGGTACGGTATATCGTTACGAGCAAAGTGGCGAGTTGCATGGTTTAACCCGTGTACGTGGCTTTACTCAGGATGATGCGCACTTGTTCTGTCGTCCAGACCAAGTGAAAGAAGAGTTTAAAAAAGTAATTGATTTGGTACTTCACGTATTTAAATCTTTAGGTTTTGATAACTATGTGGCTCAGGTTTCATTACGCGATCCAGAAAATAAAGCGAAATACATTGGTTCTGATGAGAACTGGAAACTAGCTGAAACTGCAATTATTGAAGCAGCGGAAGAAAAAGGCTTGCCTACCGTAGTAGAATATGGTGAGGCTGCTTTTTACGGACCAAAACTAGATTTTATGGTTCGTGATGCGCTGGGCAGAAAATGGCAGTTGGGTACTATTCAAGTTGATTACAATCTTCCAGAGCGTTTTGAGCTAGAATATGCAGGTAGTGATAATCAAAAACATCGTCCTGTAATGATCCACCGCGCACCTTTTGGTTCGATGGAACGTTTTGTAGCTGTGTTGATTGAACACTGTGGAGGTAACTTCCCATTGTGGCTTTCTCCAGAGCAATACATCATTCTTCCTATTTCAGAAAAGTATGAAGAATATGCAAAAAAAGTTTCAGAAGAATTAAATAATTCCGATATTCGCGGTCTGATTGACTTTCGTGATGAAAAGATTGGAAGGAAAATCAGGGACGCTGAGGTTAAAAAACTGCCTTACATGCTCATTATCGGCGAAAAAGAGATGGAAGAAGGAAGAGTTTCGGTTCGCAAGCACGGTGAAGGAGATTTAGGAAGTATGACCTTAGCAGAATTTAGTGCATTAATTAACAAAGAAATAACAGTTTAAACAAGGAAAGCATTTGGCATTAGGAAGACCAGGATTTAATAGGGGACCACGTCCACCTTTTAAGAAAAAAGAAGCAGAACATAATATTAACGAGCATATTCGCGCTCAAGAGGTTAGGCTGTCTGGGGATAATGTAGAGCAGGGAATCTATCCTTTGTCGAAAGCGTTGGCATTTGCTGATGAATTAGAGCTTGACTTAGTAGAGATTTCTCCAAACGCAAATCCACCTGTTTGCCGTATTATGGACTACAGTAAGTTCATGTACGAGCAAAAGAAAAAGCAAAAGGAAATCAAAGCCAATGCTAAGCAAACCGTTATTAAGGAGATTCGTTTCGGACCTAATACCTCTGATCACGATTTCCAGTTCAAATTAAAGCATGCCATTAGCTTTTTAGAAGCAGGTGAGAAAGTTAGAGCTTACGTACACTTCAAAGGAAGAGCGATTGTTTACAAAGAGCAGGGAGAAATTTTGTTGCTTAAGTTTGCACAAGCGCTAGAGGAAGTGGGTAAGGTTGAGTTATTGCCTAAATTGGAGGGTAAACGTATGTTTTTAACCGTAGCCCCAAAAGCAACCGCAAAGAAATAATAAATTATATAAACAAAATCAGGTTATGCCAAAAATGAAAACCAATTCCAGTGCTAAAAAGCGTTTTTCGCTTACTGGAACAGGTAAAATTGCAAGAAAGAACGCCTACAAAAGTCACATCTTGACTAAGAAGAGTACTAAACGTAAGCGTAACTTAACCAACACTAGTTTGGTAAACGATGCAGATATGGGCAACGTTAAACGTATGCTTTGCATCGGTAAGTAATTAATTTTTAACCAGGTGAACGGTAGTAAGTTTGTTGAAATACACAGCACCGCTTATCAAAAACACAACACATTATGCCTCGTTCGGTAAACGTAGTAGCTGCTAGACGCAGAAGAAAAAAAGTCCTAGACATGGCCAAAGGCTATTGGGGCTCAAGAAGCAAGGTTTTTACCATTGCTAAAAACACGGTTGAAAAAGGTTTGCAATATGCATACCGTGACCGTAAAGCTAAGAAAAGAGAATTCCGTGCATTATGGATTCAACGTATCAATGCTGGTGCTCGTGAGCACGGTATTTCTTACTCGCAATTGATTGGTAAATTAGCTGCAAAAAACATCGGTTTAAACCGTAAAGTTTTAGCTGACTTAGCAATGAACAATAAAGAAGCTTTTAAAGCTGTTATTGATGCAGTAAAATAGGATACTAAAAATATCAATGAAAAGGGAGTTCCGCATTTGCGAAACTCCCTTTTTTATTTTAATACCTTCATAAAAACTATTTCCTGTTGATTTTTGTTCGTTTTTAAAAAGAATAAGATATGTCCAAGTTTTCTGATTTAATTAATGGCGATAAACCTGTATTGGTCGACTTTTTTGCAGAGTGGTGTGGTCCTTGTAAGGCAATGGGTCCAATATTGAGCGAACTGAAAAGCCAAATAGGAGATAAGGCGGCTATTATTAAGGTTGATGTTGATAAAAACCAAGCCGCAGCTAGCGCATTTAATGTGCAAGGTGTGCCTACTTTTATTTTGTTTAAAAAGGGAAAAGCGATTTGGCGACAAAGTGGCGCTGTTCCTGCTCCTCAATTGAAGCAGTTGATTGAAATGCACGCTTAAAGTAGTATTACACTTTTACGATTTTGGTTGGCGTAATGGCAAACACCAAGTCGTTTTCTTTTGCTTTTACAAGCTGCAGACCTGTAAAATTGCTAAAAGCGGGAAGAATGGCGTGATGCTCGCCAAAATAAAAGCAAGGAAATTTTAGCCGCTGTTTTGCCTTGTTGTAAACGCTAATTCCAGGATGAACGTGGCCGCTAATGGCGTATAGATTGGAATTGCAATGTGCCACATCATGAATGAAGCAAAACTTATCAGTTTGGTAGCTGGGTTCGTGAACGTCAACAGTTAAGTTTTTATATACCTCTTCCGACTGCTTATCATGATTTCCTTTTACCAATATAAAATTGATATCACTGAAGTTCTCCTTCCATCTTGCGAATTCGTCAATTTCAGTGTTGTAATCGCTATGGAACATGTCTCCATTGATAAGTAATTGTTTTGGAAGATATTTTTCTATTAATCCCGTTAGCCTATTGAAATCATTTTGTGATACGCTATTGGGAATGGCTAATCCCGCTTTGCGAAAATGAGCAGCCTTGCCCAAATGTAAATCGCTAATGGCTAGCAATTGCTCGTTAGGCAAATAAATGGCTCTTTCTTTATCTAATATGATTTCTTCTTCTCTAATCGAAATTTTCACTTTTTTAGGGATTAGTGGTTAGTTGCTAGTGGTTAGTATTTAATGTTTAATAACCATTAAGAAGTTAAGGATATTAAGTTTTCGAGGTGCTTTAGTCTTAATGTTTCTTAATTCCTTAATGTTTTCATTTAAATTAGTGGTTAGTATTTAATGTTTAATAACCATTAAGAAGTTAAGGATATTAAGTTTTCGAGGTGCTTTAGTCTTAATGTTTCTTAATTCCTTAATGTTTTCATTTAAATTAGTGGTTAGTATTTAATG
>NZ_JAELTX010000468.1 GCF_016429065.1 Pedobacter sp. ASV17
ATCTACGTCGTACTCGTCTCATTTTACCGCTGCGCTTTGGACGCCTCACAATTTCGTTATCCCCGCAGCACAGTCACGGGTATCTGCTTCCCGTAATCTGTCATGTTGCCAAGTACCAGGGGTCATGAGCTGAACTTGCGAGAAAGGTCGGGCCCCATTCAATAACTTTGGCCTTGTGTCACACGACAGCAAGACTCACAATCGTGCTACTAATGGGTAGTATAGCCTAGCCTCAAGTAAATTCATCTGTCAACGAATAGGTAGACAGCAGCCATCAACCGCTGTCAATCAGGCGACCATGTATTAGACCCCTTGTCTCGGATGCCTTTCTCTGTCGGCACAGGCGGGGGACTTGTTTTCGTCGATTATTAGACCGACATTGCAACTCAATGTCTCAAGTACCGGGAGTAGATATTTTTTACTGTAGTCCAGCTCACAAGT
>NZ_JAELTX010000469.1 GCF_016429065.1 Pedobacter sp. ASV17
CCCCCCCCCCCCCCCCCCCCCCCCCCCCCCCCCCCCCCCCCCCCCCCCCCCCCCCCCCCCCCCCCCCCCCCCCCCCCCCCCCCCCCCCCCCCCCCCCCCCCCCCCCCCCCTTTTTAATGATCCGCCGACCACCGAGATCTACACACCGGCTCAGTCGTCGGCAGCGTCAGATGTGTATAAGAGACAGATGCGATACCGCGAATGGAGAACAACGCTGCTGTGGCACGTCCGTCACATTCAGCTTAGAAACACCACTTGGGCTTAATAGTGCAGATATCGAGTAGGTAAGTTATTTTCGCTAACTACTATTAGCGCTGTCTCTTATACACATCTCCGAGCCCACGAGACGAATTACAAGATCGCGTATGCCGTCTTCTGCTTGAAAAGGGGGGGGGGGGGGGGGGGGGGGGGGGGGGGGGGGGGGGGGGGGGGGGGGGGGG
>NZ_JAELTX010000470.1 GCF_016429065.1 Pedobacter sp. ASV17
GTGCTTGCGCTGGATAAGAGCGGAAATATCTGGGGATGGGGAAGCAATGATGAGCTACAGCTTGGACACAAGCTCTTTGGCCGTGACCAAAACAGTCTGGTCCCGCATCAGATACGCGTTTGTCGGAACAAGGCGGTATACATTGCCTCTGGTGAATGCCACTCTTTCGCCGTCGACAAGGATGATAACGTTTGGGCCTGGGGTCGGAACAGTAACTGCGAAACCGGGCATGATCCCCGCGGTAATCGACCTGCATCTCTTCCCTACCCCGTAAAAGTGCGAGGTCTATGTGGAAGCGGCGTGAAGCATTTGTCTGGCGGTGCGAATCACTCTGTCGCTGTTGCAAAAGATGGGCGTTGCTTTGCCTGGGGACGTATGGACACGGGCCAGCTCGGTATCGAGCTGTCTCTTATACACATCTCCGAGCCCACGAGACGAAT
>NZ_JAELTX010000471.1 GCF_016429065.1 Pedobacter sp. ASV17
GCTTAAATACGTGCGTGGCGTGCAAACATATGCGCTCGCTAACTTGGTACTATACTTCGCATATCCCAGCTCTTATGTCATCGCTAACCGTGCTCACCAAGGCCCTCACACTATTGTATTCTCTCGTGCAGCATCAGCCGGTCGACGATGTACTTAACGCAATTCGCGATAAAGATTCCGAGCACGGAAAGACCTTTCGGCGACTAAAACAGACGCTGGAAAGCACTTGGACTCTCTTCACCGACAACGAAATTATCTCTGCCGACGAACTTCAAATACAGGGCGAGTCACGCACCTTGCTTGACGTGGCAAACTTGGCAATGCTCAGCTCATGGCTGGTAGAAGGAAGCAGCGAATCCTACTCCAAGGCAGACTCCAACTTCTTGTCCATTTTCAACAGCTCAATCTCTGACCTGCCGTCTGGTGCTCCGGACTTGTAC
>NZ_JAELTX010000472.1 GCF_016429065.1 Pedobacter sp. ASV17
TAGTTTGGGCTGGTCCGGGTTTTGGGTTTTTCATTTAGATAAAGAATTTGACCATTGCCTTGCTAAGGCTGATAAAGTCAACGGGCTTGGTCACATACTCGCTGAACCCTGCTGCAGCGCACTTGTCCGACACGACCGACATAACGTTGGCCGAGAGTGCAATGACGGGAATTTTGGGGTAAGAGTGCTTTTCTTCCCACTCGCGAATATCGCGGCAGGCTTCGTAGCCGTCTTTGTGCGGCATTTGGATGTCGCACTGAATCGTATCGTTAGCAAGATTTGTTTAGAAAGATGAGTGGCAGCGGGACGGCGGCTTACCAAGATGAGTGCATAGTAATCGTGAGGCTTGGAGGTGACCATGTCTGTACACTCGACGCCATCCTCTGCAATCTCCACGTCTACGCCAATCTTGTCGAGGTATTTGGTCAGCACCTTTTGGT
>NZ_JAELTX010000473.1 GCF_016429065.1 Pedobacter sp. ASV17
TAGTAGAAGAAGCCAATGATCTTGCCGGCAACGTGCTTTCTACGGGCCTCCTCGTGGTCCATGATACCAGCAGAGGTGGTGAGGATAATGTAGCCGAACTGACGGGCGGGCAGCAGCTTGACAACCCAGTTCTCGAGGTCGGCGAGACGGACGTTGTAGCGGGGAGAGATGACACCAGTCTTGTTGAGACGGCCGTTCAGCTGGACGACAATCTTGCCGGAGCGGTGGTCATCGACCTCCTCGAACTCGCCAATGTAGCCTGTAAGACAGAAGAATGTCAGCAAAAAAACTTGTTGCGATAGCCAAAGCATATACACGTCACGGCATTCAAGCTAAAGACAAAAAAGACAAAGACAAAAACACTCTGAGCAGAGCGCTTTGGCCACCGCAGGATTCAATCTATCGGCAACTTATAGGGGCTGGGCCGTGGTGGCATATAG
>NZ_JAELTX010000474.1 GCF_016429065.1 Pedobacter sp. ASV17
GCGCATCCGGGCGCGATTATCATTTGTCATGATCGCAGGGAGTGGACGGCGCCCATGCTGAAGATGGTGCTGCCGGAGCTAAAGAGGCAGGGGTATAAGATTGTTACGATTACGGACTTGGTTAAGTCTGTTGAGCCGCTTGGAGGGCGGTGATGGCGATTGAGAGGGACAAAGAAAGACTTTTTTTTTATAACTAAAAAAATTGGGGATGAAGAGCGTGGGAAATTGGAATTTCTTCATTAATTGCATTTTGGAGCGCGGAAGAAAGCGGTATGATATAGCGAAACTTGTACATGGCTTTACTTGTGGAGTTTAGAGGGGCTGCCTCATTTTTCTTCCTCTTTCTTTGCTATCATATTCAGTGTACTAAATTTGGGTTTTTATTTCTTAATCTATTTAGCAAGATATTTTACTCTATGGGCCTCGCATTAATCATCCTC
>NZ_JAELTX010000475.1 GCF_016429065.1 Pedobacter sp. ASV17
TGTCAAACCTACGATGCGCGTCTACCAGGAAGAAATCTTCGGACCTGTGGTTGCCATTGGCCGCTTCTCTGACGAGCAACAGGCTATTGACATGGCCAACGACACGACATACGGACTTGGTGCAGCCGTCTTTACCAAGGACTTGGAGCGCGCGCATCGTGTTTCAGCGGAGATCGAGGCCGGTATGGTTTGGGTCAACAGCAGCCAAGACTGCGATCCGCGTGTGCCCTTTGGTGGTGTTAAGAAGAGTGGTATTGGTCGAGAGCTGGGTGAGGCAGGTCTGGAAGCGTACTCTCAAGTCAAGGCCGTACATATCAACATGGGAAGCAGGCTTTGAATAAATGACTCATATCTCTGCTGGCCCCAAAATAAGTGCAACTGAGTTATACAAGTTACGGAGCAACGTTTCGTGATATCCAAAAGTGCCCGCTCCACTCCAC
>NZ_JAELTX010000476.1 GCF_016429065.1 Pedobacter sp. ASV17
GAGCCAAACTTTCCCGCGCCAATAATGCCACCTCAATAGGACGGCCAGAGAGTTCCCTCGCAGCTAACTTCTCCGAAAGGCAGCTCATTGTCGTCAAAGAGTTGAGCGCTGCGCGTTGGTATAGGTCAGTGGTGTTTAAACCCTAACCCTAAAGACGCTCGTCGAGATTCTCGGTGGCGTGCCCCCTAGGTGGACGTCTTCTCAAGCGGGGGTAAAACTGCCTGATGGGTTGACTTCGTCCGAGTCATTCACTATGGTCTATGAGTACGAGAATCCGACGGGTTTCTTTCCAACAGCATCTACGAAAATTTTGCAAGATTCGACGGAATACATTCCATTTCAAGGGCCGTATGAAGATATTCGTATACCGGATCTGAGCCCGGGGGAGGTCGTTAATACATGCTCTATTGTCTTCCACAACGCACTTTCCAGGCTTCAGT
>NZ_JAELTX010000477.1 GCF_016429065.1 Pedobacter sp. ASV17
CCCGATGCGGGTCGGAATATAGGGAAAGGATATATCGGATGGCCTCGTTTAGATATTCAGCCTGGTCGAGCAATGTCTGGCCATGAAAGGCCGTAATGTCTTCATTGAAATCGACAGTAAAGAAGTCCAAGTTTCGGACGCCTGCTTTGACCGAGGCGCCATCATGCTGCAGTTTGTCATAGAAGTAGTTGGCGGCCTCGGCAGCGATCGGCCGGACTTGTTTATAGCTCCCGGCATTGCCAGGGATAAAGAGGACGGGGATACCGCGAAGCTACGAGGGATTAGCGGTGCTTCCAATTAAAATAGCATGTAGAGCGAACAGCTTACCTGGTTCTCGTCATCTAAGCTCTGTTCTCGATATAAATAAAGGGAATATTTAGTTGCGAAGCGAGTGTGCTCGGTGTCGAATTCGCTGAATCGGATGTATGATGGTCTCATGT
>NZ_JAELTX010000049.1 GCF_016429065.1 Pedobacter sp. ASV17
CCCCCCCCCCCCCCCCCCCCCCCCCCCCCCCCCCCCCCCCCCCCCCCCCCCCCCCCCCCCCCCCCCCCCCCCCCCCCCCCCCCCCCCCCCCCCCCCCCCCCCCCCCCCCCCAACAACCTTTTTTCGGCTCAGTCGTCGGCAGCGTCAGATGTGTATAAGAGACAGATACTAAGCTTTACCATAGCAGAAAAAATCTTTGCGTTCTTAGCGTCACCCTTTTTTCTTTGCGAGAAATAATTTTAACCGCAAAGGTTTTGGAAGGTTTCGCAAAGTGACGCAAAGGTTTAAAATCTAATGTTTAATATATTCTTTCAAAAATTGTATTTTCATCCTCAAACTTCTAAATAGCGATATGGAAATAGCAGATATTGTTAAAAATTATGAAAGAATGCCTGATTTTGAATTAATCAGAATTGCGACAAGCGATGCCCAAGGCTTACGACCTGAGGTATTCGAGATTATTGAAAATGAATTAAAAAAAAGAAATTTAGATACTAATCTTTTAAATGGTGCTAAAGCTCAAAACAAAGAGCATTCTAAGGAAGAAATCTATGGCTATGCCACTGTTTTAGCAGTATTACCTTGTCCAATATGCGGCAGCACATTAAAAAAATTAAATGGAACAATACGACACACTGTAAAAAGTTTCATCTTTTTTACATCTCATTCAACAGAACCTGTAATTGCATGTCCAGATTGTTTAGATAAGGAAAACAATAGCGCAACTTTATCTACTGCACTACTAGGCTGGTGGGGACTTCCTTGGGGACTTATAAAAACGCCTCAGTATATATACAAAAATCAGCAATCAAAAAAGCAAAATCACGTTACCTATTTGAATGAAGTTCTGCTTTCCTATACTCTAGAGAACATTGGAAGAATTGAAAGCTACAAAAATGATAAAATAAAATTGCAGGAGATAATAAAAAAGAAATCCTGAAAGAAGGTAAGATTAACACTTACCTTTTTTTATTTACGCTTCTTGTAATTTTCTGAAGCTATTGCTTACTAACTGTACAAATTAAACAGTTTCAGCATGAGCACAGCAGAGAAAAAACCCAGCAAAATTGCTTTTACAGCATTTCTTATCCTTATCCTTTCTACTACAGAAATGCCACCAATATTGAAGTACCTAATGTTGGCAATCGCAACTATTTCTTTTATCATTGTAGCGGTTCAGCTATACCATGAATTTAAAGCCAGTCGAATTTCAAAGGCTAAGAAATAATGACCGAGAAAGCTTATCTCCAAAAAATCGAAGAACATAAAGGAATTATCCTCAAGGTGGTCAACTTATACGCTGATGATTTTGAAGATCGTAAAGACCTTTATCAGGAAATTGTACTACAAAGCTGGAGTGCGTATTCAAGATTTGAAGGCAAAGCGAAATTTTCTACTTGGCTATACCGAATTAGCTTAAATGTGGCACTCACTTTTTTGAGCAAACGTAAAAAAGCTAATCAAATTAAAGAGAGTAGCACCCTACAGGAGGATATTGCTTTTGAACCAGCAGAACTCTCGGAAAGAGCTGATTTTTTATATCGTGCCATTAAACAACTGGCAGAAATTGACCGAAGTATCATCATGCTACATCTCGACGGTTTTGACAATACTGAAATCAGCGAAATGATGGGAATATCTAAAGGCAATGCCACCGTTAAGCTTCATCGCATTAAACAACAATTGGCCACTATTTTAACTCAAAAATAAAATGGATTTACAACAAGAATGGCAACAAATGTCGGCTGAAATACTGACAGGAAAACAGAATGAATTGATTTCAAAATTCACCTTAGACAGCCAGTCGAAAAGTCTTTTACAGGATTTAACTTTTAAACTCAAATGGAAATTGAGATGGATTAGAATCATTGATTTACCCATTTTGGCTTTAGCACTTTTTGCGGAAAGAGATTTAAAAATCTTATTGATCGGAGTTTTTGTCCTATATGAGGTTTTCAGATTTTTTGCCGTGCTGCAATTTCGGAAAATCAAAACCAGTATCGACTATTCCTCGAGCACCAAACAGGTACTAGAAAGTAATTTAAAGGCCGTTACCAAAATATTATCGATAGAAAATGTATGGGGCTATATTACCGCACCAATTGCCGCCCCTATTGGACTATTGTGCTATCAACTCACTGTCCACAAAACTTTCGACAATGTGATCACACAATCCAATTTCCTCACCCAAGTTTACATCCTCATCCCAGTAGGTATTTTAATTATCCTTTTAGGAAGACTGATGAACAGGAGCATTTTCAAAAAACCGATAGCGGATTTAAAAGCTAAAATAGAGGAGCTTTCATAAAAAAAATAAAATGTTGTAACGTTTTCTGTTTCCTTATACTAATGCAGTATAAACTTTAAAACAGCACATTATGACAACGATAGAAAACAAAGAAAGATTGAGCGTAGTAGCCTTGTTCATCACTGTAATTTGCTTTAACGATGGAGCCGACTGGGTAAAATTCCCTCTAATAGCATTAGGTGTCATTTTATTGATTTGGAGTCTTTATGACTACTACAGAAACGAAGAAAACCTTAAAAAAGAAAAAGAATTTTAGTAACGAACTAAATGATTTGTGTGGAGCGTAGCAGTAAATGTTACGCTTTTTTATTAAAAGCTTAATCTCGACAACATACTTTGCGACTGGAATGCTCCTGGGGTCATCCCTACTACTTTTTTAAATGCCCTGATGAAATAATTGGCATCGCTAAAGCCCAGTTCATAGCTAATGGAAGCTATTTTAATCCCAGGCTTTAACAGCATTTCCTTAGCCTTTTTCATCTTCTCGGTCAAGATAAAATCGTTAGGACTTATGCCTAATTCTCTTTTGAACAGTCTATAAAAGGTAGCCTTGCTCATGCAGGCTTTATTGCTTAAGCTTTCGATACTGATTTTTTCGTTGAGGTTAGATTTGATATAGCCAATCACATAGGCCAATGGGTTATGACTAGCAGCCTCACCATGTAAAACATTTAGGTTTTGGGTCTGCATAATCCTTACCAGAAGCTCCTTCAAAGTCAAGTCAGCCAGCACATCTTTTTCTCTAGAGGTATCAGAACAAACCTTGATAATTTTGTTGATGAGGTAAGCAATCTCTTCATTGTTGTAGAAATGGTACTCATCATAATTAAGCTTCCACTCTTCGTCACTACTTTCTTTAGGAAAATACTCATTTAAATACCGAATGGTCTGCTTGATTTGATGATTATCAATAGCCAAAGCAATGCACTGTGTTGGGTTAAAATCGGTGGCTTCGGGGAAGTCAATACGCATGGTTTCAGACGGAGGCACAATCACGGTTTCGCCTGGCAGGTATTCAAATTCCTTCTTTTCGTTGAGGTGCATGACCTTCTTGCCACGCAACATGCTGGTAATTACAAAATCATTAAAAGTTAAAGGTACTTTGTACGATTCTGTATAGGTCTCGAAAACACTTAGCTCGCATCTTTCCAAACTATACGATGTCCTGTTTTCTACCAGTGTTTGCAGCTTTGACTCGCTGCTTAACTTTACCAAATCAAGTTTGTGGTTCATTTTTCGTCCCCCTTTACTCCAATAACGAGTGAGTAGTTCTTTTGTTAAGTAAATATATCATTATTTCATTTCTATTACATTACCTGAAACAATAGTGCTATCGGTTGAAACTATTTTACTATCCTCTAAGAGGCCATGCTCGTAGGTTTGTAATAACCAAATTTTAAAATCATGGAACAAATAGTAAAAAGACCCGAGTTTAAATCACACTACGACAACTATATCAACGGCCAATTTGTGGCACCAGTAAATGGAAAATATTTCGATAATATTTCTCCTATTGATGGTAAAGCATTCACCAAAGCCGCTCATTCATCGCCTGAAGACCTTGAGCTAGCCGTTAACGCTGCTGCCGAAGCCTTTAAAACTTGGAGCAAAACATCATCTACGGAAAGAAGCATTATCCTCAACAAAATTGCCCAACGCATGGAGGACAATTTGGAATATTTGGCGACGGTAGAAACCATTGATAATGGTAAGGCCATTAGGGAAACGCTCAATGCTGATTTACCTTTAGGTGTAGACCATTTCAGGTATTTTGCTTCGGTGATTCGTGCCGAAGAAGGTTCCCATACTGAATTAGATGAGCATACGGTTTCCTTAATTGTGCATGAGCCTATTGGTGTAGTGGCGCAAATTATCCCTTGGAACTTCCCTTTGTTAATGGGCATATGGAAACTTGCTCCAGCCCTAGCTGCTGGAAATACCGTGGTGTTAAAACCTGCCGAAAGCACTCCCACTTCCATCATGGTATTAATGGAACTGATTGGCGATTTATTGCCTCCAGGGGTAGTGAATGTGGTGAATGGTTTTGGAGCAGAGCTTGGCCGTCATTTAGTAACCAACCCTAAAGTATCCAAAGCGGCCTTTACAGGTTCTACGCCTACTGGACGTTTGGTGATGCAATACGCTACCGAAAACATCATACCAGTAACCTTGGAATTAGGCGGAAAATCTCCGAATATTTTCTTCAACTCGGTGATGGATGAAGACGATGCCTTTTTGGACAAAGCCATTGAAGGAGCCGTTTTATTCGCCTTAAATCAGGGTGAAATTTGTACCTGCCCATCAAGATTATTGGTACAGGAAGACATTTACGAGCGCTTTATTGTCAAAGTGATTGAGCGTACCAATGCCATTAAAGTAGGCAGTCCATTAGACAAAACGGTGATGATGGGGGCACAAGCTTCTAAAATCCAGTTCGAAAAAATTAAAACCTATATCGAGTTGGGAAAACAAGAAGGTGCCGAAGTTTTAGCAGGTGGCGAAGTAAACGAACTTCCAGGTGAATTAGGCGGTGGCTACTACATCAAGCCAACCATCTTTAAGGGACATAATAAAATGCGCATTTTCCAAGAAGAGATTTTTGGTCCAGTGTTGGCCGTAACTACTTTTAAAACTGTTGAAGAGGCCATTGAAATTGCCAATGATACCTTATACGGTTTAGGTGCTGGTGTTTGGACACGCGATGCCCATGAACTTTACCAAGTACCTAGAGCAGTGCAAGCTGGTCGTATTTGGGTAAATCAATACCACGCTTATCCTGCGGGTGCACCATTTGGTGGTTACAAACAATCAGGTGTGGGCAGAGAGAACCATAAAATGATGTTGGGACACTACCGCCAAACTAAAAACATGCTGATTTCTTATAACAAAAACAAATTAGGCTTCTTTTAAGGGTTAAATAATCTGTTCATGAGATCGCCTTCGAAAAGTTCGCAATGACGTTAAAATAAAACGTCTTTGCGAGAAAGAATGACGAAGCAATCTCAAAATTATTCCCTATAAACTAGAAAGGAGAAAAAATGGTGAAACGATTAGACAGTACCGAGAAAGCCAAAGAACTGATACAGGAACTGAAAGCCAAACATGGCGAATTGATGTTTTATCAGGCGGGCGGTTGTTGTGAAGGCACACAGCCACAATGTTTCGAAAAAGGAGGCTTTTACGTGCGCATGCATGACGTATGTATTGGAATGGTAGAAGAATGTGAGTTTTGGGTAGATAAAGACCTTTTCGAATATTGGAAGTACTCGCACTTTACTTTAGATGTATTGGAAGGCTTTGGTGTTGGCGGGTTTTCATTGGAAACTCCCCTTGGCAAAACCTTTAAAATACATTACAGACTGTTCACGGAGCAGGAACTGAATAACCTTGAACCTATTACCACTGCAAAATAAATTCTTAGTTTATATTTTGGTTTGATTTGCCAGTGAGCCTATTGGCTTGCTGGCTTTTTTATGTCAATGCCTTTAACAAATCTTATTCAAATCTCATTTTAAACTGATTTGCGTCAGCTTTGAAAAACACCAATCTAGTTATTTTTATTCATCAATAATTGTTCACTAAATCATTAAATTATGCTTCCAAACACCATGAAAGCAGCCGTTGTTCGCGAGTTCGGGACACCGCTGCAAATTGAAGAAGTTGAGGTAAAAAGACCTGGCAGAAACCAGATTTTGGTAAAAGTGATTGCCAGCGGCGTTTGTCACACCGACCTACATGCCGTTGAAGGCGATTGGCCCGTTAAACCCAAAATGCCATTGATTCCTGGACATGAAGGCGTGGGCTATGTAGTGGCAGTTGGGCCTGACGTAAACAACGTAAAAGAAGGCGATGCCGTAGGTGTGCCTTGGTTGTACAGCGCCTGCGGATGCTGTGACCATTGCATTACTGGATGGGAAACACTTTGCGAAAGCCAACAAAATGGCGGCTATAGCGTAGATGGTGGTTTCGCCGAATATGTCATTGCCGATGCTCGTTATGTAGGCCATCTTCCTGCAAATACCAACTTTTTAGAAATGGCGCCTATCCTTTGTGCTGGTGTAACGGTATATAAAGGCTTAAAGGAAACAGAGGTTAAACCTGGCGAATGGGTGGCTATTTCTGGTATTGGTGGCCTAGGTCACGTGGCGGTTCAATATGCCAAGGCCATGGGCATGCATGTAGCGGCTATTGATGTGGGCAACGACAAATTGGATTTGGCCAAACGTTTAGGCGCCGATTTAGTAGTGAATGCGAAAGAGCAAAACCCAGGTGAGTTCCTCAAAAAAGAAACAGGTGGCATGCATGGTGCTTTGGTAACCGCGGTATCTCCCATTGCCTTTAAGCAAGGATTGGAAACCTTACGCCGTAAAGGAACCATGGCTTTAAATGGATTGCCTCCTGGAAATTTCGACTTATCGATATTTGATACGGTATTGAACCGCATTACCATTAGAGGTTCTATTGTGGGAACTCGTAAAGATTTACAGGAAGCCATTGAATTTGCCGTGGAAGGTAAGGTGAAGGCCAATGTAACCGCAGCAAAACTGGAAGACATCAACGACGTTTTCGACAAAATGAAGAGAGCGGAAATTGAAGGCCGTATGGTACTTCAAATAGCGGAATAGTTTTTTGCCACAGATGCACAGATTTTTTTTTAGAATTCTTCTTGTTTGATTTCTTTTTCATGATTTGTGCATCTGTGGCTCCTTTAATTAACAAGCCTTTTTCATTCTTGCCACAGATACACAGATTTTAAAGCATCGCCGTTTATTTTATCTGTGCATCTGTGGCTTATGATCATCTCAATACCTTCTTTTCATTTTTAACCTCGTAAATCGACCAAAAAAGCGGATATTAGGGCATCAATTCTATTTAATTCATATGTTGCGCAAAATCATCGCTTTACTTCTTACCATTGTCGCTTTGTGGGCTATTAAGGAAACCATCTTTATTTTCACCACTTCAGATGCTGATATCGTTGCAAAAAGTGGCCAACTTAAATTAGCAAGTTTAAGCATCACCATTCCTTTGGTAATTGCTAGCTTATGGTTATGGCGCCCAACACCGAAAGGAGAAAAATGAAAAACCACGACCAAGATTTCTTACAACAATTAGCCAAGCAGTTAAGCTGTCCCGCAAATACAGAAGGCATAGAAGTGGCCAATAACATGCATGAAAACAATATTGGCATGACCAGAAAAACCATTGAGGGATTAAACATCTCTAAAGGTGATTTGATATTGGAACTTGGTCATGGCAACTGCAAACACCTACCCGAAATATTGAACCGAGCTGAACACATTTCTTATTATGGTCTAGAAATTTCGGAACTGATGCAAAAACAAGCTTCGGCAGCCAATAATACAGCTATTGAAGCCAACAGAGCTTCTTTTCATCTGTACAATGGCAATAACATTCCTTTTTCCGACAATACATTTAGCAAAATACTGACGGTAAATACCATTTATTTTTGGGAAAGCCCTGAAGATTTCATCAAAGAAATTTACCGTGTGCTAAAACCTGGTGGTACTTTCGCCATTGGTTTTGCGGATAAGGATTTCATGGAAAGCCTACCTTTTACCGCTTATGGTTTTGACCTTTACAGCAAAGACAGGATTAATACCTTAGCAGAGGCAGCGCACTTTAAAATCAAGGACATTTCTTCGTTCACCGAAAAAATAACCAGCAAAGCGGGCGACGAAGTGGAAAGGCTCTTTTATGTGGCTCTTTTGGAGAAATAAAGTATAAAGTACGACATTTTGTTAATGCCATTGCGATTACTATGTGTCTATGTGGTTATATTTCTTTTTAATGAAACACATAGACACATAGGGTCATTATCCTACAATTATAACAGATAACTCTTAAAGGATAAGCCAAGACCAATTTTACTAGAAGAAGTTTTATTAATGCTATTGTGTTTGCTATGTGGCTATGTGGCTATATTTCTTTTTAACGAAACACATAGACACATTAAATTGCTACTCTAATGGCATGCAAACGGGCCATTTCTTCTAAAAGACTTTTCTTCACTTCAAAATAGTTTTGATACAGTATTTCTTTAAAGGCATTTGCAGCGCCAAAAAGAATGTCTAGCTCATCATCATTATAGGTGCTTCCTCCAAAATAAACCAACGTTTTTTTCGAGAGATAAGCATCTACTTTTTCCTTTAAAGCAGCATCAATACTCGCATATGGTAATGCCAGTAAACGGTCCATTTGAGCTTTGAGCTGTTCTTCTGTAGTCACAAACTTGGATAAGTTCTCCTCTATCTCCACAAATGGCGTAGTGTATTGCATAAACCTCGTATCATCTGCTACCTTATTGTAGATAGATAGAGCTTCATCATAAGTCTTATCAAACTCCAAAAAGGTTTGATATTTTTCGGTAAAGTAATCTCCCGAACTATTTTTAGCAGCTTCTTGCTTAAAGTAATGATAAATACTCTCGTCGTTAACAGCTAAAGCCGCTCTTATATCCAACAGTTCCTTTTCCAATTTGGGCAGCAACTCGTAAATATCTGTTTTCACATATTTAACGCCGTCGTATTCAAAGGTTTTAATCTCGGTATCTCCTTCGTGAATTTGTTTAATGGTCAGGATATCCGTTTCTAAACATACCGCACTATAAATCATGTCTACCTTATCGGCACCAAAGAGTTCATCAAATGTTAAAATGGTTTCGGTAAGTGTCGACTGCTCCACATCAAACTTGCTAGGGTTATAACTGTTATAGTATCCATTGAATGCCTTAGGGAAACTGCCCGCTCTAAAGTTCTCTTGATAATCGGCAACAAAACCCTCTATTTCATCAAAAGTAACCTGCCCCTTATATTCCACATTGGCAAACAAAAGCGCTGTTACAGAAGCTTGCAATTCGTCCACTTTTCCAAATAGCACCAAAGCAGGCTCACCATTGTCATCGCCTTGTGGGAAATGACCCGCCGTAATGGCTTCTACCCTATCTTCGGTACTTGGGTGACTGGCCCATTGGTTTTTAATCACCAATTTCGATTTGTTGTAATGGTTCAAATATTCTTTGGTCACCTGCGGCATGCCATTCACAAAATCCACTCCAGTGTCTTGCGCCAAAGTATTCATGATATGGCGATGTTGTGGATAGATATTTTTAGGTTTGATATTGGCAGAAATCTTCTGTTCATAGTAGGTCAATGTTCTGTCGAAAGCATTGTTGGCCAAATCGAGCCTCATTAATGAAGAAACAAATGGTTGACTGCCAACTACGGTTACTGCAATAGCGTCGGCATGAAATTCCATTTCCCTTGAAAGTCCCAAGTGCTGGATGTTCACTACATTATAGAGCTTTTTTAATACCCATTGAATACCTGCAATAATTTTAACCCCCAAAGCCACAAAAATGGCAAAATAACCACTCACGCTCGCAAAGCGCTGAACGGCATTGCCGTATCCCTCATTATCATAAAGCATGTTAAAGATGATTTGGTTCACGGTATAAACATAGCTGCCTACTTTCATAGAGCGTTGAGAAAAATGACCAAATTCATGCGCCAAAATGGCTTTTAACTCTGTTCTGGAAGTACTGTTCACCAAGGCCATGCCTATCTGCAAATTCTTCTTCACAGGAAAAAACATGCTCAAAAAAGTAGAATCGTAAAATACACAGGCATTTACCTCGTGCGATAGGTATATCTTTTTGGGGAAGGTGGTTTGAACCTTGTCTACAATATCTCTTATTTCTTCATAAAGCAAAGGGGCATCCTCTTCCTTTAGTTCAATCAAATGAGACCTATCTATTTTGTGTTTTTTAAAGATAAACTTTACCAAAAAAACGAAAACAATCACGCCCAATCCAATTAAGCCAATTCCTAACCCTAAGGTAATCACCCCAGGTTTTAGCACAATTAATCCAATGCCCAATGCACCACATAAAACCACTAACCCAATGGATAGGGCAAATAGCAGCAAATAAGACAGCATAAAAACGAGAATAGCAATAATGGCCTTTCGAGCGGCTTTTTTAAATTCGTTGCTCGTTAAATCATAGGAGGTATTTTTCTTCATAAAGCGTAATCATTTGGTCCTATAAAGAAAAAGATAATTAGTTAAATTTCAAACCATAAGCCATAGATTTAATCTATAGAAATATGATAAAAATGGCAATTAAGCCTATTTAGTATAAATATTCTTTTGAGTTTAATTAGTTAAATAGATATTCTGTAAAAAGAAAAACTAGGTGGTACTTTTTGAAATATTAAATTCTTAATGAAAGCAAGCTGTTTTAAGATAAAACGAAGATTAGTCTTTAGTTTTTCTGTAATATTTACATTCTATTTTAACATGCCTTTTTAGTTCTCTTTTAACAACTTGCTTCAACTCCTCAATATTATTAAGCCCAGTGTAGGAATTATAGTCTACTTTGAGATTGCTTCGTCGTTCCTCCTCGCAAAGACGAAAAAAAAGAGCGTCATTGCGAAGAATAGCTTGCCCCGACTTTTCGGGAAAGCAATCTTAAAGCGAAATATTTAGCTGGTTCACCCATAAATACTAATATTCAACCGAATAAAAATCAAACTCAACTTAGTAGAACGAAGAGGATTTGCCAAGACTGGAGATAATAAAAAATTACAAAACGCTTATCCCCAACTCACGTTAATCCAAAAATCTGCTTTTTAGTGCTGGAGTGGGTACCCAACATTGATTTTGTTTACCAAACCATTGGTAACGATGGCGAGCAACCCATCGGTAAATGGCATTTCGCAGGAAGGGCGGCACGATGATAAACGCATAAAGCAATGGCCACAAACCAGGTAGTTTTTTGGCTATACGCAATACCGCGGTTGATTGTTCGTACAATTTGCCATTTTCCAATAACACCAAGCTATCGCCATGGGTTACTTTTAAAGCAGAACCGCTCAACGTTTCTTTCGCGAAATCGCTTTGCAAAGAGGCAAATTTAAAAGCTTCGCGATGATCTCGTTTAATGATAAACTGCACTGCGCCATTACATAAATTACACACTCCATCAAAAAATATGATTGCACTTTCGGCCATTGCCTGCAAGTTAGATAATCGGGCTGAATGTATCATTCATTTTGTTCTTTTTTCTAATCTAGTTTCGTTCTTTTATTTTTTATTTCAAACTTTGGTTTCGATACGGTCCTTACCGTTATTTTTGTACTCTAAATAAGAAACATTAAACAAAAAATGGGCAACACATATACCTACGTTAACGGCCAAATACTTCTCGAAAATGACGCCAAACTTTCAGTGACCGATTTAGCCCTACAGCGTGGCTACGGTATTTTCGATTTTCTTAAAACCGTAAATGGCAAGCCCATTTTTATAGAGGACTATTTTAACCGTTTTTTTAATTCGGCAAGCGAGATGAATCTTGAGGTTGATTTTGACAGAACGGATCTTTTTATGGCAATCACTTCGTTACTTGAAAAAAACAACATCGCTAATTCTGGGCTAAAAATGATTTTGACAGGCGGCTATTCTGAAGATGGCTATCAAATTGCAAAACCCAATCTAATCATTGTACAAACACCTTTTGAATATAGTCCTGCCAGTTTCAACAAAGGCTTAAATCTATTATCGCACAATTACCAAAGGCAGTTGGCCTCGGTAAAAACCATCGACTACTTACAAGCCATTCGTCTACAGCCCCTACTTAAATTGAAACAGGCCGATGACCTTTTGTACCACAACCATGGTGAGGTGAGAGAATGCCCAAGGGCCAATATTTTTATGGTCAAAGACCAGCAGGTTTTTACACCCGTTACAGGCATTTTACGTGGCATTACCCGTGGTAAGATATTGGGTATGCACCTTGATGGCATAGCCATTAAAGAGCAAGATTTTACCCTCGATGATTTGGCCAATGCTGATGAAGCGTTCATCAGTAGTTCTACCAAAAATATTTTGCCAGTACTTAGCTTAGATGGGAAACCTATTGGCAAAGGAAAACCAGGGAAAATCACAGCTGCTTTAAACGAGAAGCTGCTGGAGATGATTAAAAACTATTAAATCACTCCTTATTTAAATAAATTCATTGAGGGATAACCTATCGTTTGCTATCCCTCAATTGATGATTATTTCTTTTTCTTTACGACAGCTATTTCCTTCAACAGCTTTCTTTTTTTATAGGCCAATGCCGCATAAGAAAGTACAAAACCAACCGCTGTAATAATCAATAAATTTTGGACATAAGGATAAATCAAATCCGTTGGACCATTCTCGATAATTAAAATCCTAAATATGGGCAGAAAATGCGTTAACGGTATAATGGAAGCAATGTATTGAATCCATTCGGGCATTTGGCTCAATGGCCAAGTGAAACCCGACAAGATAAAACTTGGCGTAGCAATAACCATTAACACCTCTGTAGCTTTCAATTGGCTGGGAATTAATAAACTCACCAAAATACCAATAAAACAAACCGACAATACAAACAGTCCAGCGGCAAGGGTTAGTGTACCCAAATTCTCATAAAATGGAATTTTAAACCACCAAGTAAACAACCAATAGATGAGCCAAATACCAAAACTCATAATGAGGTAAGGAATTACCTTAACCATGATGAGCTTAAAGGTAGACGAGGTTTTGTTCACCAAAAACTTAAACGTCCCGTTTTCAAACTCAGAGGCAAAAGATAGTGCCAAGCCTAACATTAAAACCTGTTGTAAAACAGTAGCCAATATACCTGGCCACAAAAAGTACATGTAGTTGGTAGAACGGTTATTTTTCTTGATGAAAGTGGTTTTGAAAGGCTCATATTGGCTCATTAGCAAATTTTCTGGCACGCCTTGTTTCCTGAGCGTTTCCAATTGCACGCCCACTTTAAGCGTCCCCAAACATACCTGTAATGCCGTTGAAGCATAATTAGCGGTCAACACATTTGCTGTATTGACAATGGTGGTTATTTCTGGATATTTCTTGGTGAGCACTCCTTTTTCAAATCCTTCGGGAATAATCACAATACACACGGCCTCTTTTTCAAGTGCGGTTCTGGTAAGGTTATCCTCATTGGGGAGCAAAGCAGATATGGTTAACACTTCATTATCTTCCATCATCTGCAGGGCTTTTTTACTCATTTTACTCTGGTCCTTATCTACCACCACAATTGGTAAATCCGTCACTTTACCTTTGTTGTACACATAACCCAGCAAAACGCCATACATAATGGGCGCCCCAATGAAAAGAATGCGCAGCACACTATTGTTCCAAAACAGTGCAAACTCACGTTTTAATAGTTCAAAAAAAACTCTCATTATCGTTTGGTTATGGTCACGGTAGACTTGGTCAATATTTCAGCAGCTTCTGCGGCCTGTTTAGGCAACACGTTGATTTCGTAAAGCGCATCTTGCATGTTATAATCAGGATAAGCGGTGGCAATATTGGCATAGGCACCTATTTGCTTGATGTTTCTAATCACGCCGCTTACTTTTTTATCCTTCAAATAAGGCACTGTCACTTCAATTTCTTCACCTTTTTTGTACTTGCTCAATTCACTTTCGGGAACGGTAAAACGGAAATAAGTAGTGTTGTTTAGCGAACCTGTAAACAAGGTATAGCCAGGTAGGGCCAACTCTCCCACTTTTAGGGTAATGGTTTCTAGCACCATATCCTGTGGAGCAATTACATACCTTTCTTTTTCGGCAGTTTTCACTTCTTGCAAAGCACCCAACGCTCTATCTTTTTGTCCCAAAGCCATGGTTTGCTGCTCCATGCGTACACCGTTTTTCACATCGGCAATTTCAGCTTCTACCGCCGTGTATTGAGCCAAAGCGCCTTGGTATTTAGCAAACACTTCATCATATTGTTGTTGTGGCACCAATGAATCAACCACCATGGCTTCGATACGTTTCAATGATTTTTTGGCAAACTCATACTGTTCTTTCAGAGCAGACTTTTTGGCGTTCAGTTGCTTTAACTGATTGGCCGTGGCGCCATGTACACTCATGGCATATTGGGCATCGGCAGATTTTACCGCACCCTGTGCTTGTGCTTTTTTGGCTTCTACCTCAGGAATATCCAATAAGGCAAGGGTATCCCCTTTTTTCACCAAATCCCCTTCGTTTACATAAATTCTTGAAATGCGTCCAGCGATTTTGCCTACTACCGCAAGTTCATCTCGTTCTACTTTGCCCTGAATAAGGCTGTCGATATTATTTTTTGGCCTGCATGATACCAGTGCAAGCATTCCCAATAGTATAAAAGTATATTTCTTCATAACTTATTTTACTTGAAGTGAATTTTGTAAGTTTCCTGTAGCCGAGATGGTTTCTAAAGCCAATCTTCGTTGTTCTACAATGCTGTTAATTTTTTGTAAAGAGGCTTGATAAATATCCGTTTCTACGGTTAAGCGTTCGGTCACGTTAATCAATCCCGTGTTATATTGTTTCTGAGCAATCAGTAGGTTGTTTTTCGCAATCTTTTCTCTTTGCCCTGCAATGTCAATTTGCCTCAGCAAAGTTTCATATTGCACATTGTTATTCTGCAGCTGCAGCTGTACTTTCTCTCTCGAATCGGCCAGTTTATTTTCAATCTGCTGGATATTGATCTTAGCCTCATCAACTTTATGCTTGCGTTCAAAACCGCTGAAAATAGTCCATTTTAATGCTACCCCTGCAATAAAATTAGGAGAAAGCTTAGCGCTATTAAGTCCTAAGGAGTAATTATTATTGGTTACAGGTCCAGTAAAAGTAGTTTTGGCATCAAATACCGAAGCATAACTGTAACTTCCAAAGGCACCCACTACGGGCAAGAAACTTCCTTTTTCCTTTTTGAGCAAGTATTGATAGGCCGTTTTGAAATTTTCAAGGGCTTTAATCTCGGCCCTATTATCGGTATTAAGCGGCTCCAAAATCACAATAGGCTCCAGTTGATATACTACGCTATCTATTTGGGCATTGTTGTAGTGGGTGAGTACCTGTATTTTTTGGTACAACACTTTACGCTTGCCTTCCAATTCTATTTTTTTAGAAGCCAATTCCAACACCGCCAGTTTTATTTTATCCCTGTCGTAAGGAATAGCTAAACCATTGGCAATGGCTTTTTCTACACGCTCTCTTTCTTTATTTAAACGGATTTCGCTTTCGTCTACCAGTTTTTGTGCTTCGGCCAGTAAACGGATTTGGTCAAAAGAATGAATCACATCCCTAATCACCGAATCTTTTTTCGGAGAGGCCAAATATTCGGTTCCGTGTTTCTTAGCTTCAATGGCTTTGGCACCGTTAATGATTTGTCCACCGCTAAAAAGCACCGACTTTGCGGTAAGCCCACCGAAGAAAAGATTCCCCCTGTTTTTAAAGTTCTGCTGACCATCGAACAAAGAAATTCCTGTAATGGGTAAATTCAAGGTTGGGAGGTCAATTCCCAAGGTGTTGTTGAAATAACCATACATGGCCGTAGCATCTACGGTTGGAATGTATTTGTTAAGCACCCCTTTACGTTCAAGGCTTAACTTTTGTATTTCCAAATCGTGATTGGCCAATCCCTTGTCTTCCGTAATTGCGGCATCAATAGCTCGCTTGAGCGTTTCAGACACATAAAATTGCTGGGCATGTAAACGTGGCAGCCCCGCAATGAGGCAAACCGCTATCCCTAAAAATATTCTTCTCATATTATAATAGGCTTATGTTATGATAGATTTTGTTAAATACGTTCTTCACGGTTTCTATTTCTTGTGGGGTTAACCCTTGGGTCAACTCTGTCAAAACTTCTTCGGCCACAGGCATCACTTGCTTTTCAACTTCCAATCCCTTTTTAGTAAGGAATATCAAATTGAGCCTTCTGTCTTTAGCGTCAGAGCGTCTTTCAATGTAGCCATCCCTTTCGAGGTTGTCCAGTAATCGGGTCATACTGGGCTTGTCTTTTCCAGTGGCATCGGCAATTACCTGCTGTGAAATACCATCTTTCATCCATAGCTGCATTAACACGGTCCATTGCTCCTTAGTGAGTGATATGCCGTTGAGCTTAAACTTTTGCGTAAGCACCCTGCTTGCGTACATGAACAACCTGCCTCCTAGCAAGTTGTACTTATCTTCTAATGAAATCAAATTAGTTACCATAACAATAGTTGCATAAACAACTACAAACACCATGCAGCTAATTAAATTTAAGGAGTTTTTTTGTCTTTCATGACATAATCGTGACGTTTTAGCTTAAAACTTATTGGTTTAACGCGATTGGAGACTTGAGAGGGTTATTATTTCTAAATGACGTGAGTTTAAATTAAGAAAACAACTCTCACAATTTATAATCAGACATTTTTCTACTATTTACAGTTCTGTCGCTTCGCGGACAAACTTTTATTCATTAATTATGATATCTTCAATGGTATTCATGCTTGCTTCGCAGGTTTCCTATAGATGAAAAAAGTATGCAAAAAAATCCACGGCTGCGCCCTGTTCTATTAAAGTTAGTAGCAAGGCTTATTAGTGCATCCCGAACAGGCCAAGGCCGATTTTAGTAGAACGAAAAGGGTTTGCTAGGGCCAGAGATAATGAGAAATCGCAAAGCGCCCATCCCAAACTCGCTTTTAACCGCTCCAGACTTACGAAGTTTCCAAAACTTCGTAAGTCTCTATAGGCAGTGTGCGCTATGTGTCTATGTGGTTCATTTATGAAAAATACCGCCCCATAGACACATAGATTAAAAACTTCGTAAGTCTATTAAAACCTGCACTGACCAAAAACGGGAACATAGCAACACAAGCGGTTTTACAATAAACCCGATTGCAATGAAAAGCCCGCAAGCGAGTGTAACGAGTGCGGACTTGTAATGAAAAGCGGGATTGCCAATAGACATGGTACTTGATTGATTTTCAACAATAAGGAAATATTTTGAAAAACTAGGGCATTTTTAAGCTTTCCCATTTAAAACATTTACCTATATTTGCGCAATCCCAGTGCAATGCAAAAGAGAACTCTACTCAGCGGCCAAAAACTTCAGATCACAATTAAGCGGCTTTGTCACCAGCTAATTGAGAACCATATTGATTTTAATAATACTGTTTTAATTGGTATACAGCCAAGAGGAACTTTCTTTGCAGACAGGGTTCACCAAGAACTTTCGGAAATTTTAAAAAGCAATACCATTAAAAAAGGCCATTTGGACATTACCTTTTTTAGGGACGATTTTAGAAGAAAAGATGGCTTGGTAACCGCAAGCAGCAACACCATTGACTTTATTATTGAAGGCAAGCAAGTGATTTTAATAGATGACGTGCTTTGGACTGGACGTACCATACGTGCAGCAATGGATGCCCTTTTGGCTTATGGCCGACCTGAAAGTGTAGAGCTTATGGTTTTAATTGACCGTAGGTTTTCGAGACACTTGCCTATTGAGGCTAACTACATTGGTATGCAGGTAGACTCGGTTGATTCGCAAAAGGTAAAGGTGAGCTGGAAGGAAAATGAAGGAGAAGACAAAGTAATTTTATTATCAGAAAAGCAATAAAATGGCAGCAGACAAATTATCAACACGACATCTTTTAGGCATTAAAGACATTAACCTGAATGATATTGAATTGATTTTCGAAACTGCTGATAATTTTAAAGAGGTGATTAACAGACCGATTAAAAAGGTTCCTTCTTTAAGAGACATCACCATTGCGAATATCTTTTTCGAAAACTCAACCCGTACCAAACTTTCTTTCGAACTGGCTGAAAAAAGGCTTTCGGCTGATGTGGTGAATTTCGCTGCTTCCTCTTCGTCGGTAAGCAAGGGCGAAACCCTAATTGATACGGTAAATAATATTTTGGCCATGAAGGTAGATATGGTGGTGATGCGCCATCCTTATGCTGGAGCTGGTCAATTTTTAAGTCGCCACATTGACGCTCAGATTGTAAATGCTGGCGACGGCGCACATGAACACCCTACCCAAGCTTTATTGGATGCTTTCTCGATTAGAGAGAAGCTTGGCGATGTAGCTGGCAAAAAAGTGGTGATTGTGGGTGACATTCTGCACTCTCGTGTGGCTATTTCTAACATTCTTTGCTTACAAAAACTAGGTGCCGAAGTAATGGTTTGCGGCCCTACCACCTTAATTCCTAAGCACATTGGTGCCTTGGGCGTTAAAGTAGAACATGATTTAATTAAGGCACTCAATTGGTGCGACGTGGCTAACATGTTGCGCATACAGCTTGAACGTATGGACATCAAATATTTCCCAACGGGAAGAGAATATTCGATGATGTACGGCTTAAACAAGCAAATTCTAGATAATTTAGATAAAGAAATTGTAGTGATGCACCCAGGCCCTATTAATCGTGGGGTAGAAATTACCAGTGATGTGGCTGATAGCAAGCAATCTATCATTTTAAATCAGGTAGAAAATGGCGTAGCCGTTAGAATGGCTGTTCTTTATCTTTTGGCCAGCCAAAAAGATAGCTAATGACCCCCAAAGAAAAACAATTTGTAGATTATTGGACTGAAAAACGGAAAAAATGGAGCTGGAGAAAACACAGCTACCAAACCTTTATCACCGTAGCTTTACCCCTATCTATTTTAATTGATTTGGTTAATTATTTCATCATTGGAGATACCGAATACTACTTTTTCACCTTCTCTCATTTAGGTACTTTCATCTTCAATTTAATCATCATTTCTATCGTTATTATTTTGGGTTCGGGCTTTGCCAACTGGAACTACAATGAAGGAAGATATTGGAGTATTTTAAGGAAAAACACCAATAAGCTGCAATAGTCCCATTTGCCAAAGGCAAGCAGGCCTCGCTAAAAGCGGTGATTAAAGCCGTGTTAAAAACTTTTTAACAGCACATACCAAGCTCACAACCATTTCGTTAAATGTCTGTTATCAACACATGTTAATTTCTTATGTTGATAGCTAAGCACATTAATTCTATTTTAGTATCAACCCTAGCTAAAACCATTGCTCAACAAAATGGACAATTGGCCATAGCTAAACCAAGTAATGCTGTAAAAAAGCTACTTAAAGAAATACGCAAATGAAAAAAAGATACTTATTGGTTCCACTGTTTATAGCCAGTGGATACGGTTTTGGACATGCCCAAACTAGTCCATTGATAAAACTGAACCAAAATTACCAGAGTGGGTTAGAGCTGCTTAGAAACGAGAAATATGTAGCCGCTGCACAACAATTTAAATTAGTAGAGCAATACCGTAGCAAAACAAGCACACAACAACAAAGTAGCGCCGAGCTATCGATTATTAAAGAAAATGCCAAGTTTTACGCTGCCGTTTGTGCCATCGAATTGGGCAATGACGATGCCGAAGCTCTTTTCCAAGAATTCATTAGAGAGTATCCTTTAAATCCGAATACAAAACTGGCTTATTTCCATATGGGGAAGGCTTATTTTGCCAAAAAGGATTATGCCAAGGCCTTAGAGTGGTTTAACCAAGCCGACCCTAGTTCGCTTTCGCAAAAGCAACGTGTAGAATATCAGTTTAAACAAGGTTATGCTTATTTTGAGCAAAACGATATTGAAAAGGCTGAACCATTATTTGAGGCCGTAAAAAAAGAGGACTCTCCTTTTCAGGAAAGTGCCACTTACTATTTCGCTTACATCAACTACCTTAATAAAGAATACAAAACGGCACTGGCCAATTTTGAAAAGCTGAAGGGTTCGCCTACCTACGAAGCCAGCTATCCATACTACATTACTTCGATGTACTATTTGGATGAGCGTTATGATGATGTAATTGACTACGCCATTCCAGTGATGGCAAAAACCAAGCAAAAATATGAAGCTGAAATGCTGAGCTTGGTGGCTGCTTCTTATTTCTCAAAATCGGAATTTAAAAACGCGGAGAAATATTTTGCCCTTTTCTACGAAAAAGACCAAAATCAGGTTAAAAACAACCTTTTTGTTTACCAATATGGTTATGCCCTTTTCCAGAATGGCAAATACAAAGAATCGGTAACGATATTAGAAAAACTGAATACCGACGACGTGTACCTACAGAATGGTATGTTTACCTTAGGTAAATCGGCCTTGAAACTAAACGCAAAGGAAAAAGCTAGAAATGCTTTCTTTAGAGCCTCGAGGTTAGATTTTGATAAAAACCTACAAGAAGAAGCTTGGATTAACTATGCCAAATTAAGCTACGAACTGGAGTTTAACCAACAGGCATTGGATGCGACGCAGAACTTCCTTAAAACGTTTCCTGCTTCAAAAAGAATTAACGAGGCCAAAACACTTTTGGGTGAAATTTTATTGACCAGCAAAAACTACCAAGCGGCCATTGACATTTTAGAACCTATCCCAAATAAAACTCCAGAAGCAAAAGCTGCTTACCAGAAAGTGACCTATTTTAGAGGTTTAGAGTTTTACAACGAAAGAGCTTTCCCTAATGCCTTGTCGATGTTTTTACGTTCGGGCAACTTCCAAGAGGACAGTGAAATTTATGCCTTGAGCATTTATTGGATGGCAGAATCGATGTACGAATTGAGAAAGTACGGCGAGTCGGTTAAAACTTTCGAAAAGTTCCTTGCCATGGAAGAGGCCAAGAAGACCGAAGTGTACAACTTTGCCAACTATGCCTTGGGTTACGCTGCTTTTGAAGATGAAAAATACGTTAAGGCAGCCAATTACTTCGAGCGTTTTTTAAAAGGAGCAGATAAAGATGCCAAAACAGTAAACGATGCGATGCTTCGCTTAGCGGATTCGTATTTTGTGAACAAAAACTATGGCGATGCTCTTTCTTACTATAACCGTATCATTAGCGGCAAACAAACTGGAGAGGATTATGCTTTGTTTCAACGGGGTATGATTCAAGGTTTGCAAAAACAGGACGATGCCAAAATTGGCACCATGCAAAGCTTGTTGAAACAGTTCCCTAACTCTAACTATGCGGATGATGCAGGTTTCGAAACCGCCTATACTTACTTTAACAAAGGTGATTTCGAAAAATCAAAAACGGATTTGGTAGGTTTAGTAGCCCAATACCCTCGTAGTAGTTATGTACCTAAAGCACTTTTAACCATTGGCTTGGTACAATACAACCAAGACCAAGATGATGCGGCACTAGAGTCGTTCAAAAAAGTAATTAGAGATTATCCAAGTACGCCAGAGGCTAAGCAATCTCTTGAATCGATTAAGAACATTTATGTAGACCGTGGTGATGCTAATGGGTTTATTGCTTACGCCGCAACTACCCCACTGGGCAATTATTCAACCAGTGAGCAGGATAACATCATGTTCCAATCGGCTAACAATATTTACCTGCGTGGTGATGCCAAAGGCGCTTATGAAGCCATCAATTCTTATCTAGAGAAATTCCCTAAACCCATCCACGATAAGGAAGCTAAATTTATCAGAGCTGAATCTTTGGTAAAATTAGGCCGTTCAACGGAAGCTATTCAAGATTATGATTACATCCTTAACGATTGGACCAGTGATTATACCGAGCGCTCATTAATGAGTGTTTCGAAAGTATTGATGGACGAGAAAAAATATAACGAAGCCATTGTATACTTAAAACGATTGGAGACTACGGCCGATTATAAAGCCCACCACAGCTATGCCATCAACAACTTGATTAAAGCCTACACCGCTTTGAACATGCCTGATGAAATGATCAAATATGCCGATATCGTTAAAACTTCGGAAAAATCGTCAGAGGAAGAAAAAAATAGCTCTGACCTATTTGCAGGTAAAGCTTATTTATTGAAAGCAGATACCACTGCAGCCATCAAGTCATTTAATAAAGTGGTAGCAACCACCAAAACATTGGCTGCTGCCGAGGCTAAATACAACATCGCAGCTTTACAATATGCCAAAGGCGATTACAAGACCTCTCAAAAGACTTGTTTTGACCTCATTAACAATATGCCATCATATGATTATTGGGTAGCGAAATCATTTATTCTTTTGGCCGATAACTACTTGGCTTTAAAGGATAAGATGCAGGCGAAAAGTACTTTATTGAGTATCATCGACAATTACGAAGGCAAGGATGATATTGTTCCTACCGCAAAAGAAAAATTGGCAAAAATCAACTAGAAAGACACACAATGAGATTTAATAAAACGACATACATCACGCTTGGCTTACTTCTAGGGGCATTTGGTCTGCATGCGCAGGACGTAAAACCTCCTGAAAAAACAGAAAAGACGTTAAGCGAAGAAATCGAGATTATACGACCGTACAAACCCGTATTGGCAGAAGCCGTAAAGTTGAGAAGAAGTCCTGATTTGGATAACCTTAAAACTTACAGAGCGAAGTTTAACTACCAACTTACCGACAGGAAGCTTGAACTCAACACGGATATACAGAAACTGCAAGCCCAAAAAGTAGCCGACGAGCGTCAAGCACCTTTGACCAACAATTATGTGAAAGGTGGCGCAGGTAACCTAGGAACCACTTTGGCCGAAGCTTACATCGCAATGGGACAAGACCCTGCTTTGCAAACTGGCGTATTCTTCAGACATTTCAGCAACGAAGGCAAGTTGAATAAACAGAATGAAAACAAGCAACAGTTAAGTGTATTTGCCCGTAGTGTTGGCGAAAACAATACCTTAAATGGCAAAATAAACTACCAAAGACACGGTTTATACTTTTATGGCATTGATGATAACAATCCAACGTTAAATCCTAATCCAGCTAAACAGACCCTCAATTTCTTTGAACTAGAAGGTGAAGCGATTAGCAAATTCACTCCAGATCCTGATGCTTTTAGCTATGCCGCAAAAGTGAATGGTTACTTTTTCAATGATAAATACAGCGCCAAAGAAAAAGCGCTTACCCTAACGGGGTATTTGAACAAACGAATCAGCAGTTTCAATTTGGGTCTAGCGGCATCGGCCGAATTTGGCAATACCAAAGATGTAAGCACCAGTGTGTCTAATCACCTTTTGCGTTTAAATCCTTACATTAAATTACAGGCTGGTGGCGTAAAAATTATTGCAGGTGCTAACATTACACAAGAATTTGGCAGCAAATCAACCACTAGATTTTTCCCAGCAGTAACTGCCGACTTCACCTTAATTCCTGATTTCCTTCAAATCTTTGGTGAAATTAAAGGCGATGTGAACCGTAATACCTTAAAAGACCTAACCGACGAAAATCCATTCTTGAACCAAAACATCTTCATTAAAAACAGTGTAGAGAAATTGAGCATCAGCGGTGGTATTAAAGGTACTGGCGGCCCAGGATTTGGCTATAAAGCACGTTTCTACAGTAAAGAAATTACTGATATGCCTTTATTTGTGAACAGCTTTGGCTCATTCAACAAATTTGATGTGATTTACGATTTCGGCAAAACCAAAATATTGGGATTAGAAGGTGAATTGACCGTTCAAGTGAGCGATAACTTAAAATGGACAGGTAAACTGAACATGGAAGACTACAAAGCGGGTGCTGAAAAAGAAAGTTATTTTAAACCTCAATTGCGTTTAACTTCAAACTTCAGTTACGTATTCAACAAAAAGCTAACGTTTGATGCCTCTGTTGCCGTTCAAGATGATAGCAAAGCAAAAGTATTCTTGGCCAACCCGTTAAACCCAGATGGCACCTACCCTCCTGTTCCTACCTACGACAACGAAACCATTGTAAACATTAAAGGTTTTGTTGATTTGGGAGTGGGCGCTAGTTACAAAATCAACAATAAAGTTTCGGCATTTGCCAGAGCTAACAATATTTTAAATACCAATTACAGTAAATTTTTATATTATCGTCAAAATGGTTTTAATATCTTTGGCGGCTTAACCTATTCGTTTTAATAGGTTAATTTTTATAATTATTTTTACCCAAATGGATATATTGCAATACCTGATAGAGCTTTTAAAAACCCGTAAACAAATAGGAATTGAAGGCTTGGGTACTTTTTACAAAAAGAAAACACCAGGAAGGTACGATGCAGAAACTCACTCGTTTTTGCCTCCTAGCTATGCATTGGAGTTCAGCTCCGATGTTTTGGAGCACACCAACCTATCGCAATATATCCAAACCAAAAGAGGGATTTCCGAAGATTCGGCCAAATATTTCATTAGCCAATTTGTTGGAGAAGTACATAAAGGCTTGCAAAATGGCCAATATAGCTTAGAAAATTTAGGAACACTTCAGCAAACAGGTAACCAAATAGCATTTACGGCAAACCAAGATATCAATATTGGTTTCGACTTTTTTGCCCTGCCTACGGTTACGGCAAATGTTCAGCATGTAGAGCCTACGCCTACCCAACCAGAAGTAGAGCTAACAAATGAAGCAACGGAAATTCGAGAACCAGCCATTGAGCATGTAGAAGTTCCCGAATTTGAACATGAAATGGCCAGACTAGGCGACGAAGTTATTGAAGAAACAGCACAGCCTGTTGAAGATAACGAGACTACGCCGCTAGAAGATGTTCAAGAAGTGGTTACATCGGAAGAAACCACGGAACAACCATTAGTTGAGGAAGCTGAGGTACCTGCGGAAGAAACCATTATTGAAAGTCAAGAAGAGGCTGAAAATGGCGGTACTTCTATCGAAAATAATGAAGCGACTGACGAAGAAGTGCATGAGGAAATAGCGGAAGTTGAAGCCAAGGAAGTATCTGATAACACTGATGCTCCCATTGAAAGTAACGAATCTGCAGAAGAAGAGGTACGAAAAGAAATAACGGAAGTTGAAACGAAGGAAGAAGCTGAAGATACCACTACGTCTATCGAAAGTAATGAGTCTACAGACGAAGAAGTATATGAGGAAATAGCGGAAGTAAATACCGAAAATCCAACAGGTGAAAGTGAGGAAGAGCAGGAAATAGGTGAAACTTGGAGCTTTGAAGGCGAAAATGTGATTTCTGACAATGACGTATACGAGGAGAAAGATGCTGAACAAAGTGAAAACACTACGCATACTGAAACAACAAATACAGCGGGCAACGATAGAGATTTTATTCCACGTAATGAGTTCAGAACTGAAAAAGAGGACGACTTTAAGTTAACCTCTACTACACACGAGTGGGATTTTGACAATGTTCGCAGTAGAGTTTCAGAAGAAAACACGCTGATTGGCGAATATGATAATGACGAGCTAGAAGAGCCTATTGAAGAAGAGAAAAGAACCATGCCACTTTATCAGAAAGTGAGTATTGGTTTATTGATTTTGGCAGTACTAATCGCCATTATTTATTTTGTAAAACCTGAATTGTTTCAACATTTTGGTAAAAGTGGCGTTAATCCAAACGAAAAAATGGTATTACCAATGGAACGTAGCAACCTTCAAACCCAAAAAGACTCGCTAGATTTTGCAGATAGCATCATGCAAAATGCGGAAAAAGTGGGATTAGATGTACAACCTGCCAAGGATACCATCAAAGTAACGGCTAAAAAGAGTGAAGTAAAACCAACCGAAACCTATGATATCATTGCAGCAGCTTTCGCTAGAGATTCAGAAGTAGAGGAATATATAGCCTACATGAAAAAGCATGGCTTTGAAGCAAAAGTAGCTAAAATGCCAGGTAAGCTTTATAAAAAAATCAGTATTGCATCGTACAACAATATCGATTCGGCACAAAAATACGTTGTTAAATTCCGTAAGCAGTTCAATAGTCCAAAAATGTACGTACAGACCATTAAAAATAATTAACACACAATGATATTATTACTAACCACTTTACAAGATACCGTACAAAATTTAGCGGATACAGCTCAAACGGTACCTACCACAGCAGTAAAACCTCAAGAGCCTCTTCATTTTATTGACTTGCTTTTTAAAGGCGGTTGGGTGATGATCCCACTTACGTTATTGGCCTTTTTAGGTTTGGTAATTTTCATCGAAAGATATATAACCATACGCAAAGCATCTAAAGACGATACCAATTTATTATTTCAAATCAGACAAAACATTAAAGAAGGAAGATTAGAAAGCGCCATTGCCTTATGTAAAAATACCCCTGCTCCTTTAGCTCGCATGCTAGAGAAAGGTTTAAAGCGTATTGGTCGTCCTATTAAAGATATCGAAGGGGCTATTGAAAACACTGGCAAATTAGAAGTAGCCAAACTAGAAAAGAACATTGGAATTTTAGGGATCATTGCGGGTATTGCACCCATGCTTGGTTTCGTAGGTACTATCATTGGTGTAATTACCATTTTCCAAAGGGTAGCTGCAGAGGGCGCTATCGAAATTGGTACCATCTCAGACGGTCTCTATACTAAAATGATTACTTCGGCAACGGGCTTGATCATCGGTATCATGGCTTATGTACTTTACCACATCTTAAACATGATGGTAGAGAAAATCATCCTTAAAATGGAAACCGAAGCAATTGAATTTATCGATCTTTTAGAAGAACCAGGAAAATAATGAATTTAAAAAACAGAAAAAAGGGTCATGTAGAGGTGCATACCGCTGCCTTAAACGACATCATGTTTTTCTTGATGCTGTTTTTCCTATTGGCTTCTGCTGTAGTAAATCCACAAGTGGTGAAGTTATTGCTTCCCCGATCCTCTTCTGGTCAACAGGCGAATAACCAAAAATCCATTACGGTAAGTATCGACGAAAATCTTAACTATTTCGTTGATAAAAAACCAGTAAGCCTAGAGGCGATGGAAGGCCAAATACAAAGCCAAATACAACAAGATACAGACTTAACCATCGTATTATATGTGGCTAGAGGGGTATCTATCGAGAATACCATGAAAGTGTTCGATGTGGCTAACAAATTGAAATTGAAAGTTGTTCTTGCTGTAGAGCAAAAGAAATAAACATGGCACATAACCATAAGGAAGAAAATAATTACCCAAAAGCTTTAGCCATTTCTACTGTGCTGATGGGAGGTTTTATTGCGCTAAGTTTCTTTTGGATCATTGGTAAATTTGAACCCAATGAAGAATTGGGAATGGGTGGTATGGTAGTTAACTACGGTACTTCAGTAACGGGCATGGGAACTGATTATACCAGCACAGAAGAGCCTTCAACAGCTCCCGATGCCAATAATAAAAAACCAGATCAAGTTACTCCAGATCCTACGACCAAAAGTGTTGCCACACAATTGAGCGATAAGAACATCACTACACAGGACAATGAAGAGTCGGTAGCTGTAAATACTAAGGAAACCAAAAACAACGCCAACCCTAGCAATAAAACCGACAATAAAGTAGAGCAACCTGCCATTAACCCTAACGCCATTTATAAAGGCAAAAAAAATAATGCCACAGGCGGTGGTGACGGTACAGGTAGTGAACCTGGCAACCAAGGCGATCCTGATGGTGACCCCTTAGCGCCTTTCTATGGTGATGGTGGTTCTGGATTCGGTAATAAACCGCTACCCTTAAGTCATTTCAGAAACTTGGTAAAACCAGACGATGATGGTCAGGAAACTGGAACCATTATGGTTAAAATACAAGTAAATAAATCAGGACGAATAGTAAGTGCTACCGCTGGTGCAAGGGGAACTACTTTTTCTAACAGTGCTTTATTCCGTAAATGTGAAAATGCGATGCTCCAAGCATCTTTAAACGCAATTGCCAAAGGCCCTGAAATCCGCGTTTTTTTCGTGCCTTTTAGATTTATTGTAAAGTAATCTCTTTCTTAATACTCGTCATTTCGGGTTAACAGAGGCTTACCCTAATTCGTCATTTCGATCCCGACCCTTCGGGAGAGAAATCTTTGGATATGAAATTTTAAAGTACCCGAAATGACGACCTACAACGACTAGTATAAACTTAATACATTCTCCGAAGCAATCCCACAACACTAGTAATAGTAAGCCGCTTGAAGATTGGTTTACGCTGTAGCTGCTTCGCGGTCGTACCTCGCAATGACGACCTGCAACCTTATAACCTACCAAAACCTGTGAGGTTTGAGCCAAAACCATGGCAAAAAATTAAAACTTCACCTATCTTTGAAACATCATGATGAACTACAGCCAAACCGTCGAATATCTCTACAGTCGTCTACCCATGTTTACCAGAGTTGGAGCAGTGGCTTTCAAAAAAGATTTACATAATACCATTGCCTTCTGCTCGGCCTTAAACAACCCACAAAACCAATACAAAACCATCCATATTGGTGGTACCAATGGAAAAGGCTCCACCTCGCACATGTTGGCTGCCATCTTGCAAAAAGCAGGCTATAAAACAGGTTTATATACCTCTCCTCACCTCAAAGATTTTAGGGAACGCATCCGCATTAATGGCAAAATGGTATCAAAAAGCTTTGTAACCAATTTTGTAAAACAACAACAGCCACTAATCGAAGAAATTGAGCCATCCTTTTTTGAAGTGACCGTAGCCATGGCCTTCTCCTATTTTGCACAGGAAAAAATAGACGTAGCTATTATTGAAGTAGGCTTAGGCGGCAGGCTCGATTCTACCAATATCATCCAGCCCGACCTATCTATCATTACGAACATCAGTCTCGACCATACCAATATGTTGGGCAATACTTTTGCCGAAATTGCCTTTGAAAAAGCAGGAATCATTAAGCAAAATACGCCAGTAATTATTGGGGAGCACCATCCCGAAACAGATCCCGTTTTCATAGAAAAAGCAAAAGAGCAAAGCGCAACATTAACATTTGCCGAAGACGAATTATCTATTGCTAGCGCTAAATCAAAATCGAATTTACTGCAATTAAACATCCAAGGAATTAAGGACAACACCACTACTGAACTAAGCTTAGATTTAACGGGAAATTACCAACGAAAAAACATCCTCACGGTGCTGCAATCTGTTAGGGCATTGAGAGCAATTGGCTACAAAATTGAAGATAAAGCCGTTTTTGAAGCACTAAAAAGCGTAAAAAAAATAACAGGCTTACAAGGCAGATGGCAAACCTTATCTAAAAATCCTTTGGTGATTTGTGATACAGGACATAATAAGGCTGGCATTGCCGAAGTGGTACAAAACATTCAACAAACACCGCATGAACAGCTCCACATGGTCATTGGGATGGTGAAAGACAAAGACATTACCGCGGTACTATCACTATTGCCCCAAAAAGCCAACTATTACTTTTGCCAACCAGAATTGGAAAGAGCTTTGCCCGCACAAGAACTTGCCGAGCAAGCCGCTAGCTTTAATTTGAAAGGCCACGTGTGCAATAGTGTTGCCACCGCTTTAGCCAAAGCAAAGTCAAAAGCACAACCAAAAGATTTAATTTTTGTTGGTGGAAGCACTTTTGTAGTGGCCGAAATTATATAAACCTTCCTCATCTCAAAAAATGAACCCAATTCCACTAAATGAGATGAAATATTTACAATATTGCCCTTTTAACTTAATGGGCATTTGATACCTTTATAAAAAAATCATCAATGAAAGTAAAATTCCTGTGCTTTTCCATTGCTATCTTATTTGCAAGTGGTGCAAGCGCCCAAAAGACAACTAAATCAACTGCTACAACCTCTACATCAAACTATCCACAAACCGTTGCCAGACCTAAACTTGTAGTAGGTATGGTAGTAGACCAAATGCGTTGGGATTATCTTTATCGCTTTTATAGCCGATACGGGCAAGGAGGTTTCAAACGTTTAATCAATGAAGGATTTTCAGCCGAAAACACTTTAATTCCATACACACCTACGCTCACCGCTTGTGGCCACTCTTCGGTATATACTGGCTCGGTGCCAGCCATTAATGGGATTATTGGCAACAACTGGTTCGATCCACAATTAGGCAGAGATGTTTACTGTGTGGAAGATAAGGACGTAAGTACTGTAGGCAGTACCAGTAAAGAAGGATTAATGTCGCCTAAAAACTTATTGGTGACTACGATGACCGACGAGTTACGCATGGCTACTAATTTTAGAAGTAAGGTAATCAGTATGTCCATTAAAGACAGGGGGGCTATCTTACCTGGCGGGCACACCGCAAATGGTTCTTATTGGTATGATGATTTGACTGGAAGTTTCATTACCAGTACCCACTACATGCAGCAATTACCTGCTTGGGTAAATGAGTTTAATGCCAGAAAACTACCTAACACCTATTTTGCCAAAGATTGGCATACACTTTACCCGATTGAAACCTATACAGAAAGTACTGCAGACGACAAGCCTTACGAAAGAGTATTCAAAGGCGAAAAAACGGCTACCTTTCCCCACCTATTTAAACAATATGTGAATAAAAACTATTCCATGATGGCCAGCATGCCTTATGGCAATACCTTCACCCTAGAATTTGCAAAAGCGGCTATTCCTGCTGAAAAACTTGGACAAACAGGCAATACCGACTTCCTAGCGGTAAGTTTATCTTCAACCGATTATGTAGGGCATCAGTTTGGACCAAACTCTATCGAACTAGAAGATACTTACTTAAGATTAGATAAAGATTTAGAAGACTTTTTTAACTACTTGGATAAAACCATTGGCAAAGGAAACTACTTGTTTTTCTTAACTGCCGACCATGGTGTAACCCACGTACCAGGCTTTTCAAAAGAGAACAAATTACCAGGTGGAGGGCTAAATCCGAAGAAATACAAAACCGAATTAGACAGTTTGATTTTAAAGGAATTCAAGGTAAAAGATGCCATCTTCACTTTGATCAACAATCAACTGATTTTTGACACTGATGCCATTAAAGCGGCGAATGCAGACTATAGCAAAATCAAACAACTAAGTATTGATTACTTGATTAAACAAGAAGGTGTACTTAATGCTGTAGATGTTAAGAATTTGGGCAACGCAAGTCTTCCTCAAGAGATAAAGAATAAAATCACTAATGGTTATAACGCTCGTAGAAGTGGTGATGTTTACATTATACTGGATGCAGGTTGGTATCCAACGTTAAACCCTGGTACTGGCCATGCGGCATGGAATCCTTACGACAGTCATATTCCTGCGGTATTTATGGGCTGGGGAATTAAACCAGGCAAAACCAACAAACCTTATGCAATGACCGACATTGCCCCTACCATCTCTGCATTACTTCACATTCAACAGCCTAGTGGCAGTATTGGTAACGTGATTATCGAAGCGATGAAATAAGCAATTATCAAATTCATAATATGAATCCTCAATTCACTCATCCGAATTGGGGATTTTTATTTTAGGTAAATGTTTATTGCCATTTAGATAACAAACAGTTGCTACTTTTAAGATATGCTCAACAGCTACACCTTGTCAAAACCCTTATAAAAATGTACATTTGGTCAGTAATTTCTAACCAATTTTATACTGATCAAAAGCAATTTTCCCCTCTGGGAATTTACATACTATGGAAAAAATTGAAATCTATAAACCTTCCCATAAAATACGCTTCGTAACCGCTGCAGCACTTTTCGATGGCCACGATGCCACGATTAACATTATGCGCAGGATTTTACAATCTAGCGGAGCTGAAGTCATTCACCTAGGCCACAATCGTTCGGTAGATGAAGTAGTGAATTGTGCCATTCAAGAAGATGTACAAGGCATTGCCATAACCTCCTACCAAGGTGGACACATCGAATATTTCAAATATATGTATGATTTGCTGCAGGAACGCGGTGCTTCACATATCAAAATATTTGGCGGTGGCGGCGGTGTAATTCTTCCTGATGAGATTAAGGAATTGGAAGCTTACGGCATTTCTAAAATCTATTCTCCAGATGATGGTAGGAAAATGGGTTTGCAAGGCATGATTAACGACATGCTACAGCAAACAGATTTCGCTACCATAGAAAGCCTGAAAGATGAAACAGAAAATTTGCAGGAAAAAGAGAACAGGAAAATTGCGAGGTTAATCTCTTCTGCAGAAAACAATGCCGACGAGTTTGAAATTATACTAAAGAAACTACAAAGTACTGCAAAACCTCCAGTTTTAGGGATTACGGGTACTGGTGGTGCGGGTAAATCGTCCTTGGTTGACGAGCTGGTAAGAAGATTTTTGATTGAAGTAAAAGATAAAACCATTGCCATTATATCCGTCGACCCTTCCAAAAGAAAAACAGGCGGTGCCTTATTAGGTGATAGGATACGTATGAACGCTATCAATAACCCAAGGGTTTATATGCGTTCACTAGCAACCAGACAGGCCAATTTGGCCTTGTCAAAAAATGTACAAGAAAGTATTGATATCTGTAAAGCAGCTGGATTTGACCTGATTATTGTAGAAACATCGGGTATTGGACAATCAGATACCGAAATCACGCAACATTCAGATGTTTCATTGTACGTGATGACCCCTGAATTTGGTGCCGCTACACAGCTGGAAAAAATCGACATGTTGGATTTTGCAGATTTAGTGGCGATCAATAAATTCGACAAGCGTGGTGCTTTAGATGCCCTACGTGATGTAAGGAAGCAATATAAACGCAATCACAATATCTTCGACGCTAAGGATGAGGAAATTCCTGTTTATGGAACCATGGCCTCACAGTTCAATGATCCAGGCATGAACAACCTATTTGTGGCCTTGCTTCAAAAAATCCAAGAAAGAACAGGTGTGGATTTTGCCGCTAAAATGGAAATGACTTCCAGTCAGTCTGAAAAGATTTACATCATCCCTCCTGAACGCACCAGATATCTATCTGAAATTGCAGAAGCCAGTGAGCAATACAATGAATGGGTAGAAAAACAAGTAGGCATTGCCCGCAAAATGTACCAGTTAAATGGTGTAATCGACTTGCTAAAAACAGAGGAAAAATCTTCTACAGAAGACTTAGAAAAGCTTTATTCGTTATATGAAGAACAATTAGATGGCGAGTGCAAGCGACTTTTAAGGGAGTGGCCCAGCACCAAACACAACTACAAGCAAGACTTTTTTATTTACAAAGTACGAGATAAAGAAATTAAACAACCGCTGTTTTACGAATCATTATCTAAGCTTAAAATCCCTAAAGTGGCACTTCCACGTTACGAAGAATGGGGCGATATCTTAAAATGGCTACTTACAGAAAATCTGCCTGGCGAATTTCCTTACGCTGCTGGTGTTTTCCCCTTAAAGCGTGATGGAGAAGACCCCACCCGTATGTTTGCAGGAGAAGGTGGACCAGAAAGAACCAATAAACGTTTCCATTATGTTTCACTGGGGCAGCCAGCGCATCGATTGTCTACCGCTTTCGATTCAGTGACCTTATATGGGGAAGACCCTCATTTACGTCCAGATATTTATGGAAAGATTGGAAACTCAGGTGTAAGCATAGCTACTTTGGACGACGCTAAAAAGCTATATTCTGGTTTTGATTTATGTGCACCGAGTACTTCTGTTTCCATGACCATCAATGGTCCTGCTCCGATGTTATTAGGATTTTTCATGAATGCAGCCATCGACCAGCAATGTGAAAAATACATTATCGAAAATGGACTAGAAGAAGAAGTAACTGCCAAAATCAATCAAATTTTCAAAGCAAAGGGGATTAGCAGACCGTCTTATAACGGCTCGTTGCCAGAAGGCAATAACGGTTTAGGTTTAATGCTTTTGGGCGTAACTGGAGACCAAGTACTGCCAAAAGATGTCTACGCACAAATTAGGGCCAAAGCGATAAGTTCAGTACGCGGAACGGTGCAAGCGGATATCTTAAAAGAAGACCAAGCCCAAAACACTTGTATTTTCTCCACGGAATTTGCTTTGAGGATGATGGGTGATATCCAACATTACTTCATTACCGAGAAAGTGCGCAACTTCTATTCGGTTTCCATATCAGGATACCATATTGCCGAAGCAGGTGCAAATCCAATTTCTCAATTGGCTTTTACCTTGAGTAACGGCTTTACCTTTGTGGAATATTACTTGAGCAGAGGCATGCATATTGATGATTTTGCACCTAACCTTTCATTTTTCTTTAGCAATGGCATTGATCCAGAATACGCTGTAATTGGTAGAGTGGCTAGGAGAATTTGGGCCAAAGCCATCAAAAACAAATACAAAGGGAACGACCGTTCACAAAAACTAAAATACCATATCCAAACTTCTGGACGTTCGCTACACGCACAGGAAATAGATTTTAACGACATTAGAACCACCCTTCAGGCGCTTTATGCCATCTATGATAATTGCAATTCATTGCATACCAACGCCTATGATGAAGCCATTACCACACCTACAGAAGAATCAGTACGTAGAGCAATGGCCATTCAGCTCATTATCAATAGAGAGCTAGGTTTGGCGAAAAATGAAAACCCTTTACAAGGCGCTTTTATCATTGAAGAACTAACTGACCTGGTAGAAGACGCTGTTTTAGCTGAATTTAAGCGTATTAATGATAGAGGTGGTGTATTAGGTGCCATGGAAACCATGTACCAACGTGGTAAAATACAAGAAGAAAGTTTATACTATGAAACCTTAAAGCATACTGGAGAATTTCCAATTGTAGGCGTAAATACGTTCCTTAATAAAAATGGTTCACCTACTATTGTTCCTGGAGAAGTTATCCGTGCTACAGAAGAAGAAAAGCAATATCAAATCAACACCTTGGAAGCTTTTCAAAAACGTAATGAAAATGAAGCTACAGAGGCGCTAAAAAACCTACAAAAGGCCGCCATTAACGGTGAAAATATCTTCGATAAGTTAATGGATGTATGCAAAATCTGTTCTTTAGGACAGATTAGTAATGCTTTATATGAAGTAGGTGGGCAGTATAGAAGGAACATGTAATGAAAAAGCTTGTTATTTTCCTATCATTGATCCTCCTATTCATTACTCAGGCTCATGCGCAAAGCAATCAACCCTACGTAATGGTGCTTGGTGTGGCTCAAGATGGCGGATTTCCTCATTTGGGTTGTCAAAAAACATGCTGTACCCAAGCATGGGCAAACCCTAAGTTACGAAGAAATATTACGGCACTAGCGGTACTAAATCCACAGAAAAAGCAATGGTGGCTGTTAGAGGCCACTCCAGATATTAAGCAACAATTACAGGACTTTCAAACGTTAACGAAAGGAGAATATCCCTATTTGCCCAATGGTATCTTTCTAACGCATGCACATATCGGTCATTACACAGGACTAATGCAATTTGGTCGTGAAGTAATGAACACCAAGCAACTGAATGTTTATGTGATGCCCAAGTTTAAAAACTTTTTAGAAAAAAACGGCCCATGGAGCCAATTGGTTGAATTAAAGAACATCAACCTAGTTCAATTAGATACCATTAAGCCCGTTATATTTGACGCCATCAACTTCCAAGCAGTCATCGTGCCTCACCGTGACGAATACTCAGAAACCGTTGGCTTTAAAATAAATCTTGGAGGCAAAAAAGTGCTATTCATTCCAGATATAGATAAATGGTCTAAGTGGGATAAAAATATCATTGAAGAAGTCAGTCAGGTTGATTATGCATTCCTTGACGCTACATTTTATGATAACCTGGAACTGAACAACAGACCTATGAATGAGGTACCACATCCATTTGTTTCCGAAACGATGAAACTATTTGAAAAAGAAAATGCCAGTACCAAGGCTAAAATTCATTTCATACATTTCAATCATACCAATCCAATCATTTGGCAACCGCAAGCAAAACAAAAGCTCATCAATCAAGGATTTAGTTTAGCCGAACAAGGCAAATCATATCAATAACAAAAAAGCCCCGCATGTGCGGGGCTTTTCTTTATGCTAAAATCCATTTAAATTTGTAGTCCATCGTAGGATTCTTCATCCTTTCAGCTACTCGTAGTAAACGGTTAGGTAAGTTCATGATATAATCTCTGGCCTTTTCACCAGCTTCGTTAAGCTCTTTTACGCTGTCGATATTCCAGTCAACAATCAATTGTTTTAAGATATCTACGTAATCAATTGCAGTGTAAACACCTAAACGCTGTGCCGCGTCCGTAAAGTGTCCAAATACCTGACCAATTGGAAGTCCAACCTCTCTCAAGAAGTGCGCTGGCATTACAATTTTTTTGCGCATCATATCGTCAAAAGCAAGCATTGCCTCATTCGCATCAACAGCAAAAATTTGTTTAATAAAATCCTTATATGCTTTTGCGTGTCTAGCTTCATCAGAAGCAATCACTCCGCACATTTTAGATAGCAATGTATCTCCGTCCTTTTTTGCCAAAGAAGCCACGCGTCTGTGTGACACGTTGGTTGCTAACTCTTGGAAAGAGGTATAAATAAAGTTTCTATATGGGTCATGGCCAGTACCAATATCAAAGCCATCAGCAATTAAATATTGGGTAGAAATTTCCATTTGACGCATATCTACACGTCCAGAAAGATATAAATACTTATTTAATAAATCTCCGTGTCTATTTTCTTCAGCAGTCCAGTGTCTATTCCATTTCATCCAACCACCCTCTTCATCACGACTAACACCGTCAACCATTGCCAACCAAGACTCGTAAGTAGGTAGTGCTTCTTCTGTAATGGTATCACCAATCAATACCGCAACTAAATCATAAGACAGTTCACTTGCGCTTTGTTGTAAATCTTTTACACGTTGAAAAAAATCGTCTTTGCTTGCGTCAGGCAAAAAATCAGATGGTTGCCAAATTTCATCAATAGGTTTGAGATATTCAGGCATCATCTCTAGCATATATTTTTCAATATGCTGCATTACTTCCCTTCTTCTTTCAACAAAAAAACTCATTTATGTGTATGTGATTTGTAAGTGACAAAGATAACCAAATTATATGGTTTAGCGGAATTTATTAACGTAATACCGGTAACATTGTTAGTAAATCTGACACAGATCACATATTCTAATCCGTTATACCTCAATAGATAAGGAAGAGTCTGTTTGGCCCTTGAAGAAGATACCAGCAGTAGCATCAATGATGTGATATGATAGGCTTTTGCCTCTGTTATGAACTCCCCACGTATGTTGGCTATTTCGCTGGATCCCACCAGTTCCTGTAGGGCTCTATGCGAAGCCTTAGGATATCTACCCTAAAAAACATCTGTCTTTAACAAAAATTAACAGAAAGAATAGGTATTGATGGTTCTATTTACCGAATACCAGGGATTTGGGAGGGCTTTACAGTCTGGGGAGCTTTGAAGTAACAGATTGGACTCTGTACGTATCCCACTG